>JAGWNA010000018.1 GCA_028871555.1 Lysobacteraceae bacterium
GGAGGAGTGACGTGGAGATCCTGCTGGTCCTGGGTTGTCCGCTGCTTGGCGCGATGCTGCTCGCCGTCGTCGGCGCGAAACGGTATGCCGCCGAAGTGAGCGTGGCGATCAGCCTCGCCACCTTGCTGGCGGCGGCGGCACTGGTGCTCAGGATCATCCACGGCGGTTCGATGACCGCCCTGCATGAAGAGTTCTTCATCGATCCGTTCAATGTGTTCCTGGTTGCGCTGACCGCTTTGGTCGGTTTCACGACCTCCGTGTTTTCGCGCCCCTACATGCGCATCGAAGCCGGGCACGGCCGGCTCACGCCGGCGCGACTGCGGCTGTACCACAGCATGTACCAGCTGTTCATGGCGGCCATGCTGCTGGCGCTGACCACGAACAACATGGGCTTTCTGTGGGTCTCGATGGAAATGGCCACGCTGTCGACGGTGCTGCTGGTTTCGCTGTATCGCACGCGGGCCAGCGTCGAGGCTGCCTGGAAGTACTTCATCCTGTGCGGCGTGGGCATTGCGCTGGCGCTGTTCGGTACCGCGCTGCTGTATGCCGCCGCCGAGAACCTGCTCGGGGGCGAAGGCATGAACGCCTTGCTGTGGACGCATCTGAATGCGGTCAAGGGCCAGCTGGAACCGCGGGTGATGGGGCTGGCCTTCGTCTTCCTGCTGGTCGGCTACGGCACCAAGGTCGGACTGGCACCGTTGCACAATTGGCTGCCCGACGCACATGCCGAAGGTCCGACGCCGGTGTCGGCGGTGCTGTCCGGCCTGCTGCTCAACGTCGCACTGTATGCGGTGATCCGCTGCAAGATCCTCACCGACGGCGCGCTGCGTTCGGCGCTGCCGGGCCACATGCTGATGGGCTTCGGCCTGTTGTCGACCCTGCTGGCGAGCTTCTTCCTGTGGCGCCAGCGCGACATCAAGCGGCTGTTCGCGTATTCCTCGATCGAGCACATGGGCATCATCACCTTTGCGTTCGGCATGGGCGGCCCGATCGCCAACTTCGCGGGACTGCTGCACATGACGATGCACTCGCTGACGAAATCCGCGATCTTCTTTGCCGCCGGTCATGCCACGCAGCTGTCGGGCACGCAGCGCATGGACAAGATCCGCGGCCTGCTGGCGATTCATCCCAGCGTGGGCTGGGGGCTGATGCTCGGCGGCCTGGCGATTCTCGGCATGCCGCCGTTCGGGGTCTTCACCAGCGAATACCTCGTGCTGATCACGGCGATGCGGGATCATCCGTGGGCCACGCCGATCCTGCTGGGGGCCCTGGCGATCGCCTTCGCCGCGATCTTCAGCCGCCTGCAGCCAATGGTGTTCGGCGATACGGACGACCGGCCGTTGCCGCACACTCCGGCACTGGTTCCGGTATTCATCCATCTGGGGATCGTGCTGATGATGGGTGTTTACATTCCGCCGGCGCTGGCCGAGTGGTATCGCCTGGCGGCCCGGCTGATTGCCGGCTGATGGGATGACGACATGACCGACGATCCGCTCAAGCCCGAGGACCTCCACGTGCCCGCCAACGTGACGGCACGGCGGGTGGTGGTCGATGCCGCGCAATGGCTGGCCGGCGCGCAGCGTCTGCGCGACCAGGGTGCCGGCCTGCTCACCCTGTGGGGCACGGACGACCGCGACCGCGATGGCGTCTTTCGCGTATTCGCCGCGCTGCTGTTGCCCGATCGGGTCGTGGTGCTGGAGCACGCGCTGGCCGGCGGGAGTACCGCGTACCCCGCGCTCGGCCACTTGTTCCCGGTGGCCGACCGCCTGCAGCGCGCGATGTACGACCTGCTCGGGTTGCGGGCCGATGCAGGAGATTGCCGGCCATGGTTGCGCCATGGCGGCTGGCCCGAGAATATCTTTCCGCTGCGCCGCGACGTGGGCGCCACCCAGAGTTATGCCATTCACGCCAAGCCCTATCCGTTCGTGCCGGTCAGCGGCGACGGGGTACATGAAATAGCCGTGGGTCCGGTGCACGCCGGGACGATCGAGCCCGGTCATTTCCGCTTTTCCGTGGTGGGCGAAAAAGTGCTGCGGCTGGAGGAACGCCTTGGCTATGCCCACAAGGGCATGGCCAAACGCTTCGACAGGATGCCCTTGCAGGAGGGCCATCGTCTGGCGGCCCGGATCTGCGGCGACAGCACGGTGGCGTTTTCCTGGGCCTACTGTGCCGCGCTGGAATCGATCACCGAAACCGAACTGCCGCGCCGTGCCGCGGCCCTGCGCGCGCTGGCGCTCGAGCGTGAACGCATCGCCAATCACCTGGGCGACCTGGGCAGCCTGGGCAACGATGCCGGCCTGGCTTTCGGCCTGGTGCAGTTCTCCAGCCTGAAGGAGCAACTGGTCCGTCTCAACCAGGACGCTTTCGGCCAGCGTTACCTCTTCGACTACCTGCTCCCCGGCGGTGTCGTGATCGACCTTGGCGCACGCATGATCCACAGCATGCTCGATGAAGTGGCAATGCTGGAACAGGCCGTGTCCAGCTTGCGTGCGATCTACGACGACCACGCCGGCGTGCAGGATCGCTTTCGCGATGCGGGCCTGCTCAGCCCCGAACTGGCAAGGGCACACGGCGCCATCGGCCTGGTCGGACGCGCCTCGGGCATCGCCCGCGATGCGCGGATCGACCTGCCGTGGCCACCTTACGATGTGCTGCCGCCCGGCCGCGTGCTGCATTCCGGAGGCGACGTCGCCGCGCGCGTGCAGGTCCGCTTCGATGAAATCATGGATTCCCTGCGCTTGTGCCGGTCCCTGCTGCAGACGCTGCCGGAGGGACCGAGCCTTGTCCCGGTTCCGGTGGCGCCATCGGGCCGACTGGGCCTTGGCCTGATCGAGGGCTGGCGCGGGCCGGTGCTGATCGCCCTGGAGACGGCGCCGGACAACCGCGTGGGGCACTGCCACGCGCACGATCCATCATGGCAGAACTGGCCACTGATCGAATACGCCATGATCGGCAACATCGTTCCGGATTTCCCGCTGATCAACAAGTCATTCAACCTCGCCTACAGCGGTCACGACGGGTAAGTCACCATGTTCACCATCCTGGCACGCATCCGACGCACCGGCATTCTCAGTGAACCCTTGCCGACATCCACGGTGCGCGACGCACCACTGGAAAAGCTGCAGCGGGACCTGCAGTCCGTGTTCGGTCGCGCGTTGCGCATCCGTCACGTGGATGCCGGATCGTGCAACGGCTGCGAACTGGAAATCCACGCGCTGTCGAACCCTTACTACAACCTCGAGGGCAGCGGCATCGCGTTCGTGGCCAGCCCGCGGCACGCCGATGTCCTGCTGGTCACCGGTCCGGTGTCGGTCAACATGGAAGAAGCGCTCCGGCGCACCTACGAGGCGATGCCCGATCCCAAATGGGTTCTGGCCGTCGGCGACTGCAGTGTCTGCACCGGGGTGTTCGGGGTGAACTATGCAACGCGCGGCCGCGTCGCCGACGTCATTCCGGTCGATGCCGTGGTCAACGGCTGTCCGCCGACGCCGCTCGCACTGCTGCGCGGCCTGCTGCAGATCACCGGGCATGCGCGGCCGAAAGTATCGTCGAGCGCCGTCCAATCCGATTCCTGATGGTCCGTCCCGCCAGCGGGAATCCCGACCGGCCTGGTTCCCGGCCCGGTAGGAGCGAAGCCTGCGTCACGATCCGGCAGGCACAAAAGCAACGGACGCCGAAGCGTCCGTTGCTTTTGTGCCGCATCAAGGCGAGAGGTTCAGAGCGAGTAGTACATCTGGAATTCCAGCGGGTGGGTGCTGGCGCGGTAACGGGTGACCTCCTTCATCTTCACCTCGATATACGCGTCGATGAAGTCGTCGGTGAAGACGCCGCCGGCCTTGAGGAAGTCGCGGTCCTTGTCCAGCGCTTCCAGCGCGGCATCGAGGCTGGAGCACACCTGCGGGATGTTCTTCTCCTCCTCCGGCGGCAGGTCGTACAGATCCTTGTCGGCCGGTGCGCCCGGGTCGATCTTGTTGAGGATGCCGTCGAGACCGGCCATCATCAGTGCGGTGAAGGTGAGATAGCCCGACTGCGCCGGGTCGGGGAAGCGCACCTCGATGCGCCGGCCCTTCGGGCTGGCGACATACGGGATGCGGCAGCTGGCCGAGCGATTGCGGGCCGAATAAGCCAGCATCACCGGCGCCTCGAAGCCCGGCACCAGACGCTTGTAGCTGTTGGTGGTGGAGTTGGAGAATGCATTGATCGCCTTGGCATGCTTGAAGATGCCGCCGATGTACCACAGCGCTGTCTGCGACAGGCCGCCGTAGAGGTCGCCCGCGAACAGGTTCTCGCCGCCCTTGGACAGCGACTGGTGCACGTGCATGCCGCTGCCGTTGTCGCCGACGACCGGCTTCGGCATGAAGGTGACGGTCTTGCCGTTCTGGTGCGCAACGTTCTTCACCACGTACTTCATGGTGATCAGATCGTCTGCCTTCTTCACCAGCGTGTTGAATTTGACGCCGATCTCGCACTGGCCGGCGTTGGCCACCTCATGGTGGTGCACCTCGACGGTCTGGCCCAGCGATTCGAGCACCTTGCACATGTCGGCACGCAGGTCGCCCAGCGAGTCGACCGGGCTGACCGGAAAGTAACCGCCCTTCACGCCCGGACGATGGCCGGTGTTGTCGCCGTCATACTTGTAGCGCGAACTCCAGGCCGCCTCTTCGGAGCCGATCTCGTAGAACACGCGGCCCATGTCGTTCTGCCAGCGCACCGAGTCGAAGATGAAGAACTCGGGCTCCGGACCGAAGAACGCGGTGTCGGCGATGCCGGTGGACTTCAGATACGCCTCGCCGCGCTTGGCGATCGAGCGCGGGTCACGGCCGTAAGCCTGCATCGTCGACGGTTCCAGCACGTCGCAATGCAATACCAGCAGGGTATGCGTGCTGAACGGATCGAGGTAGGCCGTGTCCGGATCCGGCATCAGGATCATGTCCGACTCGTTGATACCCTTCCAGCCGGTGATCGAGGAGCCGTCGAACATCTTGCCGTCCTCGAACGTCGACTCGTCGATCGCATGGGCCGGAAAGCTGACATGGTGGTGCACGCCGAGCATGTCGGCGAAACGGAAGTCGACGAAATCGACTTCGTGTTCCTGGATCAGATCGAGCACTTTCTGGGCAGACATAGAACAACCTCGAGGGGTGAGTGGTGGGACGTGTTTGTTGATCCGGATCGCAAACAACTCGCGTGCCCTGCGATTTTCCTCTTCTGCGTCAGCATAGGAGGAGGGTCGGGGCGGGAGCGCTCCAATTGAATGAATTCGTCCCGAACCGTTAGCAAGACCGATGCCATGGCATTAAACCACGCAACGGCGGGCACTTGCGCGCCTCGACGGTACCTGCGATGCGATATCTTGCATCAAACACGTACAAATTTTCATGTTGTTTGCACCAAACTGCATCAAACAGGATGCCGGACCCGCGCCAGCGGCACGGATCCGGCGAACCTCAAACCTCGTACGCCGTCTCGCCGTGCGAGGTGATGTCCAGCCCCTCGCGCTCCGCATCCGCACTCACCCGCAGGCCAAATACCGCCTTCACCACCAGATAGGCCAGCAGCGAGACCAGGCCGCTCCATCCCAATGTGATGGCTATGCTCAGCGCCTGGATCCCGAACTGATGGACGATCGAGAAATCCGCGGCGCCGATGCCGCCCAATGCCGGTGCGGTGAACACACCGGTGAGCAGGGCACCGACGATGCCGCCGATGCCGTGCACGCCGAAGACATCCAGCGCATCGTCGGTCCGCAGGATCTTCTTCAACCCGGTCACGCCCCATACGCAGCACACGCTGGCCAGCGCACCCACCGCCAGCGCACCCATCGGCCCGACCGTGCCGCACGCAGGAGTAATGCCGACCAGGCCGGCGACGGCACCGGAGGCACCTCCCAGCATCGAGGGCTTGCCCTTGGTCATCGCTTCGAGCATCAGCCAGGCCAGCACCGCGGCCGCCGTCGCCAGCAAGGTGTTGATGAAGGCCAGCGCCGCACCGGAGTTGGCCTCCAGGTTGGAGCCGGCATTGAAACCGAACCAGCCGACCCACAGCAGCGCCGCGCCGATCATGGTGAAGGTCACGTTGTGCGGCTTGATCGCCTCGCGGCCGAAGCCCAGCCGCGGACCGATCAGATACGCACCCACCAGGCCGGCGATGCCGGCATTGATGTGCACCACCGTGCCACCGGCGAAATCCAGTGCGCCCAGGCCGAGCAGGTAGCCGCCCGGACCCCACACCATGTGCGCGATCGGCAGATAGGCGAAGGTGAACCACAGCGCCGTGAACAGCAGCACGGCGCGGAAACGCATCCGTTCGGCGAAGGAGCCGACGATCAGCGCCCCGGTGATGCCGGCGAAGGTCGACTGGAACGCAATGAACACATACTCCGGCAGTTTCACGCTGGCAGTGAACGTATCGGCCAGCGTGTCCTTGGTCACCCCGTGCAGGAACAACTTGTGGAAGTTGCCGATGACGGCGTTGCCACTGTCGAACGCCAGGCTGTAGCCGTACACCACCCACAGCACCAGGATCATCGAGAACACCGTCATCACCTGCATCAGCACCGACAACACGTTCTTCGAGCGCACCAGGCCACCGTAGAACAATGCCAGCCCCGGCACGGTCATCAACAGCACCAGCAGGGTAGACGTGAGCATCCACGCCACATCGCCCTTGTCGACTACCGCTGGCGCCGCCGCCAGCGCGGCGGTCTGGGCGTGCAGCAACGGCGCGGCCAGCATCGTCAACAGGACGGTTGCGACCATCGGCAACCGCCTGCGCATCGTATGGAACAGCTTCATGTCTTTCATGGAAACCTCGGGCAATGGGGTCAGAGAGCGTCGGCGTCGAGATCGCCGGTACGAATGCGGATTACCTGCTCCACAGTGCTGACAAACATCTTGCCGTCACCCACGCTGCCGGTCCTGGCGGCCTGCTGGATGGCCTCCAGCGCCGCATCGAGCAGCTCGTCCGTGACGACCGCCTCGATCTTGATCTTGGGCAGGAAATCGACGGTGTATTCGGCACCGCGATAGAGCTCGGTATGACCTTTCTGGCGACCGAAGCCGCGCACCTCGCTGACCGTGAGCCCGCTGACGCCGACCTGCATGAGCGCCTCGCGGACTTCATCGAGCTTGTACGGCCGAATGATGCTGCTGATCAATTTCATCTTTTTCCCCTTCAGGAAAGTTCAACTTGAGGGCACGGCAAAAGCGGCGCGGCCCGCCACGCGTGTTTTCAGAATGCCTTGCCGAGACTCAGCAGCGCGGTGGCGCGACCGAGGTAGTGGCCATCGGCATTGGTGTACAGCGGCCTGCTGGCATTGGTGTCGTAATAGCCCAGCGACACCGAGTAGCCGTGAGCGAAATTGCGGGTAACGCCAAGCTTCCAATCGGTATAGGAAAAACCCGGATTGTTCTTCACGGTCTGGTGGCCCACGTGTGCATTGACCAGCCAGCTCGGCACGAACTCGTAGTTCCACGACAGATCCAGGTAGTCGCTGTGCTTGCTGTGGGCGAAGCCGAACAGATTGCTGAAAGCGTGCGAGTACTTCAGCGAGAGGCTCTTCCAGCCCAGCGAGACATACCCTTCCAGGGTATATGGCAGGGTGAACCCGTTCGGATACGTGCCTGGGTAGTAGTACTCGTACAGGCCGGCGTCATAGCTCCAGTCGCCACCAAGGCTGCCACGATGCCCGGCGTAGACGTCCACTTCCAGGCTGCTGGAGATGGGTGCGGCGGAGGTCGATGCGTCCGACAGCCAGCTGATGTTGCTGCCCCAGGCGCCGACGTACCAGCCGCTGCTGTGGTCGTATTCGATGCCCGCCTGCACGGCAGGATCGCGGTTGGTCTGGGACAAACCTCGAAACAGGTAATCGTTGACCACGGTGACGCTGCCAGTGACGGTGCTCTGCGGTGCATCCGCCGCCTTTGCCGGCATGGCAAGATCGGCCAATAGCAACGCGATCACGCCGACAAGTGTCGTACATCGTTTCATCAGACTTGCTCCTGTTGGAATGGGAGTAGCGCGATGTACTTAGCAAGACCGGTGCCACGCAATTAAACTCTTTAAATACAAACAAGTATGCAGAACCAGACGTATGCCTGGTGTTGCGTTGCCTTATTCAAGGGCAACCGGCCGGGCCGTTTGCACCAAACCCACCAGCCAGAACCGGAACGGACGCATCGGCCCGGAAAGCGGCCACGAAACAGCCCATGGCCCGCCGCGAAGGCAGTAGACTGCACCGCTTCGTCGTAACCATCGCGCCAACTGCCCGCCTACTACCCGGACTCGCCAACTCGTGAGCGATCTGATCCATGTCATCGTGCTCGGCATCATCGAAGGCATCACCGAATTCCTGCCGATCTCCAGCACCGGCCATCTGCTGATCGCCGAGAAACTCGACCTCGGTGCGCGTTCGGATCTGTTCAACGTGGGTATCCAGGCCGGAGCGATCCTCGCGGTCACGTTGATCTACTGGAAACGCATCTGGCAGCTGTTCACCCAGTGGCGCACGCCTGCGAATCGCGATTACCTGCTGAAGTTGTTCGTCAGCTTCATGATCACCTCCGCGCTCGGGGCGATCATCGTGCTCCATTTCCACTTCAAGCTGCCCGAAACGGTGACCCCGATCGCCTGGGCGCTGGTGGTCGGCGGCTTCTGGATGCTCGGCGCCGAACTGCTGGCCGCACGCCAGCCGGAACGCAGCGAAGTGACCTGGCGGGTAGCGATCCTGGTCGGCATCGCACAGATGGTGGCCGGTGTGTTCCCCGGCACCTCACGTTCGGCCGCTACCATCTTCACCGCGATGCTGGCCGGTACCAGCAACCGTGCGGCGGCGACCGAGTTCGCCTTCCTCGTCGGTATCCCGACCATGTATGCCGCAACCGGCTACGAATTGCTTAAAGTCGTGAAGGGCGGTGGTGCCGCGCACGAGGACTGGAGTGCGCTGCTCATCGGCTTTCTCGTTTCGGCCGTGGTGGCGTTCATCGCGGTGAAGTGGCTGCTCGGCTACATTCGCGGCCATCGCTTCACCCCGTTCGCGATCTACCGCATCGCGCTGGGCGTGGCGTTGCTGGCCCTGATGCCGGGCGGCTGAATGCTGCGCGCCGGCACATGCGACACCCAATCGGGACGGCGGCGGCGCGCCGCCGGACCCTGACGCCCGATCCGGGCACCGATCGTCAGCGCGACACGATCGCGGCGAACCAGCCCCAGCCGTGCACACGCTCGCAGACCAGCTTGGCGCAGGTCAGCATCGGTACCGCCAGCAGCGCACCCGGAACGCCCCACAGCCAGCCCCAGGCCAGCAGCCACAGCAGGATCGCGATCGGACTGAGCCGCATGCTGCGGCCCTGGATCATCGGGGTGATCAGGTTGCCCTCCATCACGGTGATGGCGGAAAACGTGATGGCCGGCAGGAACGCGTGCAAGTTTGCATCTTTGGCACTGAGCATACCCACCAGCACCAGCACGACCGTGGTGCATATTGCGCCCACGTAAGGCACGAAGTTGGCAAACATCGCCACGGCGCCCCACAACAGCGGATCGGGCATGTGGTAGAGCCACAGCATGACGGCGGTGACCGCACCCAGCCCCGCATTGATCGACAACGCCGTCAGCAGATAGCGTGACATTTCGGTCTGGATGCCGCGGACGATCGCCACCGCGTGCCGCTTATTGGAAAACCCCGGCGTGATCTCCACCAGTCGGCGCAGCATCGAATCGCCGTAGACCAGGAAAAAGAACACCAGCAGCATCACCCCGAGCACGGCGGCGAGCACCTTCGGCGCGGTGGAGACCACGTCCCACGTGCTGATCGCCAACGCCGCCGGCGCGGGCGGTGCGACGCGGCCGCTCGGTGCGTTGACCAGACTCTGGGTGGCGCGGTTGGCCGCTTCCAGCGGCCTGGTCATGTTTCTCAGCTTCGGCACGAAATTCCTGATTGCCGCCGGCGCACCATGAAACCAGCCCACGGCCGGCTGGGCCAGCTGGGTAACTCCGGCACCGATGCCGACGATCAGGACGATCATCAACACGCTGGCACTCAACCAGCGTGGCAGGTGCAGGCGTGCACCGACGGCTACCAGCGGATTCAGTGCCAGTCCGAGGAACGCAGCGAGCACCAATGGAATCAGCAATGCCTTGGTCAGGGTGACGGTATACATCAGCGCAAGGAACAGCATCGCGCTCAATGTCATGCGTACGGCCGGCAGGTGCCGCCGAATACCACGGGCCGTATACGCGCCGCGTGCCGCCTGGCGCGGCAGGTAGTTCGCAGCAGCCTGCTGCGCCCGCTTCGCTGGCTGGGGCTGGTTGCCGACAGCGGCGGGTGGCGGCGGCTTTTCGATCTCCGCACTCATTTGCCGGCCTTCGCGGACGGCGCGTCGAACAAATCGCCTTGCCGGTCCGCGTCATCCGCGTGTCGACCTGCCGCGGCCGGAGCAGTGAGCGCGCTCAGCTCCGCCATCAGGCGCACGCCATAGGCGAGTGCCTCGGCCATGCCGCCGCCGAGCAGCGCGCCCAGCCCCGGCACCCGCAGCGGATGCACATCGAGGCGCCCCAGCACGAATCCGGCGCCCGCCGCCGTACCCACCGTACCCAGTGGATGCCGGCGGCCACGTGCCAGCAGCGCCGACATAGGCCTGCGCAACTCGTGCAGTACGGTGCGCATGCGTGCCTGTGCCTCCCGCACCCTGGCTCGTCGCTGCAGGATATTCATGATGACGATCGCTCCTCATCTCCGGCGCGCGCGGCAGCGGCGGATCCGCCGGCCTCGCGCAAGGTGTCGTGCATCATCGCACTCCACTCGCTGCGGGTGGCCGGCAGGCTCATCCAGTGCATGCAACGCCGGAACAGCACGATGGCCCCGAGCAGGAACAGCGCCTGCATCGCGCACAGTGCCAGCAGGGCCCACAGCCACGAACCGAACCACTTGGCCAGCAGCACTCCGGTGAACGCGAGCACGCTCAAGCCCAGCCCCACACCCGCCACGGTTGCCGCCAGCGCGGACAACAAGAGCCACGAGACGGCGCTGCGGGCCAGACCGAGCTCTGCCGCCAGCAGTTGCGACTGCGCGCCGAACACGTGCTTGATCGCTCGGCCGAACTGACCGATTTCCGCCAGCAGACCGGACGCTGACGCCGCCGGATCGGACGCTGTCGAATCGCGCGGTGGTTCAGCCTGATAGTGCATTCCCTGGCCCTGGTTTACTTCGGTCAACGCCGCAGGATGCGGCCAAGCAGCCAGCCGGCCCCGAGCGCAATGGCGAGCGACTGCACCGGCTTCGCACGCACGTAGTCGCGCGTCCGCTCCAGCCACTCGTCGGCACGATCGATCGTTTCATCGTAAACCTCGCGTCCGCGTTCGCCCAGGTCGGCGGCCTTTTCGCTGGCGCGGCTGGCCACACGGGCGGCCGTGTCGGTGGCATGGTGCAGACTTTCCTCGACGCGATCGGCGGTATGCTCAACCGCCTCCTTGGTGCTGGCCACCGCATCGGAGGTGGCCTGCTTGATGCGCTCGGCCTTCTCTTCGATGCGGCTGCCGGAGTGTGTCCCGGGGATTTCTACCTGCTTGTTCATGACTTGCTCCTCCGTGGAAGACTGGCGGTATTCGATGACGTGGTGAAGCGCACGTTCATCGGCGGGTGCGGCGGAAAAACGCGATGATCGCAAAGATCAGGAAAACGACAAAAAGGATCTGCGCAATACCCGTGGCGGCACCTGCAATACCGCCAAAACCAAGGATGGCGGCAAGGATGGCGATGACCAGGAAAACCAGCGCGTAATGCAGCATGAGCGTGTCCTCGAGGGTGTAGGCCCAGTGCGGCAGACCCGGCCGCGTCACGTCATTCACCCATAGACTGCGCAATGCGGACGTGAAGGGAGCCGGCGCCGTCATGCGCGCACCGCCGCCATCGGCTCAGCCGGATACCTCCGGATTGAGACTGTAGGTACCTGTCAACTCGGCCTCGGCCAGTACGTGACCGTGCATGGCCGCGCGCAATGCGCCCAGCTTGAAGCCGGCGCCGAGCGGCAATTGCGCCACATCCAGCGCGTACACGCAAAAATGATAGTGATGCACCAACGTGTCGTTCCACGGTGGGCACGGGCCATCGTAACCGGTGTAGCTGCCCTGCATTTCGGCATCGCCCGCGAACCATCCGGTGTAATCATTCTCGCCCTGCACGCTGCCAGGCGGACCGAACGGCGCCGTCTTGCCGCGCGGGGTGATCTCGTCGCTGCAGGCCCCTTCGCCCAATTCGCCGCATTCCGGCGGGATGTTCACCATCAACCAGTGCACGAATTCCACCCGCGGCAGATCGGCCGGCACGCTGCGGCCGGGCTGGTTCACATCGTCCGGTTTGCTCGGCACGTCCGGATCGATGCAGGTGAGCACGAACGAGCACGTTCCCGCAGGGGCATCCTTCCAGGCCAGATGCGGACTGCGGTTGTCCGACAGCGCAACGGGTGCGCCGGGCCTGCAGAAGGCCAGCCGGGGCGGCATCGGCTGCCCATGGGTGAAACTGTCGCTGCGTAATTGCACGGGCTGTCTCCCTTGTGGGTGGTGTTGTCATGATCGGGGTGTCCGGACCTGCGGACAAGCCGGTATCCGTGTTCCAGCGTACGTCGTCGTCCACTTTGTCCCCCCGGACTGTGCGGGATGCGGCCGCCATCTGTCCGCCGTACCTCTTGCTTCACGGCTTGCGATAGGTCACCCGGTAAACCGCCCCGGCCAGATCGTCACTGACCAGCAAGCTGCCGTCGGGCAGCGGCTGCACATCGACCGGCCGGCCCCAGGCGCGCTCATTGTGCTCGAAACCTTCGATCAATGGCCGATAGGCCTTTACCTCGTGGCCGTTCAAACGCACGCTCATCACGCGGTAGCCGGACTTTCTGCTGCGGTTCCACGAGCCATGCTCGGCGATGATGATCGCGCCTTTGTAGTCGGCCGGAAACTGGTTTCCGGTATAGAAGCGCATGCCGAGCGCGGCCACGTGTGCGCCCAGATCGAGTACCGGCGGCACATAATCCTTGCAGCTTTTGCCCTTGCCGAACTTTGGATCGAGCATGTCGCCCTGGTGGCAATATGGGTAGCCGAAGTGTTCGCCGATGCGGCTGATCCGGTTCAACTCGTCGCTGGGCTTGTCGTCGCCCATCATGTCGCGGCCGTTGTCGGTGAACCACAGTTGCCCGGTCCCAGGCTGCCAGGCGAAACCGACCGTGTTGCGGATGCCGTAGGCCACATCCTGCCTGTCGCTGCCATCGGGGTTGATACGGGTCAGCTTGGCATAGCCGTGGCCCGGGTCGCAGATATTGCATGGCGCACCGATCGGCACGTACAGCTTGCCGTCCGGACCGAATGCGATGAATTTCCAGCCATGCTGGGCCGCTTCCGGGTAGCCGTCGGTGACCACGACCGGTTGCGGCGGGTGGTCCAGATGCTGCTCGATGTCGCGCAGCACGAGGATCCGGCTCACTGCCGAAATGTACAGATCGCCATCCCTGAAGGCGACACCGACCGGCATCCTGAGCCCACGGGCGATCACTCGCACCCTGTCGGCGCGGCCGATGTGGTGACTGTCGGTGAGCGCATACACCTTGCCGGCTTCCATCGAGCCGACGAAGACCGTGCCGTTCGTGCCCAGCGCCATCTCGCGCGCGTTCGGCACCTGGCCGCAATACAGTGCGATATGGAACCCCCTGGGCAGCGACAGCTTGTCCAGCTGCGGCGAGGCGAACGCCGGCGCAGCCAGCAGCAGACACCAGATCGGCAGCAAACGCATGGTCCGGCTCCTACGGTTGCATCATGCCAAACGTATACCCGCGCTCGTTGAACATGCCGTGAAGCAGCCCGCTCCATCAGGCCTTCGGATCGATGGGCCGACTCCCGCGGCGCAACGTGCTGACACTGTGCTATCTACGCTCTGCTAACGTAGGCACCGCTCGCTCGCATCGCCACGGCACTTGCGGTTTCCACGGAATCCACCATGCGCGACCTGCCCCCTTTTCATCTCGCCTTTCCGGTGACCTCGCTGGCCAACGCACGCGCCTTTTACGGCGATCTGCTCGGCTGCCCCGAAGGCCGTTCCAGCGAGGACTGGGTGGACTTCGATTTCCACGGTCACCAGATCGTGGCGCATCTGGCGCCGGAGGAAACGCGCGCGGTGGAGGCACACCAGGTCGACGGCGACGCCGTGCCGGTACGCCACTTCGGCGTGGTGCTGGCAATGAACGAGTGGCAGGCATTGGCCGCGCGACTGCGCGCCGCAGGCACGCGCTTCGTGGTGGAGCCGCATATCCGCTTCAAGGGCCGGCCGGGGGAGCAGGCGACGATGTTTCTGCTCGACCCGTGCGGCAATGCGTTGGAGTTCAAGGCGTTCGCCGACCCTTCGAGGCTGTTCGCCCGATGATGCGGCGCGGCGACTGACGACGGTCGATGGAAGCTGAAGACCTGCAGCGGCTGGTGACCGTCAGCATGCCCTACGGCAAATACCAGGGGCGCCTGATCGCCGATCTGCCCGGTGCCTGTCTGGCGTGGTTTGCCCGCAAGGGCTTCCCGCCCGGCCAACTGGGCCGGCTGCTTGCGCTGATGCTGGAGCTCGATCATAACGGTCTGTCGCCGCTGCTCGACCCGCTGCGCAGACGTTAACGAAGCGAACCATCCGTTGCAGCGGCCCGGCCAGTGCGCAGCATGCATGCAAGCGCGTATCTGGCACGGATCGGCCCGTGCATTGCGGCATCGCGCTCAGCCGCAGTCAGCCACGGCGTTGAACCGCGCGGCGATGTAATCGTCGGTGAAACTGGTCATGCCGTAGCCGCGGATGAACCCGCAATGGCCCCCGTAGGAGGCGATATCCAGCTCCACGTTCGGCGGCAGCTCGAGTTTCTCGAACGCATCGATCGGGATCACCGGATCGTCCCGCGCCGTAAGGATGGTGGCGGGGATCTGCATCGCCAGCAACGCATTGCCGGCGACCGAATAGCCGTCCAGATACTGCTGCAAGGTCTTGAAGTCGGTATGCCGCAGCACCATCGCCTCGGTCAGGCCGCGCAGGCTCTGCTTCAACTCCGACATCTCGAAATACTGGTGCTGCGGAAAGGCAGCCTGCTTGGTCTGCAGCGAGTGGCGCCACTTGTGCATGAAGTAGGCCTGATAGATCCATGGTGCGGTTTCTTCCAGCGAGAACAAGCCTTCGCTGGGATCGATGATCGGGCATACCGCCAGCGCATAGCTCAGTGGAATGCCCAGACGCGAGGTCTGCAACGCGGCGCGCAGCGCGAAATTGCCGCCCAGCGAGAAGCCGGCCAGGGCCATCGGGCGGGCGGGCCAGCGCTGTGCAATGTCGCCCAGCGCGTACACCACCTCGTCGATGCGGCAGGAATGAAACAGCGCCTCATTGAGCGAATGACTGTCGCCATGATCGCGAAAGTTCAGCCGCAGGATGTCCCACCCGTCGACGAGCAGGCGGCTGCCGGTCTGCAGCACGTAGGTGGAATCGACACTGCCCTCCCAACCGTGGAACAGCACGGCCAGGCCGCGCGGCTGCGGCCGGGATTTCTGTACGGTGTAGGCACCCGTGAGACGCACGCCGCCACCGCCATCCACCACCACGGCCTCGGCTCCCCGCGAAACCGTCTGTGCCGCACGCGGCAACAGCATGCGCCGCACGCCACTGGAGGACAGCATGGTCTGGACATGGCCGCTGCGAAACGGCCATGGCGGGTGAAAATCGCTGCCACGCGGCAGACTCATGCGATCGCGTCACTCGCGGTTTCGCCGTCCAGTGCCGCCGCGATGCGCTCGCGAGACAGCTCAGCCATGCGCCGCCGGGCGTCCGGAGTGGCCGGTACCGGTGTGAGGAAATGCACCTGCGCGTCCATCGGCGCTCCACCGAGCAGGCGCACGATGTTCTGCATGAAGTTTTCGCCTTCGCGAAACCCTGCATCGATCACCCGTCGGCCATCCTTCGAAAAACACAGGGCCACAGGCTGTACCGGCACCTGCGCATCCAGCGCGGCCTGAAAAATGCGCGCATGAAACACCTTCAGCACACCGTTGTAGCCGGTACCGCCCTCCGGAAACACCGCCACCGAACGACCGCCGCGCAGCCGCGCGACCATGACCTGCATAACCGAAGACAGCGAATGGTTGCTGCCGCGCCGATGGAAGATGGTGCTGACGGAAGCCGCCATCCAGCCAACCATCGGCCAGCCGGCAATTTCCGCCTTGGCCACGAAACAGGCGGCGCGCTGGCTGTACAACATGATGATGTCGATCCATGAAGTGTGGTTGGCGACAAACAGCACCGGGTCGACCAGCGGCTGGCCCACGCGAACCGGACGCAGACCGAAAATCCGCAGCAACGTGCTCGACCACCAGCGGATCCCCCTATGGGCGAACGGCTCGCGGCCATGCCTCATCATCACATGCCGGTTCCAGCTGAGAATCAGCGAACACAGCCCGATACCCAGCACGATGTGCAGCAGCAGCCAAGGTACCCGCCACAGGTAACGCAGCGGACGCATCAGGTCATATTTGGTGTCGATTGCGGTGTCGATACTCATCAGTCGGTTAGTTTAAGGCAACACCGATCAAGTATCGCCGCGGATGGCCAACCGGGTCAGCGGCAATGCCAGCGAACGTTTGACGGTGCGCAGTACGAAACTGGAATTGACATCGGCAACGCCGGTGGCGTTCAACAGGTGATCGAGCAGGAAGCGCGAGAAGTCCTTGAGGTCGGCCACATGCACATGCAGCAGATAGTCCATGTCACCGGTCAGTGCATGGCAGGCCACCACCTCGTCCCAGCCGTTGACCAGATCGACAAAGCTTTCGATCGCCGCGCTCTCATGCTTGCTCAGCTGTACGCGCACGAACGCCTGCAAACCCAGACCCACGGCCAGTGGATCGATCTGCGCGGCATAGCCGGTAATGATCTTGTCCAATTCCAGCCGTTGCAGCCGCCGCAGGCACGCCGATGGCGACAGGCTGACCCGTTCGGCCAGCTCGGTATTGGTGATGCGACCCTCCGTCTGCAGGATGGCCAGCAGGCGAAGGTCCGTGCGATCCAGTGCGGTCATGCGCAATATATATCCACGACAAGGCCTTTTTGCACAAGGATAATGCACCCAGCGACTAGGTTACCCCGATATTGCAATCTTCGTGCAGGCGATCCGCCTTAAGCTGGTGCCATGCCTTTCAAGCTGTGCCGGAGTAGAGCATGAACACGCCCCGCAAAGTCGAACACCAGCAGACCGATCGCGGCTACATCCCGGTCTACGCCACCGGCGTGGTCGAACAACCCTGGGACAGCTACAGGCGTTCCGACCACGCCGTGTGGGACACCTTGTTCGAGCGGCAGCGTACGTTGCTGCCGGGCCGCGCCTGCGCCGAGTTCATGGACGGCGTGCAACGCTTCGGCCTTGGCGATGGCGGCATCCCAAAATTTGCCGAACTCAACAAGGTCCTGCGCGGCGCCACCGGCTGGGAAGTAGTCGCCGTGGAAGGTCTGCTGCCCGATGAAGTGTTCTTCGACCACCTGGCCAACCGCCGTTTTCCGGTCAGCTGGTGGATCCGCAGGCCCGACCAGCTCGACTACCTCAGCGAACCGGATCTGTTCCACGACCTGTTCGGCCATGTGCCGCTGCTGCTCAATCCGGTGTTCGCCGACTACATGCAGGCCTATGGCCGCGGTGGCATGAAGGCCTTCGCGATCGGCCCCGATGCTTTGATGAATCTGACCCGGCTGTACTGGTACACGGTGGAGTTCGGCCTGATCAACACCGGCGATGGCTTGCGCATCTACGGCGCCGGCATCGTCAGTTCCAGGGGCGAGTCGCTCTATTCGCTGGATTCACCATCGCCGAACCGCATCGGTTTCGACATGCAGCGGGTGATGAGCACGCGCTACCGCATCGACACCTATCAGCAGACCTATTTCGTGATCGACAGCTTCGAGCAATTGTTCGAGGCGACGAAACCGGACTTCACTCCGCTCTATGCGAAGCTGCGCACGCTGCCCACGCACGCCGCCGGCGACGTGCTGGACGATGATCGCGTATTCACCCGCGGCGACCGCAAGGGCTGGGCGACCGGTGCCGATACCTGAGCACGCATCGCCATCATCGCGGCGCATTCTCCGGGCTGATCCTCAAAGGCCGAGATCGCTCAGGCCGGGGTGATCGTCGGGACGGCGTCCGAGCGGCCAGCGGAACTTGCGGTCCCCATCGCCAATCGGCAGGTCGTTGATGCTGGCGTGTCGACGGGACATCAGGCCGTATTCGTCGAATTCCCAGTTTTCATTGCCGTAGCTGCGAAACCAGTGGCCGGAATCGTCGTGCCACTCGTAGGCAAAACGCACTGCGATCCGTGCACCCTCGAAAGCCCACAGCTCCTTGATCAGACGATAATCGAGTTCCTTGTTCCACTTGCGCTCGAGAAAGGACTGCGCGGCCGCACGCCCGCTCAGGAACTCCGCCCGATTGCGCCAGTGCGTATCTTCCGAATAGGCAAGCACGACGCGCTGCGGGTCGCGGGAATTCCAGCCGTCTTCGGCAAGACGGACTTTCAGCGTGGCGGTTTCACGCGTGAACGGGGGCAGTGGCGGCCGGGTTTCCATGCGGGTCTCCTGTGATGATTCGGGTCTGACGTTTCTGCAGGCACATCTGTCTGCCGCACCACGCTAGTCCATGTAGACAAACCTGTCTACACTGGTGCCATGAAACCTGCAACCCTCGAACCAGGGCGTCTGTCTGCGCATGACCGCATCCTGCTGACCGCGCACGACCTGTTCTACCGGCATGGCGTCCGGGCCACCGGCATCGATCTCGTGATCGCCGAATCCGGCGTCGCCAAACTTACCTTCTATCGTCACTTTCCCAGCAAGAACGCGCTGGTGCTCGCCGTTCTCGACCATCGTCACCGGCGCTGGATGGCCTGGTTCACCGATGCGCTTGCGCGGCATCGTTCTCGCAACAGGCCTGCACTGGAAGCGCTCGTTCCCGCACTCGCGGAATGGTTCCATGACAAAAATTTTCGCGGCTGCGCATTCCTCAACACGGTGATCGAGCTGGGCGGCACGTTGCCCGGGGTCATGGCGGCCTGTCGCCTCCACAAGCAGGACATGACTGCCGCCATTGCCGAACTTCTGCCGGCATCGAGGCAACGCAAGCGGCAAGCGCTTGCCATCGCCATCGCCGTTGACGGTGCGATCGTGCACGCTCAGTTCGAGCGTGACGCAAAGGCCTCGTTGAAGGCGCTGGACGGCCTGCTGCATCCCTATTTCGGGTAGCCGTCCGCCATTCCCCGGGCAGCATCGATGCACCACGTCACTTTTCAGATCCCGTCCTGGTCACGACCGTCCTAGCGCGCAACGGCCTTCACTTCCAGCACGGCGACCATGCGCTTGCCGCTCCAGCGGTAGATCAGGTGCTGTGCCTGCAGGCACGGAGCCACCACATCGGGGAAGAACGCCGCGACGCATTCGCCGCCCGCATGGCGGACACTGTCGTAGACGATGCCGTTGGAGCCCTCTGCACGCAGTCGGCCGGCAAGCGCGACGCTCGCTGCATAGCTGTCCGGATCATGCGCCGCGGGCCAGCCGCCGCGCAAATCGTGCAGCCTCGAGTCCAGGCTGGTGCGGTAGCAACGCATCTCGATGTCGCAGGCGGGCTCGGCGGTGGCGGCGAGGAAGCGTTCGCGATGAAACACGGTTTCCTCGACCGCGGTGGCCACGCTGTGCGCGGCGTAGAACACGCCCCAACTGCCGTCGGAGAACCGGCTGCCCTCCGGATTGAGATGGGTGAAGGCGGCCATCACCGGGGTCGAGCCAGGTCCGCTGATGCGTCGCTCCTTCGGTACCGTCCGCAGCACACCCAGTTCCTCACGCAGACGCGGATTGGTCAGCGCCTCGATCGCGAACACGGCCTCGAGATCGGCGGGCCTGGCGATACGGTCAAACACACTGACCGGCGGAAACCGACTGGGTACGATCCGGTACGCATGGGTCCAGCGGATGCGTTTGAGCGGCGGCAACTCGGCCATGCGCGGTTATCCCTGCAAGATGCCTGCGGACGCTGGTCGCAAGCCATGCGGAGCGTGATGGCGAAGCCCGCGGGTCGGCATGACTCAGTTCCAACCCCGCTGGGCATCGAGGTACTGGCGCACCACGTACAGATCGGCCACGTTGCCGGAGAGCATGCGCTCAAGCGCGCAGTGCCCGCCGAACAGCGGCGCCTGGTTGGGCTTGCGCAGCCAGGCATCGGCTTGCGCCGGGTCGGGAAACAGGATTTGCAGTGCCTTCCAGATACCCAGGAGGTAGCTGATACGCTCGATCACATCTCGGCCGGGTGCGCCGCCTTGTTCGCGCTTCCACTTGTAGAAGGTCGACTCGGGTGGATCGCCCAGCAGTTTGCGCTGCTCGCTGCTGCGCAAATTCCAGTGCTCGGCAAGTTGGAAGAACGTGCGCAGGGCAGGGCCGCCCGGTTCACCGGCGGGAAGTGTTTCATGTAGCGCTCTCGCCAGCATGTGAAACTTTCCATATAAAGCCTTTGTTTATCCTACTTCATATGTGGACATTTCGCGCGATGCCGTCGCGGCGCCGGTCGAGGCGTCGTCCAACTCATCGCCTCTGCGCCCAGGCATTGCAGGTACCCAAAGCAAATCAGCCACGACGGTTGCCCGGTCGTGGCTGATCGATGTGCTGCCTTGTGCTGCGCCGTGGTCAGCTGGTGGCGGCGGCCTCGTCACGATCGAGATGGTGGGTGATCCACCATTGCTGCCCCAGACCGACCAGGCCGTTCACCGCGTAATACAGGCACAAGCCGGCAGGGAAAAAAGCGAACATCACGGTGAACAGCAGCGGCATCACCTTCATCATCCTGGCCTGGGCCGGATCCATGCCCGCCGCGACCGGATTGAGCCATTGCGTACCCAGCATCACCAACGCATAGATCACCGGCAGTATGTAGTACGGATCGGCGGCACTGAGATCGGGGATCCACAGGAATGCGGCATGACGCAATTCCAGACTTTGTTCCAGCACATAGAACAGGCCATAGAACACCGGCATGGTGATCAGCACCGGCAGGCAGCCGCCCATCGGGTTGACCTTTTCCTTCTTGTACAGCTCCATGGTGGCTTGCTGCATCTTCACCTTGTCGTCGCCGTAACGCTCCTTGAGCTGCGCGATACGCGGCTGCAGCTTGCGCATCTTGGCGCTGGACCGGTACTGCACGGCAGTCAACTTCCATGTCGCGCCCTTGATCAGCAGCACGAGCAGGATGATGGCCACGCCCCAGTTGCGGGCAATCCCGTGCAGGAAGGACAGCACTGCGTGCATGGGTACCGCAATCGCCTTGAGCATGCCGTAGTCGATGGTCAGGTCCAACCCCGGCGCGATCGCATCCAGCGTGCCCTGAACATTGGGTCCAAGATACAAGCGCGCCTGGCTGATGACGGTCTGCCCCGGCCCCGCGCTCAGCGTGGGACCGACCGCGCGGATCAGGTAGTGGGGCTGCGCGCTGTCCGGGTTGATCGTCTCGGTAACGTAGTGATCGGTCTGTCCGGCTGGCGGAATCCATGCGGCGAAGAAATACAACCGCAGCATCGCGGCCCAACCGCCCTTGATCTGGCTGTCGAGATGATCCTTGGGCTTGCTGAAGTCCTCGAACGACATCTTCTCGAACTTTTCCCCGGTATACCAGGCCGCGCCCTGGAAACTGCGCGACTCCGGGTCGGTGAAATGGCTGAACCAGCTTGCCGGCTTCGGCGGTGCCCCCCGCAGCAACTGTTCATAGGCATTGCCTTGCCACATCATGCTGCTGCCGTTGTCGACACGCTGGGTCAAGCCGACCACGTAACTGCCGCGCTTGAAACTGTAGGTCTTGATCACCTTCAGGCCGGCTGCGTCCTGCCAGGTCAGATCCACTTTCAGCTCGTTCTGACCTTCCGCCATCGCGTAGGAGGTTTTGGCGCTCTGGAATATCGCCAGATGATTCGGCTGATCCGCAGGCGCCTTGTCGCTGCTGCTGACCAGCCCGTTCTGTACCACGAAATAATGCGTCGCCTCGCGGTCAAGCAGAACCGTCGGTGGCGGATTGGGCTGCTTGTGCGTCGATGCCGCCGATGGATAAGCCAGCAGCTCCGCATGCACCAGGCTGCCGCCGCGGGTGTCCACCGTCAGGTTCAGTACATCGGTACGGATGGTGATGAGCTGCGCGGGTATCTGGCCGGCCGTGGCGACTGCGGTACTGATGGTCGGCAAAGTACCGGGGGTTGCTCCCAAAGCCGTAGCGGCGGGTACTGCGCCGGGCACGCTGCCATCCGTTGATGCTGCCACCGCGGTGCCGGCTGCACTGGTTGCCGCGGGCGGTGGTGCGTAATCCTTCTGCCACGCGATGAACAACAGATAGGCCACTGCCAGCAGGGCGAACATGAGGAAGGTGCGCGTTTGATTCATCGCGTAGCAG
The DNA here is from genome assembly GCA_028871555.1 of Lysobacteraceae bacterium. Taxonomy (GTDB): domain Bacteria; phylum Pseudomonadota; class Gammaproteobacteria; order Xanthomonadales; family Rhodanobacteraceae; genus Rhodanobacter. The sequence goes on from JAGWNA010000018.1 coordinate 22,464, forward strand.
ATCCGGGTGACACCACGACCTTGAAGCCGCAGAATGGCAAGGAAAAAATGAAGGCTAACGCGTGATTGTGCCGGTCGCGTCGGCTCGCTTCAATGGCGATGGGCCTTACGCCTTCGTCTCTGGCCTGCTCGCAAGCAGTTTTTCCCACAGCCCATCGATCTCGGCCAGCAATTGCGGACCCGGTACGCCTGCAGCCTGCTCGCGTGCCATTACCATCAGATCGATCGGCGGCAACTTGTGGCGTATGCGCCGAAACGACTCGCGCAGCAGCCGCTTGATGCGGTTGCGTTCTACCGCGCGTTTGGACACGCGTTTGGAAATCGCCAGACCGAGCCTCGCATGGCCCAACGCGTTTTCCCGGTAGCGCAAATGAAAACAGCGGCCGCCCGTGCGGCCGCTGCTGGATCGCAAGGCGGCAAAATCACCCGGCCGGCGTAGCCGCGACTCGCGCGGCAGCCCGGCGGTTGACATCGCTTGCCCCTGTCTACGGGATCAGGCGCTTGCGCCCCTTGGCACGGCGCGCGTTGAGGATCTTGCGACCATCGGCGGTTGCCATGCGGGCACGGAACCCGTGCGTGCGCGCGCGCTTGAGCTTGCTGGGCTGGAAGGTCCGCTTCATGGCTTACTCCGAAGGGATGTGGGTAAAAAGGCCAGCGAGTATGTGGTGTTTTGGGCTTCGCTGTCAAATGCCGTGCGCCGCCGACCTGTGAATGTTCTTGTGGATATCCTGCGGCGGCGGCTGTGGATGCTGCTGCTAGACTTGTGTATCCATCCCGCGTGAAAGCGCACCAAGCAGTGGCTGAAAATTATTCATGAGTGATTTGTGGCGGCGCTGCCTTGAGCGTCTCGAGGGCGATTTGAGCGTCGAAGACCTGCATACCTGGCTGATGCCGTTGCAGGCCCGTGCCGATGCGGGATGCCTGCATCTGTATGCTCCCAATTCCTACACCCTTGATACCGTGCGCGAACGTTTCCTGGGCCGGATCGAGGCGATGCTGCCGCAATTGACGGGACAGGCCTGCATCGTACGGCTCGAAGTGGGTTCCAATGCGGTCAGGCCGGCAAAGGCGGGCACCCCCCCTGTCACGACAGGAAGCAGGGCCGCCGTCGCATCGCACCCCGTCTTTCAGCACAATCTGGACCCGCACTACACCTTCGAAACCTTCGTCGAAGGCAAATCCAACCAGCTGGGCAAGGCCGCGGCCATGCAGGTGGCGACCAATCCAGGTCGCGCCTACAACCCGCTGCTGCTATACGGTGGAACCGGGCTGGGCAAGACTCATCTGATGCATGCGGCAGGCAACTTGATGCGCGAGCACAAGCCCGACATCAAGGTGATGTACCTGCGCTCCGAGCAATTCGTGGGTTCGATGATCGAGGCGTTGCGCGCCAAGAGCATGGATGAATTCAAGCGACGGTTCCGCTCGGTCGACGCATTGCTGATCGACGATATCCAGTTTTTTGCCGGAAAGGATACAACCCAGGAAGAATTCTTCCATACTTTCAATGCCTTGTTCGAATCCAAGCAACAGATTATCCTGACCTGCGACCGCTACCCCAAGGAGGTCGACAAGCTGGAACCGCGCCTGAAATCCCGCCTGGGTTGGGGCTTGAGCGTGGCCATCGAGCCTCCGGATTTCGAAACGCGTGCGGCGATCCTGCTGGCGAAGGCGCACGAAAAGGACGTGGCGGTGGACGAAAGCGTGGCCATGCTGCTGGCCAAGCGCATTCGCTCCAATGTGCGTGATCTGGAAGGTGCCTTGAACACGCTGGCGGCAAGAGCCAACTTCTATGGCAAACCGATCACTACCGATTTCGCGGAGGAAACCTTGCGCGACCTTCTGGCCACGCACGCACAGGCAATCACCATTGCAAACATCCAGAAGATTACCGCGGAGTATTTCAACGTGCGGCTGCAGGATCTCCTGTCCAAGCGTCGTGTCCGCTCACTGGCGCGACCACGTCAGATCGCGATGACCCTGTCCAAGGAGTTGACCGAGCACAGCCTGCCGGAAATCGGGGAAGCATTCGGCGGTCGTGACCACACCACCGTGATGCATGCCTGCAAAACCATCCGGAAATTCATCGAGACCGATACGCGCATGCGGCAGGACTGGGAGCAATTGATCCGTACCTTGACCGGCTGAACGTGAGCAGCAATTGGTACGCTAAAGTGGGGACAAGAACCGGATGAAGCTGTGGATAACAGGTGAACAGAAGCCCAGTTCGAGTTATCCACAAAGAAGCCACTGGCAGGCAACAGCATTCCGCACAACGGAAAGCAACATAAAGTATTGATTACATGGTCAAATCAGAGATTCGAAAGTTGTCCACCGAAACTACAGCAACTACTAAACTTCTTTTCAAAGACAAAACAGCAGGCATAGGGGAAGCGAAGTCATGCAATTCAGCATTCAACGAGAAGCTCTGCTCAGACCTCTGCAGCAAGTAGTCGGTGTAGTCGAACGGAGGCAAACGCTGCCGGTGCTTGCGAATCTGCTGGTCAAAGTTGGCGAAGGCAAGTTGTCGTTGACAGGCACTGATCTGGAAGTCGAAATGGTGGCTTCTTCCGAGGCCGAGAAACTGGCTGATGGGGAAGTCACGATACCCGCGCGTAAATTGTTCGATATCGTGAGAGCACTCCCTGATGGTGCCCGGATCGACCTGAAGCTCAACGGAGACCGGGTTGCACTCACTGCCGGTCGCAGCCGTTTTACGCTGACAACCCTTCCCGCCAGCGAATTTCCCACGGTCGACGAAATCGAGCTGGTCGAAAAGGTCAATCTTCCCGAAGAAGTCCTGCGCGACCTGATGGAACACACCGCATTTGCCATGGCAAACCAGGACGTTCGCTATTACCTGAACGGGATGTTGCTGGATTTGCAGGAACAAACCTTGCGCTGCGTGGCGACTGACGGTCATCGACTCGCCATGAAGGAAACCGCGTTGCAAAGTTCGGTATCCACACGCCGGCAGATCATCATTCCGCGCAAAGGCGTCAATGAACTGATCGGATTGCTCGAACCGGGGGATGGCCAGGTGGAACTGGAGCTGGGCCGCAATCATCTACGTGTCCGTCGAGGCAATGTGGTGTTCACTTCGAAATTGATAGACGGACGTTTCCCCGATTACGAGGCAGTCATTCCACTTGGCGCAGACAAGACCGCCGTATTGGAGCGGGAAGTTTTGCGGGGCGCCTTGCAGCGCGCGGCGATTCTTTCCAATGAGAAATACCGCGGCGTACGCCTTGAATTGTCGCCGGGAAAACTGCGCATCGTGGCGCACAACCCCGAGCAGGAGGAAGCTGTCGAGGAAGTGGAAGCGGAGACCTACGTCGACGATCTTGCGGTCGGCTTCAACGTAGGTTATTTGCTTGATGCTCTTGCGTCCATTCGCAGCGACAAGGCTCGGCTCAGCTTGCGGGATGCACAATCCAGTTGCCTGGTCCAGGAAGAGGACAACGAACACACGCGTCACGTGATCATGCCTTTGCGGCTCTGATCCGGAACATGGCTTGTCGTGCTGCGGCGCTGCGGCGACGGGTAACGCCGGGATCCTGCGCAGGCATCCCGGCGTTCTTGCTTGCGGGTCTGGCATAGATGTGGGTGGAGCAACTGCGCATTCGGGGTATACGCTGCTTTCGTGAGGCAAGTATCTCGCTGGATCCATCGATCAACGTCTTGGTCGGCGATAACGGTTCCGGCAAATCCAGCGTCCTCGAAGCCGTGTTCTTGTTGTCCCATGCACGCTCGTTTCGGAGCGGGGTCAAGGATGCCTTGCTCCAACGCGGAAGCATGGCCCTGTCGGTATTCGCCGAGCTCCGTCATAAAGATAATCATATCTGCCGGCTTGGTCTCGGCCGGGAAGGATCCCGGTGGGAAGCAAAAGCGGACGGTCAGGTCGTCACTACCGGACAATTGGTGGGCAAGTGCGCGGTAGTCTGTTTTGAACCAGGTTCACACGCATTGATTGCCGGAACTGCTGATGAGCGCCGGAGATACCTTGACTGGGGCGTGTTCCACGTGGAACTGGAATTTCTCCCTGACTGGCGCCGCTATCAACGCGCATTGAAGCAGCGCAATACCTTGTTGCGTTCAGCGGCCGTGTTGGATGAAGAGCTGTTTGCGCCCTGGGAGGCTGAGCTGGCGCAATCGGCGCAGCGGATCGATGCGCAACGGCGGGCATATATGGACCTGCTTCGTCCCAAGTTACGTACAAGTGCGCGGGGGCTTTTACCGGAATTGGGACCTCTGGCATTGAGGTACCGCCGTGGCTGGCCGGAGGAGCAGGAGTTGCACCAGCTACTGCGTGAGCATCGGGGCAGGGATCAGGCGCGTGGGCACACCACAGTTGGCGCTCATCGCGCTGATTGGACCATAGCGTTTGAACATGCCCCGATGCGCGAACATCTATCCCGCGGCCAAGAAAAGCTGGCAGCACTGGCCTGCACGTTGGCGCAGGCCGAACTGTATGCCGATCAGCGAGGCGAATGGCCAATCGTCTGTCTGGACGATCTCGCATCCGAGTTGGATCAGACGCACCAGTTTGCCGTGATCGAACAGCTGCGCTCGGCCCGAGCTCAGGTGCTGCTGACGGGAACTGAAGTACCTCAAGCTCTGAAGGCAATCCCTGCCCGTGTGTTCCACGTGGAACAGGGGCGGCTTATACCCCTGCTATAATTCGCAAGCTGCATCACCGAAAGACAGCAAACACATTGCCCGGCTTTTAACGGCGCCATACCGGGCGGGCCGCGGGCGCCACAAACCGGTCAACGCATGAACATATCCAACTACGACTCAAGCAACATCAAGGTTCTGAAAGGTCTGGAGGCGGTGCGAAAGCGCCCCGGCATGTACATCGGCGATACAGATGACGGCACCGGACTGCATCACATGGTGTTTGAGGTCGTCGACAATGCCATCGATGAGGCTCTGGCCGGCTATTGCGACACGGTAGGGGTAACCATCCACGAAGATGGATCAGTCAGCATCGTCGACAATGGCCGCGGTATTCCCGTCGATATGCATCCGGAGGAGGGCCGCTCTACTGCCGAGGTGGTCATGACGGTGCTTCACGCCGGCGGCAAGTTCGATGCGAACTCCTACAAGGTTTCCGGTGGCCTGCATGGCGTGGGCGTATCGGTGGTCAATGCCTTGAGCGACCACTTGTGGCTGACCATTTACCGCAACGGCCATGAGCATCTGCAGGAATATGCCCTGGGCGAACCACTGTTCCCGCTGAAGGTGGTCGGACCATCGAGCCGGCGCGGCACTTTGGTGCGTTTCCTGCCCAGCCCGGCGACGTTCGGCAGCAATACCGAATTTCATTACGACATCCTGGCCAAGCGCCTGCGCGAACTGGCCTTCCTCAACTCCGGCGTGACCATCGATCTGCATGATGAGCGGGGTGAAACCCGTCACGACACCTTTGCCTACGAGGGCGGCATCCGCTCGTTCGTGCAGCATCTGGCGCAGCTGAAAACCGCCTTGCATCCGAATGTGATCAGCTTGACGGCGGAACAAGACGGCATAGCCGTCGAACTGGCGATGCAGTGGACCGACTCCTATCAGGAGACGATGTTTTGCTTCACCAACAACATTCCGCAGCGGGACGGCGGTAGTCACCTGACTGGATTCCGTGCGGCGCTGACCCGCTCACTGCAGAGCTACATCGAAAAATCAGGCTTGGCCAAAAGTGCCAAGGTGGCGCTGTCCGGTGACGACATGCGCGAAGGCATGATCGCGGTGTTGTCGGTCAAGGTACCCGACCCGAAGTTCTCCTCGCAGACCAAGGACAAGCTGGTCTCGTCCGAAGTCAAGACGGTGGTCGAGCAAGTCGTCAACGAGAAACTTGGCGATTTCCTGCTGGAACATCCCAATGAGGCCAAGGCGATCGCTTCGAAGGTGGTCGATGCCGCACGTGCACGCGAGGCTGCACGCAAGGCACGGGAGATGACGCGGCGCAAGGGTGCGCTGGACGTTGCCGGGCTTCCAGGCAAACTGGCCGATTGCCAGGAAAGGGACCCGGCGTTGTGCGAGCTGTTCCTGGTCGAGGGTGACTCGGCGGGCGGTTCGGCGAAACAGGGTCGCAATCGCAAGACGCAGGCCGTGTTGCCGTTGAAAGGCAAGATCCTGAATGTGGAAAAGGCGCGCTTCGACCGCATGTTGTCTTCAGCCGAAGTGGGCACACTGATTACCGCGCTGGGCACCGGCATCGGCAAGGACGAGTACAACCCGGACAAGTTGCGTTACCACCACATCATCCTGATGACCGACGCCGACGTCGACGGTTCGCATATCCGTACCTTGCTGCTGACGTTCTTCTACCGGCAGATGCCGGAGTTGATCGAGCGCGGTCATATCTATATTGGTCTGCCCCCTTTGTACAAGGTGAAGCAGGGCAAGCAGGAGTTGTACATCAAGGATGATGCGGCCTTGAACGACTATCTGATTTCCAGTGCAGTCGACAATGCCGCTTTGATATACAACCCGGATGCGCCGCCGGTTACTGGCGAGGCGTTGGAAAAGCTGTTGCGCGGCTATCAGCAGGCACTCGATCAGATCGCCAAGCTGGCACATCGTTTTGATGCCGCCGTACTGAACGTTCTGCTCGAACACACCCCGCTGGAGCCGACGTTGTGGGCCGATCCGGTCGGCATGCAAGCCTGGCTCGAGGATGCCACGCGGCGGCTTGAAGACAGCGGCTTGGGCAAACCACATTACCGGCTGTCATTGCGTCCGCCGCTCGATGAGCAGCCTGCCGCCATCGAGGTAGTGCGAGAGCAGCACGGGCTGAATCACACCTGGCTGTTGACGCAGCCGTTCTTCAGCAGCAATGAGTTCAAGCCCATCCTCGCAATCAGCAGACAAGTGGCAGGCATGGTGCGGGCCGATGCCGTGGTGCGCCGAGGCAACGCCTCGCGCGGTGTGCTCAGCTTCGTCGAGGCACGCAACTGGTTGCTGGACGAGGCAAAAAAAGGCCGCAGCATCCAGCGTTTCAAGGGTCTCGGCGAAATGAATCCGGAGCAGCTATGGGAGACCACGGTGAATCCGGAGACCCGCCGGATGCTGCAGGTCGGCATCGAGGACGCGATCGCCGCCGATCAGATGTTCTCCATGCTGATGGGTGAAGCGGTTGATCCACGCCGCGAATTCATTGAGGCGAACGCCCTGAAGGTCGCCAATCTCGACATCTGAGGAAGCCGCCTGCTTCGGGTGCGATAGTCTCTGAGTGCGGGCGTTTTGCCGTCCCGCCCACCACAAACCGGTCACGATCGGGATGGGTACGACCGATCGTGATCGACCCCGGCAAGACAAGACCGTTGGCATGGAACGAGACAAGTTTTCATCCATACGATCTCGTATGGCCAAATTATTGATTTTTAACAATCTTTGATGCCGCATCGCAACTTGTTATCGATGCCAAACTCGGGGTAGGCTTGTACATTCTGTATGCCGTGTTCGATGCGGCGAAAGCTGATATGAGGATCACCATGAAGCATGTTCCTGGTTTGACAATGCTGGCGAGTGTCGCCTTGTTGCTGACACTGACCAGCAATCCGGTCTTGGCACGAGAAAGCCATGCCGCCAAGGACAAGCAGGCGGTGCAGTATCCCGATGCCACCCGTGTCGCCCCGAAACTCGATCTGACCAGCACGAGAGAACAGAAGGCACTCAACGACGGTCTGGACGCAAGCAGCGCGGGCGACAAGGCCAAGGCCGAACAGCTTCTGCAGCCCATTGTCGACAACAGCAAGAGCAAATATGCCCAGGCGCTTGCGCTGGAAGGGTTGGCCACCATCAAATACAACGAAGGCGATTACAAAGCTGCGATTCCACTGCTTCAGCGTTCGCTGGCCATCGGGGTGATGCCGAACGACACCTATTTCCAGATCGAGTACATGCTGGCGCAGTTCCAGTTGGCCGATGAACAATATCAGGCTGCGCTGGATACGATCACCAAATGGCGGGCAGAGGGCAAGAAGGAAACAGCCAATTCCTACGCGCTCGAGGGCAATGCAGATTATCGTCTCGGCAAGTATCCCGAGGCGATTGCAGCCATCAACAAGGCCAAGTCCTTGACCGACAAGCCGCAGGAAAGCTGGAACCAGATCCTGATGGCCAGTTACTCCGAATCGGGTCAGGGCGATCAGGCAGCGAAGCTGGCAGAGCAGGTACTTGCCGCCAAGCCGAATGATCCGGAAGCGCTCAACAACGCCGTGGCGGTGTTGATGCAGGCGCAGAAGTATCCGCAAGCCATCCAGTTGATGGAAAAGGCTCGTGCCAACGGCGCCTTCACGAAAGAAGAAAGCTATATCAACCTGGCCAAGCTGTACATGATCACCGGGCAAACCGGCGCCGATGCCAAGCCCAATGGGATCAAGGCGGAACAGGTGCTTGAAGAAGGCATGAGCAAGGGGTTGGTAACCGCCAATGCGGATCATTACCTGCTGCTCGGCCAAGCGGCAGAAATGGCCGACAATGTCAGCAAGGCGATCGATGCCTACAACAAGGCCATTCCGACAGACACCGACGGCATGGCTGCGTTGCGTGCCGGTAACTTGTTGCTGAGCGAAAGCAAGTATGCTCAAGCCCGCAGCATGTTCAAGCTGAGCATCAAGAAAGGCGTGAAGCACATGGGCACGGCATACATGCTGCTGGCTGAAAGCGAGCGCGGCCTCAACAACAAACCGGCGACAATTGCCGCCATGAAGATGGCTGCACAGCAGCCGGAAACGGCCGAGAAGGCCAAGGCCTGGCTCAAGAAGCAGCACATCAAATAAAGCCGTGATATCAAAAGAACTCACGCAGCAGATGGACGTCCATCTGTATGGTTCGTGAATGCTATACAAATAACCTGTGCTGTTGTACCTTTGTAGATCTTTCCCTGCGTCTCCCCAGCGGCGAGTTCCGTCCAAGCATCAGACGGTTTCGGGCCACGCCCTGCGGCAACGTTCACTTCCGATTGACTAGCTTCAGATAGTGAAAGATGGCCTCTAGCAACGAAGAAAATGAGTTCAGCTGGAAACGCACTTGGGCATTGGCAGTTGCCATCGGTCTGCATGCGTTTGCGTTCCTGTTGATTGTGGCGCCGATGGCGCCGCCGCATCAGGCGCACAAGGAAAAGGAGCGCATCGTCCAGGTGAACTTCATCGAGCCGCCACCGCCACCGCCGCCGCCGCCGCCGCCGCCGCCGGAGCCGCCAAAGCAGCCGCCGCCGAAGATCATCCAGCAGCTCAAGCCGCCACCGACACCGCCACCGCCGGCGCCGCCGCCGCCGGTGACGGAGGTGTCCCAGAACGCGTACCAGGCACCGCCGCCGGCACCGCCAGCACCACCGGCACCGCCTTCGGATATCACGGCTGGTCAGGATCTGAGCTACAACAGCCGCCTTCAGCCGAGGTATCCGCCGCAGGCGGTGCGTCAGCACCATGAAGGTACGGTGGTGTTGATGATACTGGTGGGTGTCGACGGGGCGCCGAAAGACGTCCAGGTGGAGAAATCCAGCGGATACCGCGAGCTGGACCGTGCAGCGGTGGATGCGGCAAAAAGATGGCGGTTCAATCCGGAAATCAGAAATGGCCGAAAGGTCGAAGGCTACGCACGCGTTCCAGTCAGTTTCAATCTCAATTCGCTGTAATCAGGCTTCTCCCGATTACGGTTATAGTTCACGTCCGACTTCCCTAGGGTAGCGTTATGTTCCTACAGACTCCTGCAATTACCGGTGCCGCACAGGCCTTGGGTAGCAATACCAACGCCGAAGCCATGAAACAGATGGGCTTCAGCAATTTGATGCAAAACTTCGATGCGCTTGGCTGGATCGTCTTCGTGACCCTGGTCGTGATGTCGTTCATGTCCTGGTACTTCATCGTCGCCAATGCCATCCGCAACACCATGGTGCGGTCGCGCGCCGACGGCGTCATCGATGGCTTCTGGGGCCAGGGATCCACCCAGGAAGCGATTCGCGAACTGGAAGCCCAGCCCAAGGGCGAACCGTTCTCCAAGATCGCGCTCGATGCCGCCATGGCGGTGGCTCATCACCAGCAGACGGCTTCCGGCACCACGGGCCGCCTGGCGGAGTCGCTGAGCCGTTCCGAGTTCATCGATCGTGCGCTGCGCCAAGCCGTGGCCCGCGAGAGCCTGCGCCTGGAGGGCGGCCTGACCTTGCTCGCCACCGTGGGTTCGGCCGCTCCCTTCGTCGGCCTGCTCGGTACCGTGTGGGGCATCTACCACGCCTTGATCGGTATCGCCGCGACCGGCAACGCACAGATGTCTGCCGTGGCCGGCCCGGTGGGCGAGGCCTTGATCATGACCGCATTCGGTCTGTTCACCGCCATTCCGGCCGTGCTTGCCTACAACTTCTTCAATCGTTCGAATCGCCTGACCTATGCAAGGTTCGATGAATTCGCGCATGACCTGCACGACTTCTTCGCCACGGGTTCGCGCGTTGAAGGCGCTGCGCCAGGCAACAAGTGAGGGATTGACCCATGGCGATGGCTACAGGGAGCAATTCCGGCGGACCGATGTCGGAGATCAACGTCACGCCGCTGGTGGACGTGATGCTGGTGCTGCTGATCATCTTCATGATCACGGCCCCGTTGATGTCACACAGCGTCACGATCGATTTGCCCACTGCGAATCCCAAGACCAAGGATTCGGAGGTGGTGGTGCCGCCTCTGGATCTGGCGGTCAAACCTGACGGCAGCATGTACTTCAACGATCATCCGATCACGGAACTCGAGTTGAAGGCGCAGTTCGCGGTGGATGCACAGAGGACGCCACAGCCGGAGTTGCAGATCCGCGCGGACAAGTCGACCGAGTTCAAGATCGTGAAAAAGATCATTGGCGATGCGAAGGATGCAGGTATGGTCCATGTCGGCTTCATGACCACTGCGCCGGCTAAGGAGTGACGAGAGATGGCATTCACTAGCAACAGCAGTGGACCGTTGTCGGAAATCAACGTCACGCCACTGGTCGACGTGATGTTGGTGCTGCTGATCATTTTCATGATCACGGCACCGATACCCGCGCTCAAGATCAAGGTCGATCTGCCGCAACCGAACCCGAACGTGGTCAACCCGCCCAATCCGCTGGAACCGATCCGTTTGAAAATCGACCAAAGCGGGGCGTTTTACTGGAACGACACGCCGGTCGACGAGCCCGGTTTGAAGGCACAACTCGCGGTGATCGCCCAGCAGAGCGAACAGCCGGAGATCCAGATTGCGGCCGATGATGCGGTGGCCTATCAGTATGTGGCACTCGTGCTGGCCGATGCGAAAAGCTACAACCTCACGAAGATCGGTTTCGCCGAAGCAAATTGATACGGACGCCGATCCGGCAAGTGATGGCAGTTTCATCGTGTTTCAAAAACCCCCGCTCAAGCGGGGGTTTTTGTTTGATGCGCCCGGCAGGGCGCACCTGACTCCGGATCAAACCGACGTTCTGCGACTCCGGCTACGGCTTGCGTCTCGGGTGCAACGCGCATCAGGCGATCCGTGCGGCCCTATGCGGAACCGCATGTGCGGTGGTGCGGGAGCGGGCTGGTGCGTCAGCCCCTACCGGATGATGGAAAGACATCGCGGCTGAAGCCTCTCATGCAGGAGATTCGGCATCGGTGGCAGGGTTTCAGCCCGGATGACTTTATTCGGCATGGATTTGAAGTGCGCATGCGTGCCGTTCAACGCAGAATCTGCAGATAGTTGCGCACGGTTGTGGCCAGTCCTTCGTACAGCGCTTCGCTGATCAGTGCATGGCCGATCGAGACTTCGGCCAAGCCGGGGATGGCCGCCTTGAATGTGCCGAGGTTGGCCTGACTGAGATCATGGCCGGCATTCACCGCCAAACCCGCCTGCTGTGCACGTCGCGCGGTATCGGCGCACGCCGCCAAGGCAGCCGGGGACTTTCCGTCCGCGAAAGCCTTCGCGTAGGGACCGGTATAGATTTCGATGCGTTGTACCCCTATCGCCACTGCCAAATCGAAGTTCCGGCAGTCGGGATCGACGAACAGGCTGACTCGACAGCCCAGTTCGCGCAGTTCGGCGACCAGCGGCCGCAGGCGTTCGGTGTCGCGTTGCAGATCGAACCCGTGATCGGAGGTGATCTGACCGTCGCTATCCGGTACCAGGGTCACCTGGGTGGGGCGTACCTCGCGCACCAGGGCAAGCAGGCCGGGATAGGCGCCGCGAACGCCGGCAAACGGATTGCCTTCGATGTTGTATTCCACCCTTCCGCGCAGCAGCGCGGCCAGCGCACGCACATCATCAGGCCGCACATGCCTCAAATCCGGCCGTGGATGCACCGTAATACCGCCACAGCCCGATTCAATGCACGTCTGCGCCGCATGACAGATGTCCGGTTCGTTACCGCCGCGCGAGTTGCGCAGTACCGCGATCTTGTTGAGATTGACGCTGAGCAGGGTCATGATGGGGAAGCAGGCTCTCGCAGTTGGAATCGGCGCCAGTGGGCTGCACGCAGGGCTGGCGGACGGCGGGGATCGGGCCGAAAACAATGTACCTATCGGTCGTCGGAGGCAAGTGTCCACAGCCGAATACGGCGCTTTTCGCCGCGCCACGCAAGTGCAGCCACCAGAGAGCTGTCGACATGAAGGGCATGCACTTGCCATGCCCCGGGATCTTCACCATCAAGCTGATGCAGGGTCAGCAGGCCTCCGGCACCGGAGATGCTGAGGCGATTCAGACCAAACGCGATGCCACGCCCGAGTGCCTTGAGCACAGCTTCCTTGGCGGTCCACAGCTCGAGAAATACTGCGCTGCGGCTGGCCGCAGGCACTGCCGACACAGCCGCCGCTTCGTCGGCGGTGAAGTATCGCCGGGCAATGTCCAGTGCTCTGGGACGCGTGCGCAGGCATTCGAGATCGATACCGGGCCTGATCGACCTGGCGATCGCAATCAGGGCATGATCGCCGCTGTGCGACCAGTTGAAATCGAGCGACGGGTCCCGGACCCGGTCCAGCGCGGGTCGGCCGTGCTCACCATCCGTCAGTATGACTTGCTGGACGTCGATACCCAGATAGCTGGCCAGAACCGAACGCAGTGGTGCGCGCCCGTGTTGACGGAGGTAAGGCAGATGCCACACGTGAATCTCGTCATCGCGCAGATGCTCTGCTACGTTGGCGGGTATCTGTACGCGCGCTGAAATCATCCAGCCATGGTGCCGCTGCCTGCGACTGTGCACAAGCACGAAACAGCGGGTCTGCGTTCGGCGATGGCCGGGTGAACGGGGAGATGGTGCTTGATCAACGGTTGGCTAATGCTGCTGGTGTCGGTGCTGTACGTCGGGCTGCTCTTCGCGGTGGCTTTTGTCGGGGATCGGCGGCCTCTGTACCCGCAGCGACCGAGATTGCGTCCGCTCGTCTACAGCCTGGCAATGGCCGTGTACTGCTCGTCATGGACATTTTACGGGGCGGTAGGCACGGCAGCGCGTGCGGGCTGGGCGTATCTGCCGATTTACCTGGGTCCGATCCTGCTGTTCGTGTTCGGGTTCGGGCTGTTGCGTCGGCTGGTGGGCGTGGTGGAACAGCGCAATATCACTTCGATCGCCGACTTCATCGGAGCGCGTTTCGGCAAGTCGCATCGCCTGGCGGCACTGGTCGCGGTGATCGCGGTGGTGGCGGTGGTGCCGTACATCGCGTTGCAGCTGAAGGCGGTGGCGACGTCATTCAATGTGCTGGGCGGGGTCATCCACGGCAGTGCGAAAGAGGGCGGCATCGACACTGCATTATGTTGCGCGGTTCTGCTGGCGGCATTCGCGATACTTTTTGGCACGCGCAGCATCGATGCGACCGAACATCATCACGGCCTGATGCTGGCGATCGCGTTGGAGTCGCTGATCAAGCTGCTCGCGTTTATGGCGTTGGCAGGTTATGCGTACTGGCATGGTCCGGGGCTTCCCGCCACCTTGCAACTTCCGGCCACGTCGTCGGGCAGCGGCATGTCGTCCGGGTTTCTCGCCAAGACGCTGCTGGCCTTTCTGGCGATGTTCTGCCTGCCGAGGCAGTTCCAGATCGGCGTGGTCGAATGTGAGAATGCTGACGATCTCAAGCGAGCGCGCTGGATCATGCCGGCGTACCTGGTGATCGTCAGTCTGGCGGTTCTGCCGATCGTGGCGGCCGGTGCACACATGCCGCTGGTACGCCAGGACAATGCCGATGCATGGGTACTGACGTTGCCGCTTGCCTATGGCAATCACGGCATGGCGCTGCTGGCGTTCATCGGCGGTTTTTCAGCGGCAACCGGCATGGTGATCGTGGCCTCCGTGGCGCTGTCGACCATGATCAGCAACGATCTGGTGATGCCCGCACTGCTGCGGATCCAATGGCTGCATCTGGAGCAGCGCAGCGACCTGTCGCAGCTGGTGCTGAACGTACGACGAGTGGCGATCGTGACATTGGCACTGATGGCCTATGTCTACTATCGCGGTGTCGCCGACGAGGAAAACCTCGCTGCCACCGGCCTGCTGGCGTTTGCGGCGGTGGCGCAATTCGCACCGGCACTGATCGCCGCTCTGTACTGGCGCGGCGCGAGCCGGCGCGGCGTGGTGATCGGTCTGCTGGCTGGTTTCGCGGTATGGGCATACACCTTGCTGTTGCCGGAGATCGTCCATGCCGATCACTGGTTGCAGACAGGCCCGTACGGCTGGAGCTGGCTGCGCCCGCAGGAACTGTTCCATCTCAGTGGCTGGGACCCGGTCATGCATGCGACGTTCTGGTCGCTGCTGGTCAACGTCGGTTGCATGGTGTTCTTCTCGCTGCGATTCCGCCCTACCCTGGAAGACCGGCTGCTGGCGTCGATGTTTGTCGATCCGGATCCGAGCAACCCGGGCGGCACCGGCGACTGGCGCGGCCGGGTGGTATTCGCCGATCTGCGCACGATCGCCGAACGCATTGTCGGTGAGCGCGGCAGCACGCGCGCCTTCGAGGAATATGCGCAGCGACGGGGACGACCCTTGCTGGCCAATGAAGCGGCGGATCGTGCGTTGATCCAGCATACCGAACGCCTGCTCGCATCGGCTGTCGGTGCGGCCAATGCGCGACGCATCCTGATGGGCGTGCTGTCCGGCAGCGGACTGGATATTGCCGAGGCGATGGCGCTGATGGATGAGGCCTCGCAGGAACTGCGCTTCAACCGCAAGCTGCTCGCCTCCACGCTGGAGAACGTCTCGCAAGGGATCAGCGTGGTCGATGCTCGCATGCATCTGGTGGCGTGGAACCGGCGCTATCTGGAACTGTTCGATTATCCCGAAGGCATGGTCTACGTCGGCGTGCCGGTGGCCGATCTGATCGGCTGGAATGCCGAGCTGGGCGAATGCGGCCCGGGCGAAGTGGAAGAGCATGTGGCCAAGCGCATCGATTACATGCGTGCCGGTTCGTCGCATCTGTTCCAGCGGATACGCCCGGACGGCACCGTCATCGAAATGCGCGGACGCGCGCTTCCGGACGGCGGGTATGTCACGACCTATACCGACGTTACCGCCTACAAGCATGCCGAGCAGGCGCTGATCGAAATCAACGAAACACTGGAACAGCGCGTCGAGCAACGTACTGCGGAATTGTCCCAGGCACTGGCCGACACGGCCAACGCACGCCGTGCGGCGGAAGCGGCCAACATCTCCAAGACACGGTTCCTGGCCGCAGCCAGCCATGACCTGCTGCAGCCGTTGAATGCGGCACGCCTGTTCACCTCGGCCCTGCGCCAGCACCCCGGCCTGGATGCCGAGGCGAGCCAACTGGCCGAGCGCATCGATGCCTCGTTCCTCGCCGCCGAGGATCTGCTCGATGCGCTGCTGGATATCTCGCGACTGGATGCCGGCACATATCGGCCGGACGTGGGTGGTTTTGCACTGGGCGAACTGTTCGATTCATTGAAGACGCAGTTTGCCGTGGTGGCCGAGAAGCGCGGACTTCGCCTGCGCGTGGTGCCGACGAAACTGGCGGTGCGCAGCGACCCGCAGTTGCTGCGCCGGATCGTGCAGAACTTTCTGTCCAATGCGCTGCGCTATACCCGCCAGGGTACGGTACTGCTGGGAGCACGTCGGGTGCAGGGCGAAGTGCGGATCGAGGTGTTGGATTCCGGCCCGGGCATCGCTGCCGAACAGCGCGCCCGCATCTTCGATGAATTCCAGCGGTTGAATCAGCCATCGCCATGGGGAGAGAAAGGGCTTGGACTGGGACTGTCGATCTGCGACCGGCTGGCAGGCATCCTCGATCACCGGCTCGATTTGAAGTCGAAGGTGGATCGCGGCAGCTGTTTTGCGGTTACCGTGCCGCGCAATGCAGCGGTACCGGTACGTCGCCAGGAGGTGCAACGCAATGGTCCGGACAGGCAGCTGCCGCTGACCGTGCTGTGCCTGGACAACGACATGACGATCCTGGAAGGCATGCGCGCACTGCTCGGTCGCTGGGGGGTCGATTGCCGGGTTGCGCTGGACCTCGAGCAGGCGCGCAGCGAACTGGCGCATGGCAAGTTCGACCTCATTCTGGCCGATTACCATCTCGCTGACGATACCGACGGCTTGCAGGTGCTGCAGATGCTGCGCAGCGAATATCTCCAATTGCCGCCGGCGGTGATGATCACTGCAGATGGCAGCAGCGAACTCAAGCAGCGTGCCCGGGTGTTTGGTTATCCGATCCTGCACAAGCCGGTCAGACCGGCGGCACTGCGCGCGCTGCTGACCGCAGTGGTGCGGCGGCAGGGCGAGGAGCGGCCAGCCTGAGTGAGAGCGCCGGCGGTCAGCGCGGCAGGCTGGAATGGCCCATCAGGAACTCGTCCACCGCGTGCGCGCACTGGCGTCCTTCGCGGATCGCCCAGACCACCAGCGACTGACCGCGGCGCATGTCGCCGGCGGCGAACACCTTGTCCACGCTGGTGCGATAACCGCCGTGGGCGTCGGTACCGGCCCTGACATTGCCGCGGGCATCCTTCGCCACGCCGAACGCGTCGAGCACGCCCTGCGCAGGCGAAGCGAAGCCCATGGCCAGCAGCACCAGATCCGCCTGGATCTCGAACTCGCTGCCGGCCACCTCGTGCATCTTGCCGTCCTTCAACTCCAGCCGGACGGCGGTCAGGCTCCTGACCCGGCCCTTGCCGTCGTCGTTGAAGCACCTGGTGGCCACGGCCCAGTCGCGCTGGCAGCCTTCCTCGTGCGAGCTGGAGGTGCGCAGGCGGATCGGCCAGTACGGCCACACCAGCGGCCTGTCCTCCTGCCGGGGCGGTTGCGGCAACAGCTCGAACTGGGTCACCACGACGGCACCCTGGCGGTTCGAGCTGCCTACGCAGTCGGAACCGGTGTCGCCGCCGCCGATGACGACCACCTGCTTGCCGGTGGCGAGCAGCTGGTTCTCCAGCACGTCGCCGGCCACCACGCGGTTCGCCTGCGCCAGGAATTCCATCGCGAAATGCACGCCCCGCAGCGCGCGGCCGGGCACCGGCAGATCGCGCGGGGTTTCCGCGCCGCCGGCGATCACCACCGCATCGAATTCACGCCGGAGCTGCTCGGGCGCGATCACGGTGACCTCGCCGCGATGTCCGGCGTCGGCCGCGGCGCCCACGAACACGCCGGTGCGGAACTGCACGCCTTCGCCGCGCATCTGTTCCAGGCGGCGGTCGATGTGGCCCTTGTCCAGCTTGAAGTCGGGGATGCCGTAGCGCAGCAGGCCGCCGAGCCGGTCGCTCTTCTCGAACACGGTCACCGCGTGGCCGGCGCGGGCCAGTTGCTGCGCGGCGGCCAGTCCGGCCGGACCGGAGCCGACCACGGCCACCGTCCAGCCGGTCCTGCGTGCGGCCGGCTGCGCCACCACCCAGCCTTCCTCCCACGCCTTGTCGATGATCTTGTGTTCGATCGACTTGATGCCCACCGCATCGTCGTTGATGTTCAGCGTGCAGGCCGCCTCGCAGGGGGCGGGGCAGATCCGGCCGGTGAACTCGGGGAAGTTGTTGGTCGAATGCAGCACATCGATCGCCTGCTTCCAGTCCAGCCGGTACACCAGCTCGTTGAAGTCCGGAATGATGTTGTTGACCGGACAGCCCTGGTGGCAGAACGGCGTGCCGCAATCCATGCAGCGCGCAGCCTGCAGCGTGGCCTGGTCGTCGGACAGGTGCCGGGTGAATTCATGCCAGTGCTTCTTGCGTTGCGCGGGCGCCTCGCTGGTTTCCTGCAGGCGCGGGTACTCGAGAAATCCGGTGATCTTGCCCATCTGTGGTATTCCCCTGGACTCAGGCCGTGGCCTTCTCGGTGGATGCAGGCGCGGTTTCCCGCGGCGGTTGGGCCAGCGCGCGCTTGTACTCGTGCGGCATCACCTTGACGAAATGCGTGCGGGCATTGCCCCAGTCATGCAGGATCGCCTTGGCGCGGAAACTGCCGGTGTAGCGGAAGTGCGCCTCGACCAGCCGGCGCAGGATCGCCTCGTCGGTTTCGCCGGGAGCGCCGCGGGTGAGCGGATGCCACAACGCACGCGGCACCCGCAGCTCCTGCTCGACGCCGGCCAGCAGCGGTTCCAGGCCGACCATGGAGAGGTTGCAGCGTGACGGGAAGTGCAGCTCGGGGTCGTAGACATAGGCCACCCCGCCGGACATGCCGGCGGCGAAATTGCGGCCGGTTTCGCCGAGCAGGACCACGGTGCCGCCGGTCATGTATTCGCAGCCGTGGTCGCCGACGCCTTCCACTACGGCCGTGGCGCCGGAGTTGCGCACGGCGAAGCGTTCGCCGGCGACGCCGTTGAAGTAGGCCTCGCCTTCGGTGGCGCCGTACAGCACCGTGTTGCCGGCGATGATGTGCTCCGGGCCGAAGCCGTGGAAGTCGTTCGGCGAGCGCACGATGATGCGCCCGCCGGACAGGCCCTTGCCCACATAGTCGTTCGCTTCGCCGACCAGGTCGAGCGTGATGCCGCGGGCCAGGAACGCACCGAAGCTCTGTCCGGCGGTGCCGTCCATCTGGATGTGGATGGTGTCGTCGGGCAGACCGGCGTGGCCGTGACGGCGCGCCACCTCGCCGGAAAGCATGGTGCCCACGGTGCGGTTGACGTTGCGCACGCCGACGATGAAGCTGGTCTTCTCGCCTTGCTCCAGCGCGGGCCGGGCTTTCTCGATCAGGATGTGGTCGAGCGCCTTGCCGGCCCTGTCGAGGCCGTGGTCCTGTCCGGTCACATGCCGTCGCGCCACCTCCGGCGGCACCTCGGGGCGGTGGAACACACGGGCAAAGTCCAGTCCGCGCGCCTTCCAGTGTGCGGTGCCCTGGCGGGTATCGAGCAGGTCGACGCGGCCGACCAGCTCGTCGAAGCGGCGGATGCCCAGCTGCGCCATGATCCGGCGCGCTTCCTCGGCCACGAAGAAGAAGTAGTTCACCACGTGCTCGGGTTTGCCGCTGAACTTCCGGCGCAGCACCGGATCCTGGGTGGCCACGCCGGTGGGGCAGGTGTTGAGGTGGCACTTGCGCATCATGATGCAGCCTTCCACCACCAGCGGCGCGGTGGCGAAGCCGAATTCGTCGGCGCCGAGCAGGGCCGCGATCACCACGTCGCGGCCGGTTTTCATCTGGCCGTCCGCCTGCACCCGGATGCGGCCGCGCAGGCGGTTCAGCACCAGGGTCTGCTGGGTTTCGGCCAGACCCAGTTCCCAGGGCGTGCCGGCATGCTTGATCGACGACCACGGCGAGGCGCCGGTGCCGCCGTCGTGGCCGGCGATCACCACATGGTCGGCCTTGGCCTTGGCCACGCCGGCCGCCACCGTGCCCACGCCCACCTCGGACACCAGCTTCACCGAGATCGACGCCTGCGGGTTGCAGTTCTTCAGGTCGTGGATGAGCTGGGCCAGATCCTCGATCGAGTAGATGTCGTGGTGCGGCGGCGGCGAGATCAGGCCCACGCCGGGCACCGAGAAGCGCAGCCGGGCGATGTAGTCGGAGACCTTGTGGCCGGGCAGCTGGCCGCCCTCGCCGGGCTTGGCACCCTGCGAGATCTTGATCTGGATCTGGTCGGCCGAGACCAGGTAGGCCGCGGTGACGCCGAAGCGCCCCGAGGCCACCTGCTTGATGCGCGAGCGCAGCGAGTCGCCGGCCTGCAGTTCGAGGTCACTCTCGATGTGCGCTTCGCCGAGCAGGCCGGCGACGGTGTCGCCCTGCTTGATCGCCACGCCGCGCAGCTCGTCCTGGTAGCGCGCCTCGTCCTCGCCGCCTTCGCCCGTGTTGGACTTGCCGCCGATGCGGTTCATCGCGATGGCCAGGGCGGTGTGCGCCTCGGTCGAGATCGAGCCCAGCGACATCGCGCCGGTGACGAAGCGCTTGACGATCTCGCCGGCCGGCTCCACCTCGTCCAGCGCGACGGCGGTGGCCGGATCGGCACGGAACTCGAACAGCCCGCGCAGCGTCATCAGGCGCCGGCTCTGGTCGTTGACCAGCTGCGAGTACTCCTGGTAGGTCTGCGCGTTGTTGGCGCGGGTGGCGTGCTGCAGCTTGGCCACCATGTCCGGCGTCCACATGTGTTCCTCGCCGCGCACGCGCCAGGCGTACTCGCCGCCCGCGTCCAGCGCGTCGGCCAGCACCGGGTCGTCGCCGTAGGCGGCGGCGTGCAGGCGCAGCGCCTCCTCGGCCACCTCGAACAGGCCGATGCCTTCGATGTTGGAGGTGGTGCCGGTGAAGTACTTGTCCACCAGCTCGCGGTTCAGGCCCACCGCCTCGAAGATCTGCGCACCGGTGTAGGACATGTAGGTGGAGATGCCCATCTTGGACATCACCTTCTGCAGGCCCTTGTCGATCGCCTTGACGTAGTTGCGGATCGCCTTGTCCGGGCCGATTCCGTCGTTGCCTGCGGCGAAATGCTGTGTCAGCACTTCCATCGCCAGGTAGGGATGGATCGCCTCGGCCCCGTAGCCGGCGAGCAGGGCGAAGTGGTGCACCTCGCGCGCCGAGCCGGTCTCCACCACCAGGCCGGTGCTGGTGCGCAGCCCCTTCGTGACCAGGTGCTGATGCACGGCCGAAGTGGCCAGCAGGGCCGGCATCGCCACGCGCTGGTGATCGCTGCGCCGGTCGGAGACGATCAGGATGTTGTGGCCCTGGCGGATCGCATCGGTGGCCTGTGCGCACAGCGAGGCGAGGCGCGCCTCGATGCCCGCCTTGCCCCAGCTCGCGGGATAGGTGATGTCCAGCTCGAAGCTGCGGAACTTGCCCTTGGAGTAGCGCCCGATCTTGCGGATCTTGGCCATCTCGGCGAAGTCCAGGATCGGCTGGGCCACCTCCAGCCGCAGCGGCGGGTTGATGTTGTTGATGTCCAGCAGGTTGGGCTTGGGCCCGATGAACGACACCAGCGACATCACCAGCTGTTCGCGGATCGGATCGATCGACGGGTTGGTGACCTGCGCGAACAGTTGGCGGAAATAGCTGTACAGCGGCTTGCTGCGCCCCGACAGCACCGCCAGCGGCGAATCGTTGCCCATCGCGCCGATCGCCTCCTCGCCCGCCTGCGCCATCGGCAGCAGCTGGAACTTCAGGTCTTCCTGGGTGTAGCCGAAGGCCTGCTGGCGGTCGAGCAGGCTGTCGACGGCGTGCGATTCGGCGCGCGGCTCCGGCAGCGCGTCCAGCTTGATCCGGATGTGCTCGATCCACTGCTTGTATGGTCGGGCGTTGGCCAGCTGGTCCTTCAGCTCCTTGTCGTCGATGATGCGTCCGGCCTCCATGTCGATCAGCAGCATCCTGCCCGGCTGCAGCCGCCACTTCTTCACGATCCGCGATTCGGCGATGGGCAGCACGCCGGCTTCGGAGGCCAGAACCACCAGGTCGTCGTCGGTGACGAGGTAGCGCGCCGGTCGCAGGCCGTTGCGATCGAGCGTGGCGCCGACCTGACGACCGTCGGTGAAGGCGATCGCGGCGGGGCCGTCCCACGGCTCCATCATCGCGGCGTGGTATTCGTAGAACGCGCGGCGGTTGTCGTCCATCAGCGTGTGGCGTTCCCATGCCTCGGGAATCATCATCATCATCGCGTGCGACAGCGGGTAGCCCGCCATGGTCAGCAGTTCGAGGCAGTTGTCGAACGAGGCGGTGTCGGACTGGCCGGGATAGATCAGCGGCCACAGCTTGGTCAGGTCGTCGCCGAGGACCGGCGAGGAGATCGCACCCGTGCGCGCGTTGATCCAGTTGACGTTGCCCTTGACCGTGTTGATCTCGCCGTTGTGCGCGATCATGCGGTAGGGGTGGGCCAGTTCCCAGGCGGGGAAGGTGTTGGTGGAGAAGCGCTGGTGCACCATCGCCAGCGCCGACACGGCGCGCGGATCGGCCAGGTCGAGGAAGTACTGTCCGACCTGGCCGGCCAGCAGCAGGCCCTTGTAGACCACCGTGCGGCTGGACATCGAGGGCACGAAGTATTCCCTGCCGTGCTTCAGGCCCAGCGTGCGGATCGCGTGGCTGGAGGTCTTGCGGATGACGTACAGCTTCCGCTCCAGCGCGTCGGGCACCATGACGTCAGGTCCGCGTCCGATGAAGATCTGCCGCACTACCGGCTCGGTCGCCTTGACCGCTGGCGACATCGGCATGTCGGCGTCCACACGCACGTCGCGCCAGCCCAGCACCACCTGGCCTTCGGCCCGCACCGTGCGTTCCAGCTCCTGTTCGCAGGCCAGCCGCGAGGCATGCTCCTTGGGCAGAAAGATCATGCCCACGCCGTATTCGCCCGGCGGGGGCAGCTGCACGCCCTGCTGCGCCATGTCCTCGCGATAGAGCCGGTCGGGGATCTGGATCAGGATGCCGGCGCCGTCGCCCATCAGCGGATCGGCGCCGACCGCGCCGCGATGATCCAGGTTGCGCAGGATCAGCAGGCCCTGCTGGACGATGTCGTGGCTTTTGCGGCCCTTGATGTGGGCGACGAAACCCACGCCGCAGGCGTCGTGTTCGTTGGACGGGTCGTACAAACCCTGCGCGTGCGGTCGAGCCATGTTCTCCACTCCCGGGTGGGGGAGAATCGACTATAGTGCGCCGCAACAAAAGAAAGCAAGAAAATCAAATAGCCGTATATAAGTCCGTTTGGCGGCGTCCGCCGACGCGGCCGGAACAGTGCGGGACCGCGTTGGCGCCGGCCGTGCGGCGGGCGGGTCAGTCGAGGTCGTTCGCCATGGCCGGCGGGCTTTCCAGGTCGACGGCCAGCTGGCTGGCAATGAGCGCAACCTGGGTGCGGTTGTTGACGCCCATCTTGCGCATGATCGCGGTCATGTGCGCTTTCACGGTGGCCTCGGACACGCCAAGCTCCCAGGCGATCTGCTTGTTGAGCAGGCCCTCGGCGATCATCGTCATGACCCGGAATTGCTGCGGTGTGAGTGTGGCGATGCACGCGGCGGCATCGGCCTCTTCGGTCTTCAGCGTCACCGCGCCGCCGAGCAGCTGGTGTGGCAGCCACACGTCGCCGTCCAGCACGGCACGGACCGCCTGGACGATCACTTCACCGGGTGTCGATTTCGGGATGTAGCCGCAGGCACCATGCGCCAACGCCCGCCGTGCCACCTGCGACTCCTCGTGACCGGACACCACGATGGTCGGCAGGCCCGGATACTGGCCGCGAATATGCGCCAGTGCCGAATAGCCGCGCGCGCCGGGCATGTGCAGATCCAGCAGCAGCAACTCGGCCTCCGGAAACTGCTCGATCATGGCCAGCAAGGAATGGACGCTGTCGGCCGTGCGCACCTGAGCCTGCGGCAAGGCGCCGTGCACCGCGCGCTGGAGCGCGTCGCGGAACAGCGGGTGATCATCGGCGATCAGGACATCGGTCATGGGAGCCACGGGCATGGTAGGAGCGCACCTTGTGCGCGAGTGCTCTTGTCAGGATGTCGGCAAATCCTTTTGCGCACAAGGTGCGCTCCTACCTATTTCCTCATTTGATCAGCCGCTCTTCCACCAGGCTCCTCACCACGCCCGGGTCGGCCAGGGTGGAAATGTCGCCGAGCTGGTCGGGCAGATTTTCGCCGATCTTGCGCAGGATGCGCCGCATGATCTTGCCGGAGCGGGTCTTCGGCAGACCGGGTGCCCACTGCAGGTAATCGGGTGTGGCGATCGGGCCGATTTCCTTGCGCACCCATGCCACCAGTTCCATGCGCAGTTCGTCATTGCCGACTTCGCCGCTGATCAGCGTGACATAGGCGTAGATGCCCTGGCCCTTGATGTCATGCGGGCAGCCGACGACCGCGGCCTCTGCGACCTTCGGATGCGCCACCAGCGCGCTTTCCACTTCGGCGGTGCCCAGCCGGTGACCGGAAACGTTGATCACGTCATCGACGCGGCCGGTGATCCAGTAATAGCCATCCTCGTCGCGGCGTACGCCATCGCCGGTGAAGTAGTTGCCGGGGTAGGCGCTGAAATAGGTATCGATGAAACGCTGGTGGTCGCCGTACAGCGTGCGCATCTGCCCCGGCCAGGAATCGGTGATCACCAGATTGCCCTCGGTGGCGCCTTCAAGAACTTCGCCGGCGGCATCGACGATGGCCGGCTTGATGCCGAAGAACGGCAACGTGGCGGAACCCGGTTTGGTGGCGATGGCACCGGGCAGCGGAGTGATCAGGATGCCGCCGGTTTCGGTCTGCCACCAGGTATCGACGATCGGGCAGCGCTCTTCGCCGACCACGTGGTAGTACCACTCCCAGGCTTCCGGATTGATCGGTTCGCCGACCGTGCCGAGCAGCCGCAGCGACTTGCGCGAGGTTTTCTTGACCGGCGCCTCGCCATCGCGCATCAGGGCGCGGATCGCGGTAGGCGCGGTGTAGAAAATCGTGACCTGATGCTTGTCCACCACGTGCCAGAACCGGCTTACGTCCGGATAGTTGGGCACGCCGTCGAACATCACCACGGTGGCACCGTTGGCGAGCGGGCCGTACACCACATAGCTGTGCCCGGTGATCCAGCCCACATCGGCGGTACACCAGAACACGTCATCCTCGCGCAGATCGAAGATCGCCTCATGCGTATAGCTGGTGTAGACCAGATACCCGCCGGAGGTATGCACCACGCCCTTCGGCTTGCCGGTGGAGCCGGAGGTGTAGAGGATGAACAGCGGGTGCTCGGCTTCCATCGGCTCGGCCGGGCAGTCGGCCGACTG
>JAGWNA010000095.1 GCA_028871555.1 Lysobacteraceae bacterium
TTCCGGCGCCTCGGCATGGCGCAGCGCCAGGGCCGCGCGCGGGCTGGTTTTCGCCATCTGCTTGAGCCGGCTCTTGCGCGAGGCCACCAGCGCCATTTCCGACAACGCGAAGAAGCCGTTGCACAGGGCCAGCACGATGACGAGCACGAGTTCGGTCAGCATCGTGGCGAGGACAGGTGTGAAGACATGGTTCGCAGTGTAAGGGCAGCCGGCCTTCCAGTTCACCTCGACGCCGCCGCGGCATGTCGCGGGCTTTCCTCGGCAAGGGTGAAGTCTGGACGGGCTCCCGGGAACCCGGGCGGCAGAGACACGAGCGGCGGCGGTTTCGCGCGGTTGGCCGGATTTCCCGCCCCTTTCGGTCCAATGGCCATGGCTGTCCTCCTCGAAGGACCGCACAGACGGATTCGCCGCCCGGCCAACCAAAGTCCGACAGGCTGCTAGAGCGCGTCGCCACCGGCGGCAATGATCAGCTCCAACTGGTCGCCGAGCGTGCCCAGTTCGTGGATCACGCGTTCCAGTTCGCTGCCGTCGAGAAATTCGTACGGACGGTTTTCGCACAGGTGCAAAAAGGGCGAGCCGTCCAGATCGGCCACCGCCAGAAAGCCGGTGCGCTGCTGCCAGTTGAAACGCAGGCAGCGGCATGGATCGGTTCCGGCGAGCGGGCCGATCGGGGTGGATATGCGCAGGTAACGGCGCCCCGCTTCATCTTCCAGTTCGGCCAGATAGATGCCCTGGCGGCGATCCTGCCCCAGTTCCAGATCGAAACTGATCAGATACGGATCGTTGTGGTGCAGCTCGTGCTGGCTGCCGATATGGGAGCGCACGGCTTCGAAGTGACGCATGGTGCGGCTTCCTTCGTTGGCGGTAATGCCGTTACTCTGCCACGTCTTGTGGCCCGCGTCGCGTTGCTGCGACACCGCGCCCGCGGGCACGGCCGCGCGAGGCTTCCTTCCGATGCGGCGCGGCAATGCCACGGCAGCGAATCATGAACAACGACCACGCCCGCATCTATGCCGCCATCGCCGCGATCCCGCGCGGTCGTGTCGCCAGTTATGGCGCCATCGCCGCCCGTGCCGGGTTGCCCGGGCGCGCGCGGCTGGTCGGCCGGTTGCTGGGGGAAACCCCGGACGGCATGGTGCTGCCCTGGTACCGGGTGTTGCGCGCCAGCGGCCAGATCGCCCTGCCACCGGGCAGTCGCGGTTTTCGCGAGCAATGCCGGCTGCTGCGGGCGGAAGGCATCGAGGTCCGCGATGGTCGCGTGCCGCTGTCGCGGTTCGGCCTCGACGGCGACCTGGATCGTGCGCTGTGGGGCTTGCCCGACGAATCGCCGTAGGAGCGCACCCTGTGCGCGAATGCTCTTGTCGATGAACATCCGCAAAGAGCATTCGCGCACAGGGTGCGCTCCTACGGGTGCCATTTGCCGGGAGCCATCGCGCACAAGATGCGCTCCAGCGCCATATCCCGGCGAAGAGAATCGGTCGGCACCGACAGCAGCGCCGCGGCGTTGCCGGGCCGATTTGCTAGCATGGCGCCAATGAATTGCCCGGCCCTCGACTTGCTGCAAAGCGTTTTCGGTTATCCCGGTTTCCGCGGCCAGCAGCAGGCCGTGGTCGAGCACCTGAGCGAAGGCGGCGACGCGCTGGTGCTGATGCCGACCGGCGGCGGCAAGTCGCTGTGTTACCAGATTCCGGCCCTGATCCGGCAGGGTACCGGGATCGTGGTGTCGCCGCTGATCGCGCTGATGCAGGATCAGGTCGACGCGCTGCGCGAAGCGGGCGTGGCGGCAGCCTATCTCAACTCCAGTCTGGGCGCGGAGGATCAGCGCGAGGTCGAGCGGCAGCTGTCCGCGGGCGAACTGGACCTGCTCTACGTGGCCCCCGAGCGGTTGCTGGCGGGGCGCTTCCTCAGCCTGCTGGAACACTCCGAGGTGGCGCTGTTCGCGATCGACGAGGCGCATTGCGTGTCGCAATGGGGCCACGATTTCCGCCCCGAATACCGCGAGCTGACGATCCTGCATCAGCGCTTTCCGCAGGTGCCCAGGATCGCGCTCACCGCCACCGCCGATCCGCGCACCCGCGAGGAGATCGTCGAGCGGCTGGCGCTGCAGCAGGCGCGGCAGTTCGTGGCCAGTTTCGACCGGCCGAACCTCCGCTATCGGGTGGGCCTGCGGCACAACGCGAAGCGCCAGCTCGGCGAATTCCTGCAGGGCCATCGCGGCGAGTCCGGCATCGTCTATTGCCTGAGCCGGCGCAAGGTGGACGACACGGCGCAATGGCTGACCGCATCCGGCATCGAGGCGTTGCCGTATCACGCAGGTCTGGACGCGGCCACCCGCGCGAAAAACCAGAAGCGCTTCCTGCGCGAGGACGGCGTGGTGATGGTGGCCACGGTGGCGTTCGGCATGGGCATCGACAAGCCCGACGTGCGTTTCGTGGCGCACCTGGACCTGCCGCGCAGCATCGAGGGTTATTACCAGGAGACCGGCCGCGCCGGCCGCGACGGGCTGCCGGCCGAGGCGTGGATGATCTACGGCCTGTCCGACGTGGTGACGATGAGCCAGATGATCGCGCAGTCCGAATCGGCCGACGAACGCAAGCGGGTCGAGCGGCAGAAGCTGGAGTCGCTGCTGGCGTATGCCGAGGCGACCGGGTGCCGCCGCGAGTTGCTGCTGGGGGCGTTCGGCGAGATCCATCCCGGTCCGTGCGGGCATTGCGACAACTGCATCGACCCGCCGAAAACCTGGGATGCCACGGTGCCGGCGCAGAAGGCGCTGTCCGGCGTCTACCGCAGCGGACAGCGGTTCGGTTCCGGCCACGTGATCGACATTCTGCGCGGCGAGGAAACCGAGCGCGTGCGCGGTCTCGGTCACCATCAGCTGAGCACGTTCGGCATCGGTGCCGAACTGGACGAGAAACAGTGGCGTTCGGTATTCCGGCAGTTGCTTGCCGCCGGCCTGCTCGAAGCCGACGCCGAGGGCTACGGCACACTGCGCCTGACCGCCGCCAGCCGGGCCGTGCTCAGCGGCGGGCAGACGGTGAGGTTGCGCGAAGATGCGCAGCCGGCCCGCGCCAGCCGCCGCCGGCGCGACAGCCAGACGATCGTGGGCGGCGGCAGCCTGGGCATCGAGGTCTGGGAGCGGACGCTGTGGGATGCGCTGCGCGCCCTGCGCACGCAGTTGGCCAGGCAGCATGGCGTGCCGCCGTACGTGGTGTTCCATGACGCCACCTTGCTGGCGATGCTGCGCGCGCTGCCGGCGAACGAGGACGAACTGGCGACGATCAGCGGCGTCGGCGAGGCCAAGCTCAAGCGCTATGGCCGCGACTTCCTTGCGGTGATCAATGCGCAGGCGTAATCACATGGACTCGCTCCCGCGCACTGGCGCCTCCATGCGCGGGGGCGAGTCCCTGTGACTATGCACCGGGATGGCTCTCCCGCAAGGTGCGCTCTGCAGAATCCGGTCCCGTGCATGAAAATGTCGTTGCATGGCACACTCCCGACGCTGCATACGTATTCAACCGGACAGGGATGGGGCCGCGGCCCAGAATCGGACGGACTTGTGGATGCCATGATGGGGGCGTGCTGATGAGCGGAGTGGACGTGACAGACGGTCTGGGGCAGCACGCCACGCTGCGCGTGGTGTTGATTTCGGCGGCGGCGGCACTGGGCGGTTTCCTGTTCGGTTTCGATACGGCCGTGATCAATGGCGCGGTCGACGCCATCCGCGGCGGCTTCACGCTGGATGCTGCGCAAACCGGTTTCGCGGTGTCGTGCGCGCTGCTCGGTTCGGCGCTGGGCGCCTGGTATGCGGGCATGCTGGCCAATCGCCTGGGGCGCGTGCGCACCATGCAGGTTGCGGCCCTGCTGCTGGTGGCCAGTGCGCTGGGTTCGGGACTGGTCACCGGCGTATGGGATCTGGTCCTGTGGCGCCTGGTCGGCGGCATCGGGGTCGGCGTGGCGTCGGTGATCGCGCCGACCTACATCGCCGAAGTGGCGCCGGCGCGGATCCGCGGCCGGCTCGGTTCGATGCAGCAACTGGCGATCGTGCTGGGCATCTTCACCGCGCTGTTGAGCGATTTCTGGCTGGCCGGTACGGCCGGTGGCGCAGCACACATGCTATGGCTCGGACTGGCGGCGTGGCGCTGGATGTTCCTGGTGGCGTCGCTGCCGGCGCTGGTCTACGGCTGCGTGGTGCTGGCGGTGCCGGAGTCGCCCCGTCACCTGGTGGCCAAGGGCCGCCTGGCCGAGGCCAGGGTCGTGCTGCAGCAGGTGCTGAACATGCACAACGACAGCGCGCTCGACAGGAAGCTGCAGGATATCGAGGACAGCCTGCGTGCGGAGCACCGGCCCCGCCTGAGCGACCTTCGCGGCGGCGCCGCCGGCCTGCTGCCGGTGGTCTGGATCGGCATCCTGCTGTCGATATTCCAGCAGTTCGTGGGTATCAACGTGATTTTCTATTACTCGTCGACACTGTGGCACTCGGTCGGTTTCAGCGAGGCGGATTCGTTCAAGATCACCGTGATTACCTCGATCGTCAACGTGCTGGTCACGCTGGTGGCGATTTCGCTGGTCGACAAGCTCGGCCGCAAGCCGTTGCTGCTGATCGGCTCGGCCGGCATGGCCCTCACGCTGGCGGCGATGGCCTGGTGTTTCTCGCAAGCCACCGGCAGCGGCGCCGATCTGAGTCTGCCCGGCGCGGTGGGCATCGTCGCGCTGGTGGCGGCGAATGCCTACGTGGTGTTTTTCGGGGTGAGCTGGGGTCCGGTGGTATGGGTGCTGCTGGGCGAGATGTTCCCGAACCGCATCCGCGCCACCGCCCTGGCGGTGGCCGCGGCGGCGCAATGGCTGGCCAATTTCGCGATCACGGTCAGTTTTCCGAAGCTGGCGGAGATCGGCCTGCCGTTTGCCTACGGGCTGTATGCCAGCTTTGCCGTGCTGTCGCTGATGTTCGTGCTGTACGCCGTGCGCGAGACCAAGGGCATCGAGCTGGAAGACATGCACGCCTGACGACGCCCGGACCGTTGCCTCCGCATCGGCGGCAACGGTCCGGGCAGGCACCTCGAATAACCCCGATTGGGTAGGAGCGCACCCTGTGCGCGATGCTCCTCTCCCACCCGAAACGTCACACCGATCAGGCGAGCTGCCGAAAGTTCCTGTCCTCGCACAGCCGAATTCTCGCCTCGACCACCAAAGTCCGACAGGCTGCTAGGATTCGGCATGGATGGCGGCGTTTGCGCCGCCGCCGGCTTCATGCAGTCTTGCCAGAAGGTTTCCGATCAACGTGCGGACGAAGGGAAAAGCGACATCGTTCGATATCGCCCACATGGCCGGGGTATCCCAGTCGACGGTGTCGCGTGCGTTGCGTGGCAGCCCGCTGGTCAATGAGGAAACCCGAAGGCGGGTACAGGCCGCCGTCGATGCGCTCAACTACAAGGTGGACAAGAATGCGTCCAACCTGCGCAAGATGCATTCCGGTACGCTGGCGCTGCTGCTGTTCGAAGATCCCACCCCCGACGAATCGCACATCAACCCGTTCTTCCTGTCCATGCTCGGCTCGATCACCCGGGCCTGCGCGAAACAGGGCCAGGATCTGCTGATCTCGTTCCAGCAGTTCTCGCACGACTGGCATGCCGATTTCGCCGACAGCAACAAAGCCGACGGCATCATCCTGCTCGGCTACGGGGATTACCTGACCCACCGCGACAAACTGGAAAAACTGGTTGCCCAGGGCACGCGCTTCGTGCGCTGGGGTGCGGTGCTGCCCGGCCAGCCGGGGATTTCCATCGGTTGCGACAATTTCCGCGGTGGCCAGTATGTCGCCAGGCACCTGATAGAGCAGGGTTGCCGGCGCCTGGCCTTTCTCGGCGATGCGTCCAGCCACTACCCGGAATTCTTCGAGCGCTACCGCGGCTTTACCGACGTGCTGCGGGAGGCGGGCGTGGCGATCGAGCCATCGTTGCAGATCAACGCCGAGAGCACCGAAAGCTCCGGTTACGCGGCGATGCAGGCCCTGATCGAGTGCACGACCGACTTCGATGCGGTGTTCGCGGCCAGCGACCTGATCGCCATCGGCGCCATGCGCGCGCTGTCCGATCGCGGCCTGCGCGTGCCGCAGGACGTGGCGCTGGCCGGTTTCGACGACATCCCCACCGCCAGCTTCGTCAATCCGACGCTTACCTCGGTGCTGCAGGACACCAACAGTGCCGGCGAAATCCTGGTCGATTGCCTGCTGCGACTGGTCCGCAAGGAGCCGGCCGAGGGCGCGGTGCTGCCGGTGAAGCTGATGGTGCGCGGCTCCAGCCTGCGGTCATCGTCGCGATAGCACTCCGGGAGGAGCCGGGAGCCGGACCCGCAGGCTTCGCGGTCGTCCGGCTGTCGATGGCTTTCGCGGGGTCGGCGGGCGCGAACGGGCATCCCGGCGACGATCGGCATCCGGCAGCGTCTGCCGGGAAAACATGCCCGTCACCTTCATTGTGTGAACTGTGACGCGCTGGTCATCTGCGACGCGCCGGTTGTGCCAGCCTATCTTCAAACACACACGAAACGCCCTCCATGAATGTTCCCGCAACCTCAGAGGCCAGTGATTCCCGCAAATCCGTGCATGTGTCCGTCAATCCAGCCTCGAGGAGCAGGGCGTGAATCATCCGGAGACCTCGCGACGTGTACCTGGCTTCGAGTCGTGGTCGCTGCCGTCCCATCCTTTCCGTTTCGTGTACTTCGCTGCCGCCGACGAGCATTGCGAACACGCCACCTACCACGACCAGCTGGTCATCGCCGAAGTGCTGCTGCACCGGGTCATGGGTGCGAGGGCGCGTGGCATCCAGCCGGTCAACCTGCACCTGCACGCGGGACAACACTGTTTCCAGCGGACCCGATCGGGCCGGGGCTCGGGCGATTCGGTGGAGGACATGCGCTGGGTGGATCGTGACGGGTTCAGCCGGGCCCGGCCGCTGAGCCGCGAACAGCTCACGCGGGAACTGATGGATCGGCTGGGTGTTTCGCTGTTGCGTGCGATCGACCTCGTCACCTGCGAGTCCCACGCACTGTCGAGCGAGGATCAGTCATGGCTGGTGTTGCGATCGAGCCTGCCGATCCTCGAGCGGCCATTGAACGGATCCGAATACCTGATCCTGGTACGCGCCATCGAGGCGGCCTACGCGGTGCCCCCGCAGAAATCCGGCACGGAGAAATCCAGTTCATGCGCCGCCAATGCCGCGATCGCCCTGCGGGCGGCGAGGGGGCTGGGCTGGCTGCATGAGGATTTCACCTCATCGCCGTTCCGGGTTGCCGCCTTGTCCACGGCCTACAAGCTGGGCCACCACGACTATCTCGCCCGCCGCGCGTCGTTTGCGCGTGCGACCGACGAGCGGCTGCGCTTCAGCCATGCCCGATCAAGCGTGAAAATGAAAGCCAAGCTGGCCCGGCATCGTGCCGAACATGCCGCGCTGCTGGCGTCCCGCGCGCTTGTCGCCGCCACCATGTTTGACGTACGTCTCGGCATGCCGGATGCAGCCGCGAGCGGGTCCGGTGGAACCCCGCGCGCGATGCCGTCAGCGGCAAACCCGACGCCAGGCCGCCTGGTGGCCTGACGCCCGGCGAGTACCCGGAAGCACCGTTGCCTGCCTCGACTTTCGAGGCGGACGCATGGTTCGCGCAATCTGCAGCCATATCTGCAGCCCTATGAGCATGGCGGGAGTGTGACGCCGCCGCCGGCTGCGAACGCGGTGCGCGGCGTTTGCGCGGCACCGGGGTTCGGCCGCGCAACCCATGGCTTGCGATCTCGCCGAGCGTTCAATGGCCGGGGTGCCCGCGCTCCTCCATCAGCCGGGTCAACTCGGCGACGAGATCGGGGCGGGTGGCCCGGGCATCGAGCAGGTAGACCTGCACGTCGTGCGCCGCGACGCTGGCATGCAGGCGGCCGCCGGCGGTCACCTCGATGGCCTTGCCGCCGAAGGCGGGTTGCCAGCGGCCGGGCTGCAGGTCGTCGCGGATGTTGAAGTCGGCGCTGCGGTCGCCCTTGTTGAGCAGTACCAGGGCTATCTGGTGCACGTTGCTCTTCTGGTAGACGCGGTAGAACGAGGCCTGCTGGCCGGCGAAGCGGATCGGCAGCATCAGGCCGCGCTGCAGCGCCGGGGTGTGCTCGCGCAGCCGTGCGATGCGTACCAGGTGCCGGTAGATCGGGCTCTTCGGCGCGCCGTCGATGCGCGCTTGCCCGAAGTAGTTGCGGTTGCCCTCGTGTTCGGGCTTGCCGCGTTCGAAGCCGATCTCCGAGCCGTAGTAGATCGCCGGGATGCCGCGCGCGGTGAACAGGAAGTTGTCGGCGTCGATGAAGCCCGCGTCGCTGGCGTTCAGGCGCGCCATGTCGTGGTTGTCGTAGAAGGTGACCAGCTCGTACGGGTTCTGGTACGGGCCGTTGGTGAGATAGAGCCGGTCGAGCAATTGGGCGTAGTCGCTGTCCGGGTGCTCGAACACGTCGCCCATGCGGCCGCGCAGCGGGAAGTCGAGCACGCTGATGGAGCCGCTCGAAGGCCAGGTGAACTTGCCGATGTTGTCCGGGCTGTAGTCGAACGCCTCGCCGTACATGAAGAAGCCCGGATGCTTGGCGCGGATGCGCGCGCTGAACTGCTTCCAGAACGCGGTCGACATGTGACTGATGGTGTCGATGCGGAACGCATCGCTGCCCTGGTCGATCCACTGCAGGTAGGCGCCCACGAAATAGTCGAGCACGGCCGGGTTCTGGTCGTCGTTGTTGGACAGCTGCACCAGGTCGTCGTAGGCGTGGTAGAAGCGGTGCAGCGGGTTGCGCACCGGGTCGAGCTGGTACGGCGGCAGGTTCTGCTCGTCGGCGACCAGTTTGTCGTGCTTGTCGAAGATCTGGCCGAACTGCGGCTGCTTCACCGGCATGGTGAACGCCGGCGAGCCGTGGTTGAGCACGATGTCCTGCACCACCTTCAGGCCGGCCTTGTGCATGCCGGCGGTGAACTGGCGGTAGTCGAGACCCTTGCTCGGCAGGTGCTCGTCGACCTTGTAGAAATTGACGCCCCAGTAGCCGTGGTAGCCGGTCTTGCCGCGGTCGGTGAACTTCGAGCCCCAGCTCACCGGGTCGCCGCCGGTGAAGGCCTGGTCCGGGTTGTCGACGATCGGGGTGATCCACACCGCGCCGAAGCCCATGCCCTTGATGTAGCCGGCGTTGTCCAGCACGCCCTTGAAGTCGCCGCCGAGGTAGCCGATGTTGGCGCTCTCACCCTTCGGCGCGCCGGGCACCGGGATGTTCCAGGTGGGATGCGCACCGCCCTGGTCGCGATGGTCGTTGGACGGATCGCCGTCGACGAAGCGGTCGGTCATCACGAAATAGATCGCGTTGGACGCGAACGGCGCGTCAGTGCCGGCGAATACCGATGCCTTCGTCGGTGCGGCGGCATGGGCGAGCCCCCAGGCGAGGGTGGCGACGAGGGCGGGGAGCAGGCGTTTGGCGGTCATGGTGCGAGTTCCGTTGTGGCGCTGTAGGAGCGCACCCTGTGCGCGACCGCTTTTGGTTGCGCGCATGGCAGCGGTCGCGCACAGGGTGC
>JAGWNA010000096.1 GCA_028871555.1 Lysobacteraceae bacterium
CAATCCGGTCGACCTGATCGGCATGGCGCTGCAGCTCGGGGCCAGCTATGTGGCGCGAGGTTTTTCCGGCGACAAGGCGCAGCTGGTGCCCTTGATCAAGGGCGCCATCGGCCACGGCGGTGCGGCGTTCATCGACGTCATCAGACCCTGCATCGCGTTCAACAACCACGCCGGCAGCACCAAGAGCTACGACTACGTGCGCGAGCACAACGAGGCGATGAACCGCCTCGACTTCATCACGCCGCGCAGCGAAATCACCACCG
Organism: Lysobacteraceae bacterium; assembly: GCA_028871555.1. GTDB lineage: Bacteria > Pseudomonadota > Gammaproteobacteria > Xanthomonadales > Rhodanobacteraceae > Rhodanobacter. Next base: position 264 of record JAGWNA010000096.1, read on the forward strand.
ACTACGCCCCCGGCGAGGTGGTGGAGGTGGTGCAGCACGACGGGCGGACGCTGCGCCTGCGCAAGCTGCACGACGGCTACGATCCGACCGACCGGCTGGCTGCGATGAACCATGTGCAGACGCACCAGGCGCGCGGCGAGGTGGCGACCGGGCTGCTCTATGTGGATCCGGACGCGAGCGACCTGCACGCGGCACTCGACACCAGCGCCCGGCCGCTCAATACGCTGGGCAACCAGGAACTGTGTCCCGGAGCGGCGGAGCTGGCCAAACTCAACGCCGCACTGCGCTGCTGAAGCCCATCGGCCGGCGCGTGGCGCCGCCGGTCCGTGCAAGGATCGATGCAAAAAAGGCCCTGCAGCGATGCAGGGCCTTGATCTTTGGCGGAGAGGGAGGGGAGGGATTTGAACCCTCGGTGCACATGGTGCTCTACCATGCGCCAGCTTGCGAGCAAGGCCACGCCTTTAGGGGAAGGTCTGATCAATCGGCTTCTTGCTCGTCATTCCTGCGAAAGCAGGAATCCAGTGCCTTTGCGTTCAATGGTCTACAGACGCTGGATCCCAGCGTGCGCTGGGATGACGAGCAAAATCAGAGCATCCTTAGCTGAAGATTTTTTTCCCCAATGCTGCCAAGAAGCGAAGAAGGTTCTCATGCGCATCGAGGGCTTCTTGCTTTGAAACTGCTTTGTCGTAGCTGACATCTGCTTTCGTATGGATTTTCTCGACCAAAGCTAAATCAATGCTGAGGTCGTATTGATCGTTCAAGAGCCTAACTAGCTTGCCAAAATTGTGGTTTTGCTCAAACGGCACACCCTTCTGCGCAAGCATCCCTTTCATCACCTTTTCGGCGCAGGTAGCTGTGTCGCGTCGAGCCTTCCCGTAGCTCCGATCTACGCTGCATAGCGCTTCAACGCTATGGTTGTAGTCGATTCGAGCTTGACGATAGAAAGGGGACCCCTTGTCCAGTACGTCGAGCAAGGTCATTGCCCCAAACGCCATGCCGAAGCGCGTCTCAATAAGCTCAAACTCATCGTCTGTCAACGTGTCCGCATACGACTGAGTCATGCCCTCGAAGCAATCGAGTATGTTGATGGAGACTGGGCCGCGCGAAATGATATTTTCCCTCGGCTTCGGCGTCAGCTTACGATCAATGTAAACATGCGCAGTTCCACAGAAGAAGGGCGCGCGCACCTTCCAAACGCGGTGCTGCAACGGCACCATAAAGAAGCCGAGTTCAGGGCGGGTCTTTACAGCATCACCATACCGATCCGAATACCATTGGTGCGCTCGTGCGACCAAGTATTCAGCCGAATATTTCGGATGTTCGTCCATCTTGGGCACGGGAATCATTTGTATGCGCTCGGTGGTGCCATAGGCCATCGCCAAGTGGCTTGCCGCGTGCATGGGTCGCTGGAAAATGTGTAGATCCTTTTCGGCTAGATGCTGATCGAGAGATCGCATCATCTCCTCGTAGGTGGCCTCGTTAGTTGGCTGTGGAGGTGCGCTCCATTTTTCAGCATTTGTTGTCATGAGGGTTGTGAAGTCAATCCGTCAGTTGTCGCCGATGCCGTTGTTCGCGGCGTCCACCATCACGACGCGCAACGCGCCATTGCCGCCCAATGCATCTGCTAACTTGCCCTGAAGTTTCACTTGCGCATCCATTGCTTCTTGGCTAAACGGAAAATTCGTTACTGCCATCTTGATCGGACGATCTCCAGACAGGACTTCGCTGGCGAGTTGCCGAATGGCTTGAACCCGCTGCTCCTGCTCACCATGAGCAATAGGGGAGTACGCGCCTTTCTTGAGTTGGACACGATCAAACGAGTAGCCGACGTCCTTGGCCATGGCGCTTAGAAGGTTGGTGAACAGTTCATCACTGCGTGCGACCCATGTGCCGTCCTCGCTCTTGGTACTGAGATGGTCGAGATACTCGTGCCAAGCGTCAGTAACTGCGATTTCCGTTCGTGTTGCACGATGCTTGCCAAAATCTCGTCGCCCGTAGAACGCCAGGTCAATCATGTTCAACGCCTGCACATGATCGGGGGAAAGGCGGCTTGCGCGGGTAGCCATTAGTTGATGGAACACCCACGATTTGCGCCGTCTCCGTTCCTGGACCCGTTCAACAGCCTTCTGCGCCTGCACGGCAAGAATCGGCCCCACCACCGTCGCTAGCACCGTGGCGGCAGGCCAAAGCCAATCGCTCATGACTCCCCCTTAAGGTTTCATGTGTAGGCGTCACTATACTCGCTGGAAAACAAGCCTTGATGGGCCTGCCAGCCGTCGCCCAGGGCCTCCGCGGCACGCAACAGCTGCCTTGTGGCCACAAGGGGGATGAACGGTAGGCGGAAGGGCGTGCAGTGCACTTGGGCGTCGCGTGTCAATCCGCGCGAAATTCGTACACCAGTCGTACACAGCGAAAAACCGATCTGGCGCGAGGCAAGAAAAAAGGGCCACGCTTTTCGGCGCGGCCCTTTGATTTCATTGGCGGAGAGGGTGGGATTCGAACCCACGGTAGGCTTACACCTACGCCTGATTTCGAGTCAGGTACATTCGACCACTCTGCCACCTCTCCGGAGGGGGGCGCTCTGGTCTGCGCGAGCCGGCAAGTGTACGCGTCGGAGCGGGCCGAGACAAGCGCGGACGTCGGGCCGGGTTACGTGCCGGCGAGGGTGGCGGCTTTTTTCTTCGCCAGCCGCAGCCAGGTGTCGACCACGGTATCCGGGTTCAGCGATACCGACTCGATGCCCTGTTCCATCAACCATTCCGCCAGGTCCGGATGATCCGATGGCCCCTGGCCGCAGATGCCGATGTACTTGCTCTTGGCGCGGGCGGTCCGGATCGCCATGGCCAGCAATTTCTTCACCGCCGGGTCGCGCTCGTCGAACAGGCTGGCGACGATGCTCGAATCGCGGTCGAGACCGAGCGTGAGCTGGGTCAGGTCGTTGGAGCCGATCGAGAAGCCGTCGAAGATGTCCAGGAATTCGTCGGCCAGCAGGGCGTTGGAGGGCACCTCGCACATCATGATGACCTTCAGGCCGTGCTCGCCCTGCCGGAGACCGTTCTTCGCCAGCACCTCGATCACCTTGCGGCCTTCGCCGGGCGTGCGCACGAACGGGATCATCGCCCACACATTGGCCAGGCCCATCACCTCGCGCACGTGCTTGAGCGCACGGCATTCCAGTGCGAACGCTTCGGCAAAACTCGGGTCCACGTAGCGGCTGGCGCCGCGGAAGCCGATCATCGGGTTCTCTTCATGCGGCTCGTAGCGCGAGCCGCCGATCAGGCCGGCGTATTCGTTCGACTTGAAGTCCGACAGCCGCACGATCACCGGCTTGGGATGGACCGACGCGGCGATGGTGGCGATGCCTTCGGCCAGCCGGTCGACATAGAACGACACCGGATCGGCATAGCCGGCCATGCGTTCGTCGATCTTCGCCTTGGTCTCCGCATCCTGCCCGGCGTATTCCAGCAGCGCCTTGGGGTGCACGCCGATATGGCTGGCGATGATCATTTCCAGGCGGGCCAGGCCGATGCCGGCATTGGGCAGCATGCCGAAATCGAACGCGCGTTCCGGGTTGGCCACGTTCATCATGATCTTCAGCGGCGCCTCGGGCATGGCGCCGAGGTCGGCGCTGATCCGCTCGAACTTCAGGATGCCCTCGTAGATCGTGCCGGTGTCGCCCTCGGCGCAGGATACGGTGACGTCGATGCCGTCGGGAATCGCCTCCAGCGCATTGCCGGTACCGACCACCGCCGGCACGCCCAGTTCGCGCGCGATGATCGCCGCATGGCAGGTGCGGCCGCCGCGATTGGTGACGATGGCGGACGCCCGCTTCATCACCGGCTCCCAATCGGGGTCGGTCATGTCGGCGATCAGCACGTCGCCCGGCTGCACCTTGTTCATGTCGGACAGCGAGCGGATCACCCGTGCCTTGCCGGCGCCGATCTTCTGGCCGATCGAACGCCCCTCGGCCAGGACCCGGCCTTTTTCGCTGAGGTGGAAGCGCTCGATCCGGGTCGCGTGATCGCGCGATTTCACGGTTTCCGGTCGTGCCTGCACGATGTACAGCTTGCCGGTGCGGCCGTCCTTCGCCCATTCGATGTCCATCGGGCGGCCGTAGTGCTGTTCGATGACCAGCGACTGGCGCGCAAGCTCCTCCACATCCGCGTCGCTGACGCAGAACCGGCAACGCAGTTCGGCCGGCGTGTCTTCGGTCCTGACCCGTTCGCCCGGCGCGTCGGAATAGACCATGCGCAGCTGTTTGGCGCCGAGGCTGCGGCGCAGCACGGCGGGCTTGCCTTCGCGCAGCGTCGGCTTGAACACATAGAACTCGTCCGGGTTGACCGCGCCCTGCACGACCATCTCGCCCAGGCCGTAGGAGCCGGTGACGAACACCACATCGCGGAAGCCCGACTCGGTGTCGAGCGTGAACAGCACGCCGGCAGCGCCCACATCCGAGCGCACCATCAGTTGCACGCCGGCGGACAGGAACACGTCCTGGTGCTTGAAGCCCTGGTGCACGCGGTAGGCGATGGCGCGATCGTTGTAGAGCGACGCGAAAACCTCCTTCACCTTGAGCAGCACGTCGTCGATGCCGACCACGTTGAGGAAGGTTTCCTGCTGGCCGGCGAAGGAGGCGTCCGGCAGATCCTCGGCCGTGGCGGACGAGCGCACGGCGACGGCGATGTCCACGGGTTTTTGCGATCGTTCCTGATCGCGGGAACCGGCAGCCGGCCCGGCACGACCGGGCTCATCGCCAAGAGCTTCGCGGCACAGCTTGATGTAAGCGTCCCGGATGGCCTGCTCGAGTTCGGCCGGCAGGGCCGTATCGACGATCCAGCCGCGGATTTCCCTGCCGCACTCGACCAGCGCGTCGACATCGTCGACATCGAGCGTGGCCAGGCGATCATGGATGCGAACCGCCAGGCCGCTCTTTTCCAGGTAGTGCCTGAACGCATCGGCGGTGGTGGCAAAGCCGCCCGGCACCGAGACGCCGAGCTTGGCGAGGTTGCCGATCATCTCGCCGAGCGAGGCATTCTTGCCGCCGACCTTGCCCAGGTCGGTCATGCGTAGCTGGTCGAGCCATAGCACCAGATCGTTCAAGGGGTTCTCCTCCAGGAGTGCTCAATGGGGTAACGGGGTGGTGCGGCATGCCGGCACGAAACGGACGGCCATAAACTGGTATTGTCCGCTGTCGATGGTGCGCAGCACAAGAAGACCATTGCCGCGTTTTGCCGTTCCAACTGCATACCAGTCAGCCGTCAGTCAATCCACGACAGTGTTTTGCGCTTGGGATAAGGTGCGAACAAACGCATTCATCGAACGGGTAGAGGTCATGCAGCGCACGGTATATTTCATCTCCGATTCCACTGGTATTACGGCGGAAACGATCGGCAACAGCATTCTGACGCAGTTCGAAGGCGTGCAGTTCGACAAGCACCGGCTGCCGTTCACCGATGATGCGCGCAAGGCGGAGGCGGCTGCGTTGCGCATCAAGACCGTCTATGCGCAGAGCGGTCAGCGGCCGATCGTGGTCAACACCATGACCGATCCGGCGCTGTGCGAAATCGTTGCCGCGAGCGGGGCGTTGATGCTGGATGTCTTCGCGCCGTTCATCGGGCCACTGGAAAAGGAGCTCGGTGCCAAGCGTTCCGGAGCGGTCAATCGCTCGCACGGCCTGGTGAATTTCGAGAAATACGAGGCGCGCATCAACGCCACCAATTACGCGCTCACCCATGACGATGGCATGGACGTGGACTATGCCAATGCCGACCTGATCCTGGTCGGCGTGTCGCGTTCGGGCAAGACGCCGACCTGCCTCTACATGGCCTTGCATTACGGTGTCAGCGCAGCCAACTATCCGTTGACCGACGAGGATCTCGAGAAACTGGAGTTGCCGGCACGCCTGCGCCCGTACCGCAACAGGCTGTATGGTCTGACCATCGATCCGCTGCGTCTGGCGCAGATTCGCGAACAGCGCCGGGCAGGCAGCCGATATGCGACATTGCAGCAGTGTCGCTGGGAGCTGGAGCAGGCCGACAAGCTGATGCGTCACGCCGGCATCCCCAGCCTCAATACCACGCATGTGTCGATCGAGGAGATTGCCAGCAAGATTTTCGACCGCTTCGGTATCGAGCGGACCATGTTCTGAATGTCAGGAGTTGCCGCCGCCGATGAGTACCGTGTCCGCCAATCGATCCAGCCTGTTGCCGGGACGCTTCGGCTTCCTGATGGGGCTGTATGCGGAAAACTATCATCGGCTGGCCCGGCTGTTTGCACCCATGGGGTTGGCTCCGGGGCGCTATGTTTCCGATGTGGATGACGGACTCAACGTGCATCTGCACCTGCAGGCATGCCATCCGTACACGCTGGAACTGGAGCTCACCTATGGTTTTGTCGATGCGCATACGGGCCAGCGTGCGCCCTCGGCGCAATTGCGCATGTATACCGATGCGCATATGGCCGAAGCGCTGCACTGCCATCCCGGCAGGCACCTGTGGCAGGTGCTCGGGCCTTTCCCGCCGGCACATACCGTGTTCCAGCATCGCTTGCGCATGAACGGATTCCTGTCGCGCTGGCTGGAATATCTGGTCGAGCAGGGGCATTCCTACGGCACGCTGGAACCGCAAACGGAACAGCCGGAAAGCGGCAGCCTTGTCTGAAAGTGCGGCCGGGGATGGCCGCTTTTTGACTTTCGCATTCAGGGACGAATGACACTTACTTAAGCGGGAAGCCTCACCTTTCGTCATTCCCGCTTTCGCGGGGATGACGGCGCTTTAAGTAAGTGCCATTCCATTCTGGGACGAATGCACGGGTGCCAGGGCAACAAAAAACCCGCACCAGGCGGGCTTTCCGTTGATGGCGGAGCGGACGGGACTCGAACCCGCGACCTCCGGCGTGACAGGCCAGCATTCTAACCAGCTGAACTACCGCTCCACATTTTTTCCAACCTTGATTTTTCCAGCCTTGCGGGCCAACTTGGCGTCCCCACGGGGATTCGAACCCCGGTCGCCACCGTGAAAGGGTGATGTCCTAGGCCTCTAGACGATGGGGACAGATCAAATTGGTGGAGCCAGGCGGGATCGAACCGCCGACCTCCTGCATGCCATGCAGGCGCTCTCCCAGCTGAGCTATGGCCCCGCCGCTGGAAGCCCGAAAGAATAGGTTGCGCCCGCATATCCGTCAAGCTTTTTCGGGACATGGTTCGACGAGCCGCTGTCCGATGCCGGCCGATCAGGGCTGGCAAACAGATCGGCAGCCATTCGTTTAAGCTGCCGTCGATCCGTCGAGTGGATCGGCTCAAGAGCAAGGCATGCACGAAATCGGTTTCATTCGGGACCTTGCCGTGGTGATGATCGTGGCCGGGGCCACCACCATATTGTTCCAGCGCCTGCGCCAGCCGGTGCTGCTGGGCTACATTCTGGCCGGTGTGCTGATCGGACCGCATACGCCAGGCATGGTGGTGGCCGATCCACGCGCGATCGACGACATCTCCAATCTCGGTGTGCTGCTGCTGATGTTCACGCTGGGGCTGGAATTCAGCGTGCGCAAATTGCGGGCGGTCGGCATCGGCGTGCTGGTGGTGGCGGTGGCCGAAGTGGGGTTGATGCTGTGGATCGGCGTCGGCGTCGGTGGCTTGTTCGGCTGGAAAGGCATGGACAGCTTGTTCCTGGGTGCGATCGTCGCGCTGTCGTCGACCATGGTGGCGACCCGTACCCTGTCCGAGTGCGGCATGCGACAGCAGCCGTTCGCCCATCTGGTGGTCGGCTTGCTGGTGGCTGAAGACGTGCTCGCCATCGTGATGCTGACCATGCTGACCGCGGTGGCAATCGGCGGTTCGGTGCAGGCTCGAACGGCGTTTTCGCTGATCGGGCATCTGGGCCTGTTCATGACCGTCGGGACGATCCTGGGCCTGCTGCTGCTGCCGCGGCTGGTCGATTACGTGGCCGGATTCGATCGCGACGAAACATTGCTGGTCAGCGTCCTGGGAGTCTGCTTTGGCGCCAGCCTGCTGGCGGTCTGGATGGGTTTCAGCGTGGCGCTGGGAGCATTCCTGGCCGGCGCGGTGGTGGCCGAATCGCGCAGTGTCGGTCGCGTGCTGAAGCTGGTGGAGCCGCTGCGGGACATGTTTGCGGCGCTGTTTTTCGTGGCGATCGGCCTGAAGATCGATCCGGCGATGCTGCTGCAATATGTGTTGCCGGCATTGCTGTTGGCGGCGGTGGTCATCGCCGGCAAGACGCTGGCCTGCGGTCTGGGCATCTTCATCGTCGGCCACGATCCGCGTACCGCGCTGCGATCGGGCCTGGGCATGGCGCAGATCGGCGAGTTCTCGTTCGTGATCGCCACGCTCGGGCTCTCGCTCGGCGTGATCAGCGGTTTCATCTACCCGATCGCGGTAGCGGTATCGGTGGTCTGCATGGCGTTGTCGCCGTATCTGACGCGTTCCGCCAATGGGCTGGCGGATGGATTGCGGCGGGTGACGCCGGGTTCGGTACGGTTGCTGGCGACCAGCTACAGCGGCTGGCTGGAAAACCTCAGGCCGGTCAACGAAAACGCCGCGATCGCGGCGATCTTCCAGCGGCTGCTGTGGCATATCGGCATCAATGTCTTGCTGGTGGTGGCGCTGTTCATGGTCGGCGCCTATGTCAATGCGCACAACTGGGCCTGGTTCTCGATGTTCGGTATCGGGCGCGATCTGCGCCATACCCTGATCTGGGCGTCGGCCCTGTTTCTGTCACTGCCGCTGCTGATCGCCATCTACCGCAAGGCCGAAGCGCTGGGCATGCTGCTGGCCGAGATCGGCATCGGTGAGCGATTTGCCGGCGCGTATACCCGGGCGATCCGCAATGTGCTGGCCAGAGTCATCCCGCTGGCGACCCTGCTTGCGCTGGGGCTGCTGGTCAGCGCCCTGGGTTCGGCCATTCTGCCCCCGCGTGGGGTTGCGCTTTCGCTGACCCTGCTTGGCGTGATGCTGGCGGTGGTGCTGTGGCGTGGTCTGGTAAGGGTGCACGCCCGCCTGCAGGCGGCGTTGAAAGAGACACTGGACAAGCCCACTCCGCCCGAAGCCGGGTCTGGCTGATTCCGGCAAACGTGTTGCAGTGAACCTTAATGCCGGCTGGCGGTCTGACCGCGGACCGTTGCCAAGACTGGTCCGGCGCCGCACAATGCGTGGCCTGCCCCATTGGGGGGGCCGGTCGGCAATGCCGGCATATCCAAATATGAGGGAGTTTCGAATGAAGCATTTTCTGCGTCCCGCGCTGACGGCGGTAGCGATATCCGTTGCGCTGGGCATGACTG
>JAGWNA010000019.1 GCA_028871555.1 Lysobacteraceae bacterium
ACTTTTCGTCGACGCTCCGGCAAGAGCATTCGCGCACAGGGTGCGCTCCTACGGCAAGCCCAGCATGCCGCGCTCGAGCGCGCCGGCGCCGCGCGGCCGGGCCGCCGGCGTGGGCGCGTCGAGCGGCCATGGCGCGCCTTCGTACAGATGCGCCCACAGTCGGTCCAGCGCCGCATAGCCGTACGGCAGCAGCGGTACATGCCGGTCGCCGAAGCCCGGCAGCGAGAGGAACGCATCGAAGTGCTGGGCATGCGGCACCTTCCAGTAGATCGGCTGGCGCCCTTCCTCGCGCAGCCAGGCCACATAGGGTTCGGAACTGAAGGCCGTCGGCAGCAGACCGTCGCTGGCGCCGTGCAATACCCACAGCGGCAAGTCGCCGCGCGGCAGCCTGACCGCGGTGGCGGCCACCGCAGCATGCAGGTTCTGCGCTGCAGGATCGCTGCCGGTCCACAACGCACGCAGGCATTCGATACCCGTCAGGGTGGGGTCGGTCGAAACATTCGTTCCACCGAACAGGCCCACGCCGTTGCCCGGCGGAATGCCTGCCGCATCCGACCACCATGCCGCCCGGGTCGCGGCATCGGCCAGACCCGGCCGGGCATCGGCACCGATCGCCGCGTAGCGGAAGCCGCACGGCATGTCCGCCGCGCCGCGACGCAGGTAGGACGAGGCATAGCCGGCGGCAATCACCCGCCACAGGTCGAACGCGGTCGAACTGGCCGCGGTGCTCATCGCCTCGTCGGTCCAGCCGCGGACGTGCAGGTATTGCCGGGCCTGCTCGGCCTGTTCGGCCACGCTGTTGCCGCCCAGCTTGCCCTGCGCGCGCAGGCTGGCGCAGCGCACCGGCCACGCCGGCGGCGGCCGGCCGTTCGCTTCGCGCGCGAACGGCGCGGCGGCAAAGCGCTCGCCGCTCAATGCGCACGGCAGCCAGATCGCCGCCTCGGTGGCGTAGTCGTAAAGCGGACGGCCGTGGCCTTGCACGTGCACGTTGGGCTCCAGCGCGACCACGCCGGCGAAAAAACCTTCGCGATCCAGCCCGGCCGCCTGCAGCACGGCGCCGCCGCCATTGGACAGGCCGGTGGCGATGATCTTCGTGTTCTGCGGCGTGAACGGCGCCTCGTCAGGATAGGCGCGATCGAGCATGGCCAGCCCGAACCGCGCGGCCTGCAGCACGTGCCGCCCCCAGTCGGCCTCCGGGTTGTCGCCGGAATTCATCTGCTTCACCGCGATGCCCGCACCCGGCGGGGCCGGCGGCGGCTGGAACTCCAGCGGCGCCTCGCCGCGTCTGGCGCGGCGGCCGTCCAGAGCTACGCCGCTGTCATCGGCGTAATCGAAATAGCCCGAACCGGTACCCTTGTCGGTGTACGCCACCGCGCAACCGTGCGGCAGACCCCAGGCGCCGGCCAGCGCGATCGCGCCGTAGATGCCGCGCGAACCGGACGAGGCGGTCACCACCAGGCAGCGCTTGCGGTGATCGAAACTGTCCGGCAACTGCAGCAGCACGCGATGCGGCGCCCGCGCGCCGGGAATCCGCGCGAACGCCTGGTACTCGCGCCCCGGCATGTCCGGCACGCCGCCATAGACCGTGCCGTAACCGCCCAGCGGACCGAGATCGGCGATGCCCTTCCAACTGGTCTGGATCGCCCGCCGGCGCAATTCGTCCGCGGTGGGGGCCTGCGGGTTGGCGAACGGCGGCGGCGCACCGGCCAGGCCGGCCAGCCCCAGGCCCGCACTCAACAGATCGTCGTGCCCCCGATGCCCGGTGACTCGCACTTCGCCGTAATCCGCGTCTCGCATTCCTGATTCCTTCCCGGCCGGGCTGCCGGCGCAAGCCGACAGCATGACGGATAGCAGCACGGAGCAGAACAGCGGCGTTGCCAGGCGGATGGATTTCTTCATCGTGCCACCATAGCAAGCACGCTGCGGCCCGCCATCGTACAAAAGTCCACCACGCATGACTTCCGAGACTCGACGGCAGCGCCGGTGCCCGCTAAGTTCGACCGCATGACCTGCCTGCTGATCGCCGACGACCATCCGCTGTTCCGCGCCGCACTGCATCAGGCCGCCAGTTCGAGCGTGCCGGGGTGCCGCGTGCATGAGGCTGCCGACCTTGCCGATGTGCTGACCGCACTGGCCTCGGAACCGGATATCGATCTGGTGCTGCTCGACCTGCACATGCCCGGCAGCCAGGGCCTGACGGGGCTGGCGGCTCTGCGCGGCCAGCATCCAGGGGTGGCGGTGCTGGTGGTGTCCGCCCACGACGAGCCGCGCATCGTGCGCCGCGTGCTCGATCACGGCGCCGCCGGTTTCATTCCCAAGAGCGCCAGCCCCGCACAGATTGGCCAGGCGATCCGCAGCGTGCTCCAGTGCGGCAGCTGGCTGCCGCCAAGCCTCGCCGCTGCCGTAGCCGCCCTGCCCGCCAACCCCGACGACACCAACCTGGCCGGCCGCCTGGCCCGACTGACCGAGCAGCAGTCGCGCGTCCTGGGCCTGCTGGCCGAAGGCCTGTTGAACAAGCAGATCGCCGACCGCCTCTCGATCCAGGAGCGCACGGTGAAGGCGCATGTCACGGCGATCTTCGAGAAACTGCAGGTGAGAAACCGCACGCAGGCCGGGATGCTGCTGAAGTCGCTGGAATTGGGAGAACCGGCGCGGATGGAGTAGGACTCACGCCTGCCGTCTCGACGATTTTGTCCCGATCCATCGGCGCCGATCCGATCGGCGATCGGGGATCGCGGCACCCAAAGCACCTGACAAACGGGGAAAACCGATGCTGGCACGCACGACGGAAAAACGGATCCGGCCCCACCACCGCTTGCACGGTGGCGACCGGGCAAGGCATCTGCTGCATGTGGTTGCCGTGCTCGCGTTCGGCCTTGCCGCCGCTGCCCAGGCACGCACGCCCGCGCCCGCTTCGGACATCGCCCGCTGGCAGCGCGAGGCGCAGGCGGTCACGATCACCCGCGACGACTGGGGTATCGCGCATGTGCACGGCAGGACCGACGCCGACGCGGTGTTCGGCATGACCTACGCACAGGCCGAGGACGATTTCAACCGCGTCGAGACCAACTACCTGCTGTCGATGGGCCGCCTCGCCGAGGCCGAGGGCGAATCGGCGATCTGGCAGGACCTGCGGCAGAAGCTGTTCATCGATCCGGTGGTGCTGAAGAAGCTCTACCGCCAGAGCCCGGCCTGGCTGCAGCAACTGATGAACGCCTGGGCCGACGGGCTCAACTATTACCTCGCCACGCATCCGGATGTGCATCCCCGCGTGATCGCCCATTTCGAGCCGTGGATGGCGCTGAGCTTCACCGAGGGCAGCATCGGCGGCGACATCGAACGCGTGTCGCTGAAGCAGCTGGCCCTGTTCTACGGCGACGATCAGGCCGCGCTGGCCTTCGTGCCCGAGCCCGCCAGCTGGAAGGAGCCGACCGGCTCCAACGGCATCGCCATCGCGCCGAAGCTCACCGTCGACGGTCATGCGCTGCTGCTGATCAACCCGCACACCTCGTTCTTCTTCCGCTCCGAACTGCAGATGTCCAGCGACGCCGGGCTCGACGCCTACGGCGCGGTGACCTGGGGCCAGTTCTTCATCTACCAGGGCTTCAACCAGCATGTCGGGTGGATGCACACCTCCACCGGCGCCGACGTGGTCGACGAATTCGCCGAGACCATCGTGCACAAGCACGGCAAACTGTACTACCGCTACGGCAAGGCACTGCGCCCGGTCACCACGCGGCGGATCACCGTGCCTTACCGGGCAGTTGACGGCTCGATGGCGCAGCGCACCTTCACCGCCTGGTTCACCCATCACGGCCCGATCGTGCGCGCCGCCAATGGCAAGTGGATCGCCGAGGCGCTGATGAACACGCCGATCCCTGCGCTGGAACAGAGCTGGCTGCGCACCAGGACACACGACTACGCCAGCTACATGAAAGTCGCCGAACTGAAGGCCAACTCGTCCAACAACACCATCTTCGCCGACGACAAGGGCGAGATCGCCTATCTGCATCCGCAGTTCATCCCGAAACGCGACGACCGCTTCGACTACACCAGGCCGGTCGACGGCAGCGATCCGGCCACCGACTGGCACGGGCTGCTGCCGCTCGATGCCGCGCCGCACGTGCTGAACCCGCCCAACGGCTGGGTCTTCAATACCAACGACTGGCCGTATTCCGCAGCCGGCCCGTACAGCCCGAAACGGGCGGACTATCCGCGCTACATGGACACCTTCGGCGAGAACCCGCGCGGCCTGCACGCCACCAGGCTGCTCACCGGCACGAAGGACTTCACCATTGCGACGCTGATCAGCGCCGCCTTCGATTCGTACCTGCCGGCGTTCGCGCGGCAGATCCCGATCCTGGTCGCCGACTACGACGCGCTGCCCGCCAGCGATCCGCTCAGACCGAGGCTGGCCGGCCAGATCGCGATGCTGCGGCACTGGGACTACCGCTGGGGCATCGCCTCGATGCCGACCTCGCTGGCGGTGTTCTGGGGCGATACGCTGTGGAACGAAGCGAGCAAGGCCGACACCGCCGAGGGCCTGTCGATCTACGACTACATGGCCGGAAAGGCCGGTTCGCGGGCGCGTCTGAACGCGCTGGCCGAAGCGTCCGACCGTCTCAAAAAGGACTTCGGCAGCTGGGGCGTGCCGTGGGGCGAGATCAACCGCTTCCAGCGCATCAACGGCGACATCGTGCAGCCGTTCGACGACCGCAAGCCGAGCATTCCGGTGCCATTCGTGTCGTCACGCTGGGGCTCGCTGGCCTCGTTCGGCGCGCACCGCTGGCCGGGCACGAAACGCTACTACGGCACCAGCGGCAACAGCTTCGTGGCGGTGGTCGAGTTCGGCCCGAAGGTGCGCGCCCGCGCGATCACCGCAGGCGGCGAAAGCGGCCACCCGGACTCGAAGCACTTCAACGACGAGGCCGAACGCTACACCACCGGCAACCTGCGCGAGGTGTATTTCTGGCCCGCTCAGCTGAAAGGACACACCGAGCGGATCTACCACCCCGGAGGAAAGGCACCGGTCAGGCCTGATTGAAGCCGTCTGTACGGCGCGCCCGGAAAACAGACCGCCCGCATGAGGCGCATGCGCGGCCGAAGGACCACTGCACCGGCTACAAACCCCACTTGGGAATTTCCAGGCCGCGCTTGACCGCCGGACGGGCCAGCGCGCGATCGAGCCAGGCAACGACGTTCGTGAAGCTGTCGTACGCCACCAGCTCGCGTGCCTCGTAGAACGTGATCAGGTTGTTGACCCAGCCGACCGTGGCGATGTCGGCGATCGTGTAGTCCTCGCCCATCAACCAGACGCAACCGTCGAGCTGGGCGTCGAGCACGCCCAGCAGGCGCTTCGATTCGGCCACATAGCGATCGAGCGGCCGCTTGTCGGCGATCTCCCTGCCGGCGAACTTGTTGAAGTAGCCGAGCTGGCCGAACATCGGCCCGATCGAGGCCATCTGGAAGAACAGCCACTGGATGGTCTCCCAGCGCCGGGCCGGATCGGCCGGAATGAACTTGCCCGTCTTGTCCGCCAGATACAGCAGGATCGCACCGGATTCGAACAACCCCAGCGGCTCGCCGCCGGGTCCGGCCGGATCGATGATGGCGGGAATCTTGCCGTTGGGGTTGAGCGACAGGAACTCCGGCAGGCGGCTCTCGCCGTTCATGATGTCGACCAGATGCGGCTCGTAGGGCAGCCCGGTCTCCTCCAGCATGATCGAAGCCTTCACGCCGTTGGGCGTGTTCAACGAATAGAGCTGGATGCGGTCGGGATGTTCGGCCAGCCAGCGTGCGGTGATCGGAAAGACGGACAGATCGGCCATGCGTTGCTCCTGTGTCATGCAGCTGATAACCGGTGCCTGTTGCGCGGCTGCGCCTCACGAACCGGAAAACGGATCCGGTCCGGGTATCGTAGTGCCACCGCGCGGTGCCCGGGAGCGACGGCCCAGCTTGCGCAGTTCGCTGAACCACAGCACGCCGCTGGCCATCGCCACGCACGCTGCCCACTGGCCCGCGGACAGCGGAACAGTATGGAATGCAAGGTTGAGCATGCAGACATGGACAACCGCCACCTGCAGCGCAACCGGCAGCGCAACCGCCGCCCACAGCCAGCGGTTGGAGAACATCCCGCTGAAGACCGAGGCGCTGTGCGAGCGCGCGTTGAAACAATTGAACAGCTGGGTCAGTACCAGCACCGTGAAGCCGGCAGTACGCGCCGTGGCGAGGTCGCCGGTACCCTCGATCAATCCGCCGGGCAGGAACATGTCCAGTGTCAGCAGGGTCAGCACGGCCATCACCACACCCATCTCGACCACGCCAAGCCACATGCGGCCATCGATCACCGGCTGGCTGCGCGGGCGCGGCGGATGCGCCATCACGTCGTCGGCGACCGGATCGACGCCCATCGCCAAAGCCGGACCGGTATCGGTGTCGGTGTCGGTGTCGGTGATCAGGTTGATCCACAGGATTTGCGTGGCCAGCAACGGCAGCACCACGATGCCACCGTTGCCGGTTGCCGTGGGCTTGAGTCCGATCACCCCGGCTCCCGCGACGCCCAGAAACACGGTCAGCACCTCGGCAAGGTTCGACGACAACAGGTAACGCAGAAACTTCCGGATGTTGCTGAGTACGCCGCGACCTGCGCGCACCGCATCGACGATGGTGGCAAAGTTGTCGTCCGCCAGGATCATGTCGGCCGTCTGCCGGGTCACCTCGGTGCCGGTCCGGCCCATGGCGATGCCGATGTCGGCGGCCTTCAGCGCCGGTGCGTCGTTGACACCATCGCCGGTCATCGCCGCGCCGGCGATCGCAGGCAATCGTGGCAAACGGCTCACCATGGGCTGTCCTTGATCCCCAGCCGGAACGCCAGCCGGTTCACCAGCAGACCGGCGAGGAAACTCCCGATCAGGATCAGCAGCACCTCGAACCAGGACAACCTGGCCCATGGGGCGACCAGCAGCAGCGCGCCGAACACGAAGTCGATCTGGTCGAACGGCACCCACGGCCAGCCGGGCGTGATCCCCAGCCGGCGCTTGAGCAGGCTCTTGAGGCTGTCGCCGGCCATGGCGCCGAGCCCGAAGCCCAGACCCAGCAACGGCCAGGCCGCATAGTCGAGCCGGCTTATCGGCAACGCCAGTGCCGCCTGTACCCCCGTTGCCAGCACGCCGGCCACGACCCCCAGGGCAAAACCGATCACCGTCTTGTGACTGCCGAGCAGGCGCTCGTTGATCGGCCGGTTCCAGCCCTTCCAGTAGCGCACGAAGGGAGGTGCCATGTTGGCCAGGTAGGCCGGCGCCATGAAATACAGCAATGCGACCAGTTGTCGGGCGAAGGCGTGCACGATGAGCCGATCCTTGGGTATTGCGGACAGTGTGCCCACTGCAGTGTGATGGTGCCGGCTGTGCTCGGTCCGCCACGTCGGTACCGCGTCGACCACCATGCGCAACACCGGGGCCGCGATGGCTCCTGCCTGAGCTGCACGGACCGGTCGCCGGTCTAGCGGAGCGTTGCCGGCGCGCCCTGAAATCCACGCGATGCCGCCAGCTTGATGCTGGTCAATATCGCCACGCCTGCGACGGCTAAGGTAACCGAAGCGCGCCGCGAGCCACGCCATGGCTGGAGTCCTCATGAAACCTGATGAAACGCAGGCTGACCCGGACGGTCAGGGGCCGCCCATACAGACACCCCGCAACAAGGATATGGCGCGCAAGGCTGCAACGACGAACGCCGATCTGGCCAGTTTGCTGGGTCCGTCAACAGGCCACCGTGGTGTGGGCAGACACTGGCGTCTCTGGCTGGCATTGGCCGCGCTGCTCTTGCTGCTGGCGGGTGGCTATTTCCTTGCTCGGCGCAGTACCGATGCATCGGCACCAGGCTATCGGACCGCAGCCGTCAGCCGTGGCAACCTGGTGGTCAGAGTGGCTGCGACCGGCAATCTGCAGCCGACCAACCAGGTCGATGTCGGCAGCGAACTGTCCGGCACGATGGAAGCGGTGTATGTCGACGTCAACGACAAGGTGAAGCGCGGCCAGATCCTGGCACGCCTCGATCTTTCCCGGCTGCAGGACCAACTCGCCAATGCCCGCGGCGCACTGGCGGCCGCCCAGTCCCAGGTCAAACTGGCAGCGGCGACGGTGAAGGAAACCCGGCTTTACTTCGATCGACTGACCAGCATGCATGCGTTGAGCGGCGGCGGAGAGCCGTCGAAGGTCGCGCTGGATACCGCCGAGGCAGCCTGGAGCCGTGCGCTGGCGTCGCAGGCAAACTCGATTGCCGCCGTGGCCCAGGCGCGCGCCCAGCTGAGTTCGGACGAGACCAATCTGGCCAAGGCATCGATCCGCTCGCCGATCGACGGCGTGGTACTGGCGCGCATGATCGAACCCGGGCAGACCGTGGCCGCGTCGCTGCAGGCGCCGGTGCTGTTTGTGCTGGCCGAGGATCTTTCGAAGATGGAACTGCAGGTCGACGTGGACGAGGCTGATGTCGGCCAGGTCCGTGACGGCCAGCGCGCCACGTTCACCGTGGATGCCTACCCCGGGCGCGAATATCCGGCTCAGGTGCGGCGTGTCGGTTTCGGCTCGCAGACCAAGGATGGCGTGGTGTCCTACCTCACCGTGCTGACCGTCAACAACGATGACCTGAGCCTGCGTCCGGGCATGACCGCCACCGCCTCGATCGTGGTCAGCGAGCGGAAGAATGCCTTGCTGGTGCCTAGCTCGGCATTGCGCTTCACACCGGTCTCCGCCGCAACGACGAGCAGGGGTTCCGGCGGCCTGCTCGGTCGCCTGATGCCGCGACGACCGCATGGCAACACTTCCGGTACAGTCGGCGGTTCCGGCAAGACGAGGCAGGTCTGGACCCTGCGTGATGGTCAGCCGGTTGCCGTACCGGTCACCATCGGCGCCAGCGACGGCAAGCTGACCGAAGTGATCTCCGGCGATCTGAAAGTCGGCATGATGGTGATCACCGAAAGCCAGGACGGAAGCCCGTGAGCCCTGCCGCAGACGAGAGCCGGTCGGCCCCTCCGCTGATCGAGCTGACCGGCGTGACCAAGACCTACGGACAAGGGACAGTGGCGATGCAGGCATTGCGCGGCATCGATCTGGTGGTGCATGAGGGCGAGTTCGTCGCCATCATGGGACCCAGCGGCTCGGGCAAGTCCACCGCGATGAACATCCTGGGCTGTCTCGACGTGCCCACTACCGGCAGTTACCGTTTTCGTGGCGTTCCGGTGGAAGCGCTTTCGCGCAATCAGCGAGCGCTGTTGCGGCGCAACTACCTGGGCTTCGTGTTCCAGGGCTACAACCTGCTGGCACGCACATCGGCGCTGGAGAACGTGGAACTGCCGCTGCTGTATCGCGGCGAACCGCCGCACGTCCGGCATGCCGCCGCCCGCGAGGCGCTGGCCGCGGTGGGCCTGACTGACTGGGAGCATCATTCGCCGGCCGAACTGTCCGGCGGCCAGCAGCAGCGCGCAGCGATCGCCCGCGCCATCGTCACCCATCCGGCGGTGCTGCTGGCCGACGAGCCGACCGGCAACCTCGACACCCAGCGCAGCCGCGAGATCATGGAGCTGGTCGTCGCGCTCAACCGCGACCGCGGCATCACCGTGCTGATGGTTACGCACGAACCCGACATGGCGGCCTATGCGCGGCGCATCGTGCGCTTCGTCGACGGTCGCGTGGAGAGCGACATCAGCAACCCGGAGCCCGCGTAATGCTGTGGAATACCCTGCTGCTGGCACTGAAGGAAATCCACCGCAATCTGACGCGGTCGTTCCTCACCGTGCTCGGCATCCTGATCGGTGTGGCCGCGGTGATCACCATGGTCACCCTGGGCAACGGCGCCACCGCAGCGGTGTCCACGCAGATCGCCAGTCTCGGCAGCAACCTGCTGATGGTGCGCCCGGGGCAGCGGCTCGGCGGCGGTCGCGACATCGCCGGCGCCGCCGCGTTCAAACTCGCCGACGCCGTCGCGATCGAAAACCAGGTCAGCCATCTGAGCAGCGTCGCACCGGTGGTTTCGCGCACCATCACGGTGGTGCACCTGGCCAGCAACTGGTCCACCAGCGTGGTGGGAAGCAGCAATGCCTATTTCAGCGCCGGCAACTGGACGATCGCCGCCGGACGCACCTTCACCGAAGCCGAGCAGGCGGCCGGCAAGGCGGTCTGCGTGCTGGGAGAAACCGCGCGCAGCAAGCTGTTCGGCGGCCAGAGCCCGATCGGCAGCGCAATCCGCATCAAGCAGTTCTCCTGCGAGGTGATCGGCCTGCTGAAGGCCAAGGGCCAGTCCTCGATGGGCCGCGATCAGGACGACACCGTCGTCATGCCGCTGCGTACCGTGCAACGCCGGCTCACCGGCAATCAGGACGTGGGCATGCTGCTGGTGTCGGTGCAGGATGGCGCATCGACCATCCGGGCCAAGCAGCAGATCGAGTCGCTGATGCGCGAACGCCGTCGGATCGCCGCCAGCGAAGAGAACGATTTCAACGTGCTCGATACCCGCGAGATTGCCGACATGCTCTCCAGCACCACCCGGCTGCTGACCCTGCTGCTGGGCGCGGTGGCCGCCGTCAGCCTGCTGGTCGGCGGGGTGGGCATCATGAACATCATGCTGGTATCGGTGACCGAGCGCACCCGCGAGATCGGCATCCGGCTGGCGGTCGGCGCACTGGAGCGCGAGGTGCTGCTGCAGTTCCTGATCGAGGCAGTGGTGCTGTCGTCGATCGGTGGCCTGCTGGGCCTGCTGCTGGCGACGGTCGCCTCGATCGTGCTGACCAACGTGCTCCAGGTACCATATGTCTTCGGACTGCAGATCAACCTGCTGGCGTTCCTGTTCTCGGCTGCGATCGGCGTGATCTTCGGTTATTTCCCGGCCCGCCGCGCTGCCCGGCTCGACCCGATCGAGGCGCTCAGGCATGAGTGACCGGCAGTCGGGGAGTTCGGCACGTTCGCCAGACGCCGCCCGGAACGATCGCACTCAGCGCGGGGTTCGCCGTTTCGTCCGCACCGCCCTGCCCGCGGGCGAACGGATGCGGCATCGGCTAAGCTCGCCGGAAACGGATCAGGGGAATCGAGCATGCTGTTTTCGCGCCGGGTGTTTTTCATCGCCGCCCTTTATGGCCTGGTGGCCCTGCTGCCGATGTATTTCCAGGAATCGATGGTGGCGCACATGCAGCCGCCGGCGATCACCCATGCGGAGTTTTACTACGGCTTCATCGGTGTCGCGCTGGCATGGCAGCTGGGATTTGCGCTGCTGGGACACGATCCGCTGCGCTACCGGCCGATGATGATTCCGGCCACGCTCGAGAAGCTCAGCTTCGGTACCGCCATGCTGGTGCTGTATCTGCAGCACCGCTTGTCGTTGCTGATGCTCGCCGGCGGCTGCATGGACCTGCTGTTTGCCGCCCTGTTCGTGCTGGCGTGGTGGCGCACCCGCAACGTGCCGCTGCCGTTGCGCTGAACGGACCGGCCGCATCCGAACCGATGCGGCCGGGCGGAAAATCAGGCGCGAAACAGCGGGCAGTCCGGGGCGCAGTGGAATCTCCCGATGTCGCCGATAGCGGGGGCGCGCACAAACCGTGCGAAGCCGATACCGCACCTGTGCCGCCAGCCGGCGGGGTTGTGCGTTACCGTCCTGCCGCACCCGGCGCCCGGCCAAGCGACCAGAAGCCGATGTCGCGGCGAAGGCGGTAGCCGAGCTGCTCGTACAACCGGCTCGCGCGCCGGTTCTGCCTGCTCACGTGCAGGAACGGCAGGCGGCCGCGCGCGAGATTGTCGTTCGACAGCTGCGCCACCAGCCGACGGGCGTAACCGCGCCCGAGAAAGTCTGGATGCGTGCAGACCGCGCTGATCTCCTGGCATGCGTCCGTGCCCAGACGCTCGCCGATCATCGCCGCCAGCCGGCCGTCCCGGTAGATCCCGAAGTAGCGGCCCAGTTCCATCGTGCGCGGACGGAAATAATGCGGATACACCAGCGCCGTCAGCGCCAGCACATCCGCGCGATGCGGTTCGGACAATTCAATGACCGGCGGCCCGTCGATCGACGGGATCGCTGCCGTGCAGACCATCTGCGCCAGTTCGCCGTGCGCCTGCAGAACCCAGCCGTCCGGCAGCTTAGGCGCCACCCCGAGCAAGTACACCGCTTCGCCCGGCTCCAGCAGCGCCGCGATCGCCCCGGCCACATCCGCCTGCGCGTTCGCCACGCCCAGGAAAGGCGCGTAGTGCGCCGGATATCGCGCGGCATCGCCGATGCACTGCGCCAGCGCACGATGCCGGCTGCGCAATGAGGACCAGAAAGGGTTGTCGAGTTCCGAAGCGGTCATTTCGCAATGCTGCCAGGCCTGTCGCGCGTGCAACGGGTTGACATGGCGGGAACCGGCCGGGTGCGACGCCCGATCGATCGACTCCGATGAATGAACCCGCCCGACGGTTTGCGCCTGCCGTGCACCGCATCACGCCCGGGCGGTGATCAGGAATACCGGGTAATGGCTTACCCGCCCGTCGTCGGCGGTCCTGGACACCGTGTGCGCGGTACGCGCGCCGGTCTGGACAAAGCCGGCAGCGCGCAGGTCATCCTGCAGGGCGATGCGGTCGAAACCATGATGCATCACGCCGGGCACGTCCTTGCCATGGAAACCGCCGTCCTCGGTGTCCAGATCCACCAGCGCAAGCCAGCCGCCCGGCTTGAGCATGCCGTGGAACGTACGCAGCAGCGCCGGGACGTCCGGAATGTGGTGCATCGTCATGCTGCTGAAGATCAGATCGAAACGTTCCGCCGGCGGCGGCTCGCTGGTGAGGTCGAGCACGCGGGTCTGCAGCTGATCGAGCCCGGCCGCGCGTGCCTTCCCGGCCAGCACCGACAGCATGCCGGGCGAAACATCGCAGGCCAGCAAGCGCCCCAGCCGCGGCGCCAGCGCGGCGCCCACCAGACCGGTGCCGCAACCGTATTCCAGCGCATGCCAGTGTGCCTGCAGCGGCAGCGTCTCGGCGATCGCGGCGGCCACGCCGGTCGCCAGCTCGCGTCGTCGCGGACTGTCGTCCCACTCGGCGGCGATGACATCGAAATGCTGGCGGTTCTGCTGCTGGACGGAGGTCGACATTCGGGTGTCCCTGCGTGGTGGTCTGCTCGACGATGGGTGCCAACGCGACAATTTCAAGTTGCGCCGCAGCCAGCCCGGAGCATGCGGCGCAAAGCGGGACGCACGCATGGCATGCGTGCATGGCTTCACGGCATTGCCCGCCGCGGTCGCGGAAACGGTTTCCGGCCCGCATACCCCGCACCCCCTTGCCGGTGTTACAAGGTGGGAAGGGAAATCCGCAAACGGGAGAGATCATGTCGATGCCGACTTTTCTGCGCAGTCAGTGGGTATTCCTCGGTGGCATGCTGCTGGCATGCGCCGCGGGCATGGCCGCCGCGGCGACCGTCAACCGGCCGGCCGGCCACGCCTGGCTGCTCAAGGCCGACCGCGTCTTCGATGCGCGCAGCGAGCAGACGCACGCGGGCTGGGTATTGCTGGTCGAGGGCCGCCATATCGTGGCGGTCGGCCCGCCGGCACAGGTCAAGGCGCCACCGGGCACGCAGACCATCGAGCTGCCCGGCACGACGCTGCTGCCGGGCCTGATCGACGCGCACTCGCATATCTTCCTGCATCCGTACGACGAAACGCTGTGGAACGACCAGGTGCTGAAGGAGCCCCTGCCCTACCGCACCATCGAGGCGGTGCTGCACGCGCGCGCCACCCTGATGGCCGGTTTCACCGCGCTGCGCGACCTCGGCACCGAAGGCGCCGGCTACGCCGACGTCGACGTGCAGCACGCGATCGACGAGGGCCTGATCCCCGGCCCGCACCTGTTCGTCGCCACCCGCGCCACCGTCGCCAGCCATTGCTACGGCCCCGGCCCGATGGGCTTTCGCGCCGACATGGATCTGCCGCAGGGCGGCATCCCGGTCAGCGGGCGCGCGCAGATGCTGGACGCGGTGCGCGACCAGGCCGGCCACGGCGCGGACTGGATCAAGATCTACGCCGACTACCACTGCGGCAAGAGCCAGGGCGCGGTGCCGACCTTCACCCAGGACGAATTGAATGCCGGCGTCGAAGCCGCCCACTCGCTCGGCCTGCCGGTCTCGGTGCACGCGACCACCCCCGAAGGCATGCGCCGCTCGGTACTGGCCGGCGTCGACACCATCGAGCATGGCTTCGCCGGTACGCCGGCAGTATTCGCGTTGATGAAGCAGCACCACGTCGCCTACCTGCCCACGCTGGAAGCCGTGGCCGCGTATGCCGAATATTTCCACGGCTGGAAGCCGGGCGATCCGCCCACCGACGAGATGAAGCAGTCCGCGCATGCGTTCAAGCTGGCCATGGCCGCGGGCGTTACCATCGGCTGCGGCAGCGACGTCGGCGTGTTCGCCCACGGCAGCAACTACAAGGAGCTGGAGTGGATGGTGCGCGACGGCATGTCGCCGGCCCGCGCGCTGCTGGCCGCCACCGCGGTCGACGCGACGATCCTGCGTCGGCAGGACCGCTTCGGCCGTCTGAAGGCCGGCCTCGACGCCGACATCATCGCAGTGCGCGGCGACCCGACCGCCGACATCAGAGCCATCGAGCACGTGCCGTTCGTGATGAAGGGCGGGGTGATCTACAAGCAGGCGCAGTGAAGCGTTCGGCGGGACAGCAAGGCGCAGACGCGGTGGATCCAGCGGCTCCTGCGCACCTGCCGCACATCCATCAAATCGATGCGGCGATGCGGCCTGCCTCGGCCAGCACGGCATCCCGTGCGGCCGTATCGGCGGACGAGCCGGCGTAATACGCCGTGACCAGCAGCGGCTTGCGCTGCGGCGGCATGAGAATGGCCACGTCGTTGGTTTCGTTTCTTGCGCCGCTGCCGGTCTTGTCGCCCACCACCCAGCCGGCGGGCACGCCCGCGCGCAGCTCGTCGGTGCCTGTGCGACAGGCACGCAGCCAGGCGAGCAACTGTTCGCGTGACGCCGTGGCAAGCACGTCGCCAAGGAGTACCTTTTGCATGCTGGCCAGCATGGCGTCGGGTGACGTGGTGTCGCGCAGGTCGCCGGGGCTGCCCACGTTGAGCTCGGGCTCGATCCGGTCGAGCCGGGTGACCGTATCGCCCAGGCGACGGACAAACGCCGTCACTCCGGCCGGCCCGCCAAGGCTGCCCAGCAGCAGGTTCGCCGCCGTGTTGTCGCTCAGGGTGATCGCCGCCCGACACAACCCGGCCACGCTCATCCCCGGCGCACCCACGCGGTGGCGGGTCACCGGCGCATAGCCCA
The DNA here is from genome assembly GCA_028871555.1 of Lysobacteraceae bacterium. Classification (GTDB taxonomy): domain Bacteria; phylum Pseudomonadota; class Gammaproteobacteria; order Xanthomonadales; family Rhodanobacteraceae; genus Rhodanobacter. The sequence continues at coordinate 15,295 of JAGWNA010000019.1, forward strand.
GCACCGCCTCGCGGCCGAACACGATGCGCCGGTCCAGCCGCTCCGCACCACGATCCACGCGCGCCAGCACCGCGGCCACCGCCAGCAGCTTGAACGTGCTGCACATCAGGAAGCGCTCATCACCCCGGTGCGCCACACGACGCCCATTGCCCGTATCGAGGATGGATACACCCAGCCGCCCGCCATGCCGACGCTCCAGCGCCGCCAGCCGGGCGGCTGCGCCGTCGACGTTCGTCGCCGGCGCCGGCGCGGGGCGCAGAATCAATGCGGAGGCACCCAGCAAGGTATTTTTCAGCAGGTCTCGACGGTTCACCGGATCACCCATGGCAGAGGAAGACCGGTGCATGATCGCCGCCGCGGCGGGCCGTTCGCTGCACAAGATGAGGCGATTCCAGGGCCTGTCGGGCACGGCACCCTGCGCGCCGTCGCCGGCAGCAAGCGGCGTCGACCGTCCGCCGGCGTCAGCCTTCCGCCGTGAATTCCTCCCAGGCGCGCACGGCATCGGCTGCCGCCATCAACGACGGGCCACCGCCCATGTAGACCGCCACCGCCAGGGTTTCCATGACCTGTTCGCGGCTGGCGCCAAGGCGGACCAGCGCCTTGACGTGAAAGCCCAGGCAGCCGTCGCAACGGGCGGCGACACCGATCGCCAGCGCGATCAGCTCCTTGTCGATGCCGCTCAGTACGCCCGGCTCCATCGCGGCCTTGGCCATCGCCGAGAAACCGCTCATCGTGCCCGACTGTGCGGCGCGCAAGGTCCCGATGGCCTGATTGAGATCCTGGGTAATCTGCTTGTACGACTTGCTCGACATGATCAGCTCCGATAGATGGATGGGGACAGCCCGGCAATCTATGCCCGACACATGCGCACGGTAACCGATGCGGCCATTTGCCGCGCAATGACGGCCCGCTCGACGGCGAGCCGGCAGCCGCACCCAGGTCCCGGCAGAACGCTTGACGCGCCTTCGGCACTGCCCCGATGATCGGATGATGCAACGCAGCAGCAGTCCGCCCATCCCGGTCAAGCTCGCACTTGAAGGCGGCGGCGCACATGGCGCCTTCACCTGGGGCGTGCTGGATCGCCTGCTGGAACTGCCCGGGCTGCAGATCGAATCGATCAGCGCCACCAGCAGCGGTGCGATGAATGCGGTGGCATTGGCGCAGGGTTGGCAGCGTGCTGGCGCGCCTGGTGCGCGCGAAACGCTGGATGCATTCTGGCTTGCCCTGGCCCATCAGAACGTGGTGGCCGACTGGTGGGCCGCCGCCGCGGGTATCTTCAACCAGGGGCAGAACTGGCCGCCGGCACCGGGCGCGCCGCTGACCTCCAACCCGCTGCGGCCGCTGGTCGAGGATCTGTTCGACATCGACTCCCTGAGTACCGGGCCGATCCAGCTGCATCTGGCTGCGACGCGGGTACGCGATGGCGCGCTCACGCTGTTCGACAATTCGCGACTGAGCCATGACGCCTTGCTCGCGTCGGCCTGTCTGCCGCAATGGTTTGCGGCGGTGGAAATCGACGGCGAGGCCTACTGGGACGGCGGCTTCGCCGGCAATCCCGTGCTGGAGCCGCTGCTCGTCGGCGGCAGCCACGATCTGCTGTGTGTGCTGCTGCAGCCGTTCGACAGCACGCATGTGCCGCGCCTGGCCCGCGACATCGCCGAACTGGCGGCCCAGCTCTCGTTCTCCGGTGCGTTCCGGCGCGAACTGCGCGACCTCGCGCTGCGGCGAGCGCGTATCGAGGGGCGGCTCGCGGCCAGTGCCGAGGAACGCCGCCTGCGCCGTCTGCGCATGCACGTGATCACGCCGAAGGAGGCGCTGACCACGCGCGAGGGTTATTCGGCGGCCGACACCCGCCTGAGCCAATTGCAGGCGCTGCGCAAACTCGGCCGCGATGCCGCCGAAGACTGGTGCGGGCGGCATCAGCTCGATCTCGGGGAGCGCGAAAGTTTCTCGTTGCAGGACTGGCTGACGGCAACCAGCCGTCCGCATTCCGGGTGATCCTGTCGGCGGCGCCCGGCAGGCGGCCGGACCTGCAGCGCCCGCCGACGCAGACCTTGCGCTGCCGGAGCGGCTGCGCGACGCGGCGGATCTGCCCGAATCGGTGGCGACCGATCCGCAGTTGCTGGCGCCTGTCGGCAGCGGAGCGTGGGCGCCTGCATCAGGCGGTGGCACGGGTTTGCGATCCCGACCCGGCCGCGCGCCGGGTGAAGCTGAAGGTGGCGGCAAAGGCGCGTTGCGCATCGAAGATCCGCGCCGACGATGCGGTGCCGGGCCAGACCGGCATCCGCAACGGCGAGCATGTGTGGGGCCAGCTCCTGAAAGACTACCGCCCGGCCGACTGGTGAGCTTCGCCGGATCCTCGTGATGGCCCCGATCGCGTCGGCGCGCTTGATGCGCGCGCCTGCGGCCACCAGTTTGTGCGGATACCTGCCGCACGGAGCCATCCCATGCCGACCATGCAAGCGATCGAAATCATCCGTCCCGGCGGCCCGGACGTGCTGCAGCTGACCACACGCCCGATCCCGCAGCCCGGCCCGGGCGAGGTGCTGATCAAGGTGGCGGCCGCCGGCGTCAACCGGCCCGATGTGTTCCAGCGCACGGGCAACTATGCGCCGCCGCCGGGCGCCTCCGACCTGCCCGGGCTGGAGGTGGCCGGCACCCTGGTCGCTGGCGATCTGGCCGGCGACAACCCGTTCGGATTGAAGCAGGGCGACGCCGTGTGTGCCCTGCTCGCCGGCGGCGGTTATGCCGAATACGCGGTGGCACCGCTGGCGCAGTGCCTGCCGGTACCTGCCGGGTTGTCGATGCTCGAGGCGGCGGCGCTGCCGGAAAACTACTTCACCGTGTGGAGCAATGTGTTCGACCGCGGCCAGCTTGGCCACGGCGAAGGCGGTGCCCGCGAGACGCTGCTGGTACAGGGCGGCTCCAGCGGCATCGGGGTAACCGCGATCCAGCTGGCGCACGCGCTGGGCCATCGCGTGTTCGCCACCGCCGGCAGTGCGGAAAAGTGCGCCGCCTGCGAAAAACTCGGTGCCGTCGCCATCAACTACCGTACGCAGGATTTCGTCGCCGTGCTGAAGCAGGCCACCGCAGGCCGTGGCGTGGACGTGATCCTGGACATGGTCGCCGGCGACTACGTTGCGCGCGAGCTCGACGCACTGGCCGAGGGCGGGCGGCTGGTGTTCATCGCCACGCTCGGCGGCGGCAAGGTGGCCATCGATGCGTCACTGATCATGCGCCGGCGCCTCACCCTCACCGGCTCGACGCTGCGTATGCGTCCGGTCGCGTTCAAGGGCGCACTCACCCGCCAGCTGCACGCGAAAGTCTGGCCTTTGCTGCAGGCAGGCAGCGTGCGGCCGCTGATCCACCAGGTGTTTCCCGCCGCCGATGCCGCCGGCGCCCATGCGCTGATGGAGAGCAGCGCGCATATCGGCAAGATCATGCTGCAGTGGTGAACCCGGTGCGCGCGCACTCGGCGCACCCTCAAGGCCGGCGAGATGGCCGGGTACACCCGCGGCGCAGGCGCCACGGTTATCGGGTGCCGGCCGCGGGTGCGGTCGAGATCAACGGCATCCGGCTCGATGCGCGTGACGGTGCAGCGATCCGCGATGAACCCGAGCTGCGGGTGACGGCGCCGGAGGATGCCGGGCTCGTGCCGGTCGATTCGGCCTGAGTGCGGCGTGTCGGCTCGCAGCCTGCCGGACTGGTACGCGCAGACCAGGCGGCCTGCCGATTTGCTACCCTCCCCGCTTCGATCGATCGCGAGGCGGGCATGGTTTCCAACCACGGCATCCACACCATCGACACCGGTTTCGTGCGGCCGCGGTTCGACGCGGCGTATCTGATCGTCGAGAAAGGACGTGCCGCGTTCGTCGACTGCGGCACCAACCATTCGGTGCCGCGCATGCTCGACGCGCTGGGCGCTGCCGGGCTGGCCGCCGCGGACGTGGACTGGCTGATCCTCACCCATGTGCACCTGGACCACGCCGGCGGTGCCGGCGAACTGATCGCGCAACTGCCCGACGCGAAGCTGGTGGTGCATCCGCGCGGTGCGCGGCACATGATCGATCCGTCGAAGCTGTGGGCCGGCGCCAGTGCGGTGTATGGCGAGGCGGTGATGGAACAGACGTATGGACGGCTGCGGCCGATTCCGGCCGAGCGGGTGGTCGAGGCGGCCGATGGCCATGTGGTGGATCTGGCGGGACGACCGTTGCGCTGCATCGACACCCCCGGCCACGCAAGGCACCACAACGCGATCCATGATGCCCGCGCCAACGTCTGCTTCACCGGCGACGTATTCGGCCTGAGCTATCGCGAGTTCGATACGGAACGCGGCGCCTTCATCCTGCCCACCACCTCACCCGTCCAGTTCGACCCCGACGCCCTGCACGCCTCCATCGACTGCCTCGTCGCGCTGAAGCCCGCCGCGATGTACCTCACCCACTTCAACCGTGTCGAAGAAATCGGCCGCCTCGCCGGCGACCTGCACGAGCAGATCGACGCCATGGTGGCCCTGGCCCGTGCCGCGAACCAGCAACCCGACCGCCACGCCACACTCGTCGCTTCCCTCACCGGGCTCTACGCCGACCGCGCCGCAGCCCATGGCTGGCCAGGCAGCCGCAAGGATTTGCTGGATCTGCTGGACGGGGATATCGAGCTGAATGCGCAGGGTTTGGCGGTGTGGCTGGACGGCTAACCGCCGACCGCCTCCCGAACGCTCGATCATGGCGCCGGGAGGATGGACCAACCATCACAGAACGACGGAAACCATAGTCGTTCCGCTGGTGGGCCGACAAGTTGCCGAGGCGGTTGCCGACCCGAAGCAGACCTAAGGAAAGGGGCAGGCTGATGCAGCTACATGTCGTCTATACAAAGGAAGGCGTCTACCTAACCAAGCGCGACTACTCCTCTTGGCGGGAGATTCAGGACGCCTTTGAGGGCTACATGGCGTCCGAGGGGCCATGGAATACGGAGGCCACGGTGGAGGCGCTCACACTTGAATACTCTGGTCTCCAGCCGTCAGCACAACATCAGGTTGAAGCCTTTATCGAATCGCCTGACATGGTGCGGATAGTGACATTCGGGGACCGGGGGCCGAATTATCCTCCAAGTCACAAGGGCTGAGGCGGTAGCAAGATGGGGTTTCCGCTTCCGACCCATTTCAGCCGTTCGCGGAAGGCATATGTGCCGCATGGTAGTGTCGACCGAAGGCCGCCGCGTCTCGGAGAAGAAACCTTGTACGACATCCAATCAAAGATCGTCCTGATCGTCGGTGGGACGGATGGAATCGGACTCGCCGCGGCAAAAGCATTTGCAGCTGAGGGCGCTGTGATAGTTCTGGCGGGGCGGAATGCCGATAGAGGGAGACGAGCCAAAGAGGCCCTGAATGGTTTAGGTAAAGAGGCGACCTTCATTCAATGCGATGTCGGCGATCCGTCAGCAGTGGATAGACTGCTGAACCTGACAATCAAGCAATTCGGAAAAGTGGATTGCGCCGTGAACAGCGCAGGCTATGACTTCAAGCTGTCCCGAGCACACGAGCTGCAGAGTCAGAGTGTTTCCGACCAGCTGGCAATCGACTTTACCGGCGTCTTCAGTTGTATGCGTGCCGAAGTGACCGCAATGCTGCCTCGAGGTGGTGGAACAATCGTGAACGTGGCCTCGACAACCGGATTGACCGGCACGCCGATGGCCGCTCTGTACAGTGCCGCCAAGCACGCTGTCATCGGACTTACGCGCTCAACCGCAAGGGAATACATCGCCGATGGAATTCGCATAAATGCGGTATGCCCCGGTATAACGGATACATCTCGACGCGAACGAAGAACGGCCCACCTAGATGAAAGTGAAGTTTTCAAACTTAAGGCAGAGGTGGCTAAGGAAATACCTATTGGCAGGGTAGCCAGCGCCGATGAGATTGCGCAAGCCATTCTTTGGCTCAGTAGTCCGTCATCGTCCTACGTTGTCGGCCACAGTCTGGTCATCGACGGGGGGCTTACCGCGTAACGTGAGTAGTTCATCTCCAACAATTCAAGCCGACTTGCATGAAGACCCGAGCGGCCGATTTAATCTTGGCGTTGAACGACTGTTCCTGGCCGAACCAAGACATTCGCACACTCGCGAATGGCGTTCGAAACACCGGCTTTGGCAATCAGCTCTTCTGCCACCGTCACAGCGGTGGCGTACCGGCGAAGCCGGTCATCCAGTGCCTTTGCGTTCAATGGTCTACAGACGCTGGATCCCAGCGTGCACTGGGATGACGAGCAAAATCAGAGCATTCCTAAAACCGGGGGATCGAATCAAGCCAGCCGCGATCCATTCGGCACCGGCCGCTCCACCGCCGTAATCACCACGCCCTCATCGGTGTGGAATCCGGTCAGCAGGAACTGCGAGCGGAACGGGCCGATCTGCTTCTCGGGAAAGTTGATCACGCCCACGATCTGCCGGCCGAGCAGATCGTCGGCCGAATACAGCGCGGCGATCTGCGCGCTGGTCTTTTTCTCGCCGTAGGGACCGAAGTCGGCCCACACCTTCCACGCGGGCTTGCGCGCCTCGGGAAACGGCTCGACCTTGACCACCGTGCCGACGACGATCAGCACCTTCTCGAAGTCGGCCCAGCTGATTTCGCTGCCGGCCTGCACCGCGGCGTGTCCGCTCATCCTTCCATCCTCGTCTTCAGCCAATCGTTGAATCCGGCGCGCCAGTAGCTGGCCTGTGCGGCGAGGTAACCGGCCGGACGATACGCGCTCGGCAGGGCGTAGCCGGCAAACTGCTTCCAGCTGTCGTCGCCGCTCGCGATCGCCGCGGCCAGCAGCTCGCCGGCCGCGCAGGTGGAACTGAGTCCGTGGCCGCCGAACGCCTGCGCCCACCACAGACCGTCGCCGGTGCCGCCGATTTGCGGCATCTGGTGGCGCGCGTAACTCATCAGTCCCGACCACGCGTAGTCGATTTTCACGTCTTCGAGCTGCGGAAACACCCGCAGCAGGTCCCGTCGCAGCAGTCGCTGCACCGCTTGCGGCGAGCGATCGCGGATCGAGATGCGGCCACCCCACAGCAGCCGCGTGTCCGGCAACGGACGATAGTAGTCGAACGCGAAGCGGGTGTCGTAGACCGCTGCGCGGGTCCGCAGGCATTGCGTCAGGCGATCGCCCAACGGCTCGGTAACCATCACGTAGGTGGCGATCGGCAGGATCGCCCGGTCGATCCGTTTCTGCAGCCCCGCCAGGTAGCCGCCGCAGGCCAGCACCACCTGATCGGCATGCAGTTCGCCGTGTGCCGTTTCGATGCGCCAGCGCAGGCCGTCGCGATGCAGACGCCGCACGCCGCTGTGCTCATGGATGCGCACGCCCTGCGCCGCGGCCGCTGCCGCCAGTCCGATCGCATAGTTGAGCGGATGCAGGTGCAGCGCATCGCGCTCGAACAAGCCATCGTGATATCGCTCGCTGCGGATGCGTTGGCGCAGTTCGGCCTGCTCCAGCCACTGCCACTGCACGCCGTAGTGCCCGGCCAACAGCTGCTGGCGCTGGCGCAGCACCGCGGGATCGCGGAACCAGTTCGCCCAGATCACGCCCTCATCGACCGCATCGCAGGGAATGCGGTAATCGGCGACGCGCCGGCGAATGCGCTGCACACCCTCGATGGTGAGCTCGAACAGCGCCCGTGCCCGCGCCTCGCCGAGTTGCTCCAGCAGGCTCTGCTCGCCCAGCGAATAGCCGGCGAACACGAAACCGCCGTTGCGACCGGAAGCGCCGAAACCGACCTGCTCGCGCTCCAGCAGCACCACATCGCGCATCCCGCGCTCGGCCAGGCCCAGCGCCGTGTTCAGCCCGGCATAACCGCCGCCGATGATCGCAACGCGCGCGTCGCCACCGCCTTGCAGCGGCGCATACGGCGCATACGGCGTGGCGGTGGCGCGGTAATACGAAATGGCCGCAGGCTGCTTCATGCGGTGGCCGCGTGCACCGCTTTGCGTTGCAGCAGCGGACACGACGCGGCCGGCATCGTCCATCGCGGCAGGCGCACGATCAAAATTCATCCATCAGAACGCGACCATCAAAGCCGGCAGCCATCAAAGCTGGCCGAGGAATTCGCGCACCACCGGCGCAAGTTGCGGATCCTGCATCGCCATGTGCATGGTGGCACGCACCAGGCCGGCCTTGTTGCCGCAATCGAAACGGGTGCCCTCGAAGCGGTAGGCGAGCACCTTGCCCTGCTCCTTCAGCAACGCATCGATGGCGTCGGTGAGCTGGATCTCGCCGCCGGTACCGGGCGTGGTCTGCTCCAGCAACTGGAAGATGCGGGCCGGCAACACGTAGCGGCCGACCACGGCCAGGTTGGACGGCGCGTCGGCGGGCTTGGGTTTCTCCACCATGTGGCTGATCCGCGCGCTGCGCTCGTCGATCGGCGTGGTGGCGACGATGCCGTATTTGTCGGTTTCGTCGTGCGGCACTTCTTCCACCGCGATCACCCCGGCATGCTCGGTCTCGGCCAGCTCGGCCATCTGGCGCAGGGCGCTTTTCTTCCTGGTGCCGATCGCGCCATTCCAGATCAGGTCGTCCGGCAGGATCACGCCGAACGGTTCGTCGCCGACCACCGCCTTGGCGCACAACACGGCATGCCCCAGGCCGAGTGCTTCGGGCTGGGTCACGAAGATGGCCCGCACATTGCGCGGCAGCGTGCCCCGCACCAGCGCGAGCAGGTCCCGCTTGCCCTTTTCGTGCAGCTTCGACTCCAGTTCGTAGGCCCGGTCGAAGTAGTCGGCGATCGCGTGCTTGTAGCGGTTGGTGACGAAAATCAGCGTGTCGGCGCCGGCATCGACCGCCTCGTCGACGGCGTACTGGATCAGCGGCTTGTCCAGCACCGGCAACATTTCCTTGGCCACCACCTTGGTCGCGGGCAGAAAGCGCGTGCCAAGACCCGCCACCGGGAACACCACTTTGCGCAAAGGTTTTTTCACTCATTGTTCTCCGAACTGATGCGACGGATCGACACCACGTTGTCAGGCTGCGCATCTTCGCTCCAGCGGAACGAAGGGAGCAGGCTGGATATGCAGCGCCGAAGCTCTTCCTCATTGAAAACCGCGTCTGCCTCGGCAGCCTTGTTGAGCAGTGCCAGCAGCAACTCCCACGACACTTCGCGGTGCTGTGCCAGGAAAATCTTCGCGTGTTCCGTTGCGCTGTAGTTTTCCTGCGGGTGGAACAATTCCTCGAACAGCTTTTCGCCGGAACGCAGGCCGGTATAGACGATCGGAATTTCAGTCCCCGGCTTCTTTCCGGCAAGGCGGATCATCTGCTCGGCCAGATCGCGGATCTTCACCGGCTGGCCCATGTCGAGCGCGAAGATCTCGCCGCCCTTGCCGATGCTCGCCGTCTGCAGGATCAGTTGGCAGGCTTCGGGGATCGTCATGAAATAGCGGGTGACTTCCGGGTGGGTCACCGTGACCGGGCCGCCGTCGAGGATCTGCCGCCGGAACAAGGGCACCACGGACCCGGCCGAGTCCAGCACGTTGCCGAAACGCACCGTCGTGAAGCGGGTGTCGGTGTGGACATCGAGATTCTGGCAGTAGATTTCGGCGACGCGTTTGCAGGCACCCATCACGCTGGTCGGGTTGACTGCCTTGTCGGTGGAGATCAGCACGAAGCATTGCACGCCGACCTCGCACGCCAGATCGGCCACCACGCGCGTATTGAGCACATTGTTGCGGAATGCCGACCGCAGTTGCGCCTGCAGCATCGGCACATGCTTGTAGGCGGCCGCATGGAATACCACTTCCGGTCTCGCTTCCAGGAACAGCTTGCGCATGGCCGCAACGTCGCCGCAATTGGCAAGGATGCCATCGAGGATCAGTTCGGGAAAATCCGCGCGCAGCTCGCGGGTGATCCGGTACAGGTTGTATTCGCTCTGTTCGACCACGATGAGCGACTGCGCACCCAGACGGGCGACCTGCCGGCACAATTCCGAGCCGATCGAACCGCCGCCGCCGGTCACCAGCACGCGCCGCATGGTGAGCATCTCGCGGATCGTGGTCCAGTCCAGCTCGACCGTGTCGCGGCCGAGCAGGTCCTCGATCGCCACTTCCTTGATCTGGTTGAACTGCGCTCGGCCGGCGACCACATCTTCCAGCCGCGGTATCGTTCGATAAGGCAGGCCGGTCTCGTCGCATAGCGACACTACCTGGCGGATCTCGATCGTCGATGCCGCCGGCAGCGCAATCAGCAGCATGTCGACCGCAGCCTCGCGCGCCACGTCGGGCAATTGCTCGAAGCGGCCCAGCACGGGATAACCATTGATGCTGGCGCCGCGGAGACTGGCCCTGTCATCGACGAAACCGACCACGGAATAGCGGCCGTCGCGGCCGAGATCGCGCGAAAGCACCTCCCCGGCACGATCGGCACCGACGATCAAGACCCGCTTGACGGCCTGGATACGCAACAGATCGCTGCGGCTGTCCTTCCAGTAACGGTAGGCCAGCCGAGGCCCGCCGAGCAGGACCGCCAGCACGACCGGATACAGGAAAAACACCGAGCGCGGCACGCCTTCAAGCCGGTCATACATGAACAGCGACAGGCCGATGGCGAGCGAGCCAAGCACCACCGCGCGCAGGATGTTCCAGAGATCCGGCAAGCTGGCAAATCGCCAGACGCTCCGGTACAGCCCGGTCCAGCGGAAGATCACGCCCTGCACCAGCAGCACGATCGGAAATTCGAGCAGTTGAAAGCCGACAATATCGTCGGGCCGCAGCGCGTAGCGCAGCAGCTTGGCGATCCACCAGGCCAGCAAGGTCATCGCCAGATCGTGGGCCACGACTGCGATGCGGGGGTGTATGAAACCGACGAGTTTACGCAATGACATGGCGATCCTTGGCCAGCATGTGTCGCAGCGAGCGACGTTTCAGCGCCAGCCACACGGCTGCCGCAACCACATAGACGCCGATGGTAACCGGCAGCGCCAGCGGCAGGTGACTCCAGGCCAACCAGGCGACCGGTGCGGCAACCAGCAGGTTCCAGGCCAGGTAGGCGGCATCCGTCCGCGCGTGGCTCCGCCCGCATCGCACCAGCCACTGGTACAGGTGTTCGCGGTGTGGGCTGTACCAGCGACGGCGGCCCCATATCCGCGTCAGCAAGGTCAGTCCGGCATCCGTCACGAAGGCCGACGACAGGACCAACGCCGGCCACAACAGGGCACGATCCACCCGCCACAGCATCACGGTGAAGGCAAACAACAGAAGTCCCACGCTGCCGCTGCCGACGTCACCCATGAAAATTCGTGCCGGCGGACGGTTGGTGAACCAGAAGCCCAGAGCGGCGGCGGCCAATGCCGCGGCGGCAACCGCCAGCGCCGGCTGCGCCGCAGCCCGGGCCAGCAAGGCCAGGCCGCTGGCCACGAAGATCGCCTGTTGCGCCAGCAGACCATCGATGCCGTCCATGAAGTTGTGCAGATTGACGCTCCAGACGCCGGTCCCCAGCAACAACGGCAGCCACCACCACGACAAGCCGGTCGCGATCAGCGAAACGGAAAAAACGATGACTGCCAGCAGTTGCACGCCCAGTCGCGGCAGGATCGGCAGCGGCCGGTGATCGTCCAGCCAGCCAGCCAGCGCCACCAGCGACAGCGCCGCGACGAGACCTGCGATCAAGCTGGCCGGCCATGCCGCCGGAAGACCCCACAATGCGCCCGGCATGCAGGCAAGCATCGCCAGCACCAGGCCGATGCCACCACCGCGCGGCGTGGGCTCCCGATGCGAACGTCGCTGCCCCGGATGATCGAGCATGCCGCGCCGATGCGCATAGACGATGGCGCCACGGGCGAGCAACAGCGCGATCAGCATGGCTGCCAGCAACCATCCAAGGATAATGAACGCCATCATGTCATTCGCTGGCGACGCCGTGAATCGGACGGATCGTACTCCAGCTCTTGCAACTGGGACATTGCCAATGATGGGCCTTGGCGCCAAACCCGCAGCGACTGCAGCGGTACATCGCCTGCCCCTCCAGCAGCTTGCGGGTGAGATCGCGCAGGATCAGGAAGTTCTCGCGCACCTCGCCCTCGGCCTTGTCCATCGTCGCGTCGATCAGCGCCATCAGGCCGCGCACCGACGGCCGCTGACGCAATTGCGAGGTCAGGAAATCGATGGCTGCACGCTCGCCGTCGCGCTGCCGGTAGAGATTGGCCAGCGCCAGCACCGGCGAGATGCCGTGATAACGGCCCAGCATGTCGCGCAGGAAAATCTCCGCGCGCTCCATCTGCTGCGAGCGTGCATAACTGTTCAGCAGCGGCGGAAGTATCTCGGGGGTGAAGGCGATGTCGGCATTGATCGCCGCTTCGTAAGCCTCCACCGCCTCGGCATGACGGCCTTCTTCGGACTGCAGGCGCGCGGTCAGCATGAAGGCACGCACACAGTCGGCCTGGCATTCGAAGGCCTTGCGCAGGTAATCGCCAGCCTCGGCACTGGCGCCGTGCTGGTGTGCACGATCGGCCAGTTCGCAGAAGAACTGGGCGATCATGGGCGTTTCGTCTTCGCCGGTCATCACCTCCAGCCGGCGGGCATGCTCGATGGCCTTGTGCCAATCGCGCTCATGCTGATAGATGGCGATCAGATGATGCAACGCCGATGGCGCATGCGCGTCCATCGCCACGAGGTCGGCAAACAGGGCCTCGGCGCGGTCCAGCAAACCGGCACGCATATAATCCTCGCCCAGCTCCAGCAAGGCGACCGTCTTCATCGCACCGGACAGGCCAGGCCGCGAAACCAGATGCTGATGCAGCCGGATCGCACGATCCACCTCGCCGCGACGGCGAAACAGGTTGCCGAGCGCGAGATGGGTTTCAACGGTATCGCGGTTGTATTCGGCCAGCTTGAGAAAGACCTCGATCGCCTTGTCCTGCTCCTCGTTGAGCAGGTAGTTCAGGCCGCGAAAGTAATCCGAGGAAAGCTCGCTGACTTCAGCCCCGGAACGGTTTGCGCCGGCCCGGCGCGAGGCCCACCAGCCGAGAGCAAAAGCCGCCGGCAGCAGCAGAACCAGCTCATACGGAAAGTTCATGGATTGGCCGACTGCTCCTTGTTGTCGCCGCGCAGTTGCCGACGGCGCAGACGGCGCTGGCGTGAACTCACGCCAACCCACGCAGTCAGCCCGCCGAGCAACCAGCCGATCACCAGCGCACCGAGCAGGGCTGCCCCCTTCGGCAATCGCAGCTGGACGAATGCGAGGTCGTAGCCGACCAGGTCGGCATTGAGCGCCCCCAGCACGACGCCGGCAGCGATGAAGATCAGGAGAGTGGATATCGCGAGCAGTCTCATGGCGAGACTTTACCCGATTGATCGGAACAGGCACAGGCTGCGAAGTCAGCCCGCGCGGCCATCGCAGGCGAAGTCCCTGGCCCCATGCCTCGATGCCTCGACGGTTTCGCCATTCGCACAGAAAACAAGGCCGGTTCGACTTTCGCTGCCTGCCTTCGGAGACCCGGTTGGCTGCCCCGGCCGGTTGTCAGTCAGAGATCGAGATTGACGCGTACACGCAATTCCTTGCCGGGTTTGAAATGCGGGACATGCTTGCCGGGCAATGCCACCGCCTCGCCCGTCTTGGGGTTGCGCCCCATGCGTGGCGGCCTGTAGTGCAGCGCAAAACTGCCGAAGCCGCGTACCTCGATGCGTTCGCCATGAGACAGCGCATGGCTCATCTGCTCGATCACGCTCTTGACTGCCATTTCGACATCGGCAAACGCAAGGTGGGTCTGGCGCCTGGCCAGCGCCTCGATCAATTCGGATTTCGTCATGGGCCCCAATGTCCGTGACATGAAACGACGGGGCGGCGGCGTGCCGCCCCGTCGTCAGACGATTGCAACGATCAGTCGACCTTGTTGAACTGCTCCTTGAGCAGTGCGCCAAGCTTGGTCGTGCCGCTGGCTGCAGATGAGTAATCCACCGCCGTGTCAGGCGCGTCTTCCTCGTCCTTCGCACGAATCGAGAGTGCCAACTGACGGCCCTTGCGATCCATGCCGGTGAACTTGGCCTCGACCGCGTCGCCCACCTTCAAATGCAAGGTGGCATCGTCGATGCGCTCCTTGGCGATGTCGTTGGCGCGCAGGTAACCCTCGACACCCTCGCCCAGATCGATCACGGCGCCCTTCGCATCGACTTCCTTGACGATGCCGTTGACGATACTGCCGCGTGCATTGGCAGCCATGAACTGACCGAACGGATCCTGCTCCATCTGCTTGATGCCGAGCGAGATGCGCTCGCGCTCCGGATCCACCGCCAGCACCACGGCCTCGATCTCGTCGCCCTTCTTGAAGTTGCGCACGAGATCCTCACCGGACACCTGCCAGGAGATGTCGGACAGGTGCACCAGACCGTCGATGCCGCCGTCCAGGCCGATGAACACGCCGAAGTCGGTGATCGACTTGATCTGGCCGGAGACCTTGTCGCCCTTCTTGTGCATGGCGGCGAAGGCTTCCCACGGGTTCGAGCGGGTCTGCTTGATGCCCAGCGAGATGCGGCGGCGCTCCTCGTCCACGTCCAGCACGGTGACTTCGGTCTCGTCACCGACCTGAACCACCTTGGCCGGGTTGACGTTCTTGTTGGTCCAGTCCATCTCGGACACGTGCACCAGGCCTTCCACGCCCGGCTCGATCTCGACGAAGCAGCCGTAGTCGGTGACGTTGGAGACCTTGCCGAACAGGCGGCTGCCGACCGGGTAGCGGCGGGCGATGGCGACCCACGGGTCGTCGCCCAGCTGCTTCAGGCCCAGCGAGACGCGGTTGCGCTCCTTGTCGTACTTCAGCACGCGCACGTCCAGCTCGTCGCCGACGTTGACGACTTCGGACGGATGACGCACGCGCTTCCACGCCATGTCGGTGATGTGCAGCAGGCCGTCGATGCCGCCCAGGTCCACGAACGCGCCGTAGTCGGTGAGGTTCTTGACGGTGCCCTTGACCACCGCGCCCTCGGTCAGGCGTTCCAGCAGCTTCTCGCGCTCCTCGGAGAACTCGGTTTCGACGACGGCGCGGCGGCTGACCACCACGTTGTTGCGCTTGCGGTCCAGCTTGATGATCTTGAACTCGAGTTCCTTGCCCTCGAGGTAGACCGGGTCGCGCACCGGGCGCACGTCGACCAGCGAGCCCGGCAGGAACGCACGGACATCCTTGATGTCGACGGTGAAACCGCCCTTGACCTTGCCGGAAATCATGCCGACGATGGTCTCTTCCTTGTCGAACGCCTGCTCCAGGTCGTCCCACACCATCGAGCGCTTGGCCTTCTCGCGCGACAGCTTGGTCTCGCCGAAACCGTCTTCCAAAGCTTCGAGGGCCACCTTCACCTCGTCGCCCACCTGCACCTCCAGCACGCCGCTCTCGCTCTTGAACTGCTCGATCGGGACGATGCCTTCGCTCTTCAGGCCGGCATTGATCACGACGACGTCGTTGCGGATTTCCACGACGATGCCGGTGACGATGGCGCCGGGCTTCAGCTTGGAGATGGCCTGTTGGCTCTGTTCAAACAGTTCGGCAAAACTTTCAGTCATGTTGATTCCATAGTGGGAAAAGACCGTTGCTCATCGCGCTCATCTTGATGTGATACGCACGAACCCTGCGGTCCACCGGTTGAGGGTGTCTTCAGCGGTTCCACCGGAACCGGCCGTTGCCACCGTTGGTCAAAACCCCCTGCCGCGGCAGGGGCACAGAAACCGCCGCACAACCCCGCTCTATGGCTGCACGACGGCAAGTACTTTCGCGACGACGTCGTCGATGCCGACGCCGGTGGTATCCACCAGCAAAGCATCTTCGGCAGGCTTGAGCGGCGCGACCGCGCGCGATGCATCGCGGTTGTCACGCGCTTCAATTTCTCGCTGAAGGTCCGCAAGTGTAACGCTGAGGCCCTTTTCCTTCAACTGCTTATAGCGCCTTTTCGCACGCTCGGCGGCGCTCGCCGTGAGAAAAACCTTGAACGCGGCATCCGGGAAGATCACCGTTCCCATATCGCGCCCATCGGCCACCAGCCCGGGCGACTTGCGAAAACCCAGTTGCAGCGCCACCAGGGCCTCGCGCACCGGTGGCATCGAGGCGATCGCCGAGGCTGCGGCACCTGCCGTTTCGGTGCGCAATTCGTCGGTGGCGTCATGGCCGTTGACGATGACGCGTACCCCGCCATCATTGCCGGCGGCACGGAACTTGATGCTGATGCTTCGCGCACAACGAGTCACCGCCTCCTCATCCGACAAGTCCAGCCCGGCCATGCCGGCAGCGTAGCCCACTGCGCGATAAAGCGCTCCGGAATCAAGCAGATGCCAGCCAAGATGTGCGGCCACCAAGGCGCTGATCGTACCCTTGCCGGATCCGGACGGCCCGTCGATGGTGAGCACGGGAACGGACGCAGCATGACTCATGGGCAATTCCTGGCTGTACGGGTGAACGCCGGAGTTTAACGCGTTGACCCCACCTGAAACGCGTGCTATCTAGCCCCCCTGCCTGTCCAGAGGTCTTCAAAATCACCCATGACCGACCTGCGCCACGAATTCGAACAGGCCGCCAGAGATATCCAGCGACTGGACCGGCGTCCCGACAACGACACGCTGTTGAAGCTCTATGCCTTGTACAAGCAAGGTTCGGAAGGTGATCTGCAGCGGACCCAGCCCGGTTTCTTCGACTTTGTCGGTACCGCCAAGCATGAGGCATGGGCACAACTTCATGGCGTGCCGGAAGAGGAAGCCATGCGCCGTTACATCGCGCTGGTGCAACAACTGCTGGCGTGACCGCAGGGCGACTGCACGCGGCGCTTGCTTTTGTGCATCGATAACCGGCACATTCATACGATCGTTTGATCCGGCCGCGCCCGCATGAACTTTCCGAAATTGTTTACCCCGCTCGATCTGGGCCATGTCACCCTGCCCAATCGCATCCTGATGGGATCGATGCATACCGGACTGGAGGACAAGGCCGGCGACTACGACAAACTGGCGGCGTATTTTGCCGAACGCGCGCGCGGCGGCGTCGGCCTGATGGTCACCGGCGGCATCGCGCCAAGCATCCAGGGCTGGCTGAAGCCGTTTGGCGGGCGCCTGACGATGCCATGGCACAAGCCACGCCACCGCAAGCTGACCCGTGCCGTGCATGCCGAAGGCGGACGCATCTGCCTGCAGATCCTGCATGCCGGACGCTACGGCTATCATCCGTTGTCGGTGGCGCCATCGAGCATCAAGTCGCCGATCACCCCGTTCACCCCCCGTGCGCTCTCATCGCAAGGCGTGGAGCGCACCATCGGCGATTTCGTGCGATGCGCCAGGCTCGCACGGGATGCAGGGTACGACGGTGTCGAGGTGATGGGTTCGGAAGGCTATCTGATCAACCAGTTCATTGCCGCACGCACCAACCAGCGCAACGATGCCTGGGGTGGCGATGCCACGCGTCGCATGCGTCTTCCCGTCGAGATCGTGCGCCGTACGCGCGAAGCCGTGGGCCGCGATTTCATCATCATCTATCGGCTGTCGATGCTCGATCTGATCGAGGGCGGCCAGGACTGGAGCGAGATCGTGACCCTGGCCAGGGCGGTCGAGGCGGCCGGCGCGAGCATCATCAACACCGGCATTGGCTGGCACGAGGCGCGCGTGCCGACGATCGTCACCAGCGTGCCGCGGGCGGGATTCGCCTGGGTCACGAAGAAACTCAAGGGCGAGGTGGCCATTCCGTTGATCGCCACCAACCGCATCAACATGCCGGAAGTGGCCGAGCGCATCCTGGCCGACGCCGAAGCAGACATGGTTTCCATGGCGCGTCCGCTGCTCGCTGATCCGCAGTGGCCCAACAAGGCCAGAGCAGGCCGCAGCGAACTCATCAACACATGCATCGCCTGCAATCAGGCCTGCCTCGACCATGTGTTCCAGAACCGCCGCGCCAGCTGCCTGGTCAACCCGCGCGCCTGTCACGAAACCGAACTGAAGATCGAGCCGGCCGGCGTGCGCAAGCGTATCGTCGTGATCGGCGCAGGACCTGCGGGCATGGCGTGCGCCAGCACGCTTGGCCAGCGGGGGCACACCGTCACATTGATCGACCGGGCCGCCGAGATCGGTGGCCAGTTCAACTACGCCAAGCAGATACCGGGCAAGGAGGAGTTCCACGAAACCCTGCGCTATTTTCGCCACCGGCTGAGCGAACAAGGCGTCGACGTGCAACTGGGCCGGACTGCGGATACGGCGTCGCTGCGTGCCGAAGGATACGACGAGGTGGTGATCGCTACCGGTATCACGCCACGAACGGTGAGCTTTCCGGGCAGCGATGACCCACGCGTGCTGAGCTATATCGATGTGCTGGCCCGCCATTGCCGGGTCGGCGCCAACGTGGCGATCATCGGCGCCGGCGGCATCGGTTTCGATGTGGCCGAATACCTGGTTGAACACGAGCCCTCATCCACCACCGACATTGCCCGCTGGACCCGCGAATGGGGCGTCGACATGCAGCTCGCGCAACGTGGCGGCCTGCAACCGGCGCAACCGGAGCCGCCGGCCCGGAAGATCTGGCTGTTGCAGCGCAGTGAAGGCCGCCCCGGCGCCCGGCTCAACAAGACCACGGGGTGGGTGCATCGGGCCACCCTCAAGGGCAAGCACGTGCAGATGCTCGGCCATGTCGTTTACCACCGGTTCGATGATCAAGGCCTGCACATCAGCATTGATGGCGCATCGCAGGTGCTGCCGGTCGATCACGTCGTGGTCTGCGCAGGCCAGGAGCCTGACCGGCAGCTGGCCGACGAATTGGTCGCGGCGGGAGTGAAAGTCCACGTCATCGGCGGCGCCGACCTGGCGACCGAACTCGATGCCAAACGCGCCATCGCTCAAGGCACCCGCCTGGCCAGCGAACTTTGAGAGCTGGCGGGAGCGCTACCATCGCCATTGAAGCGATATGGCTTGCGCTCGACAACGAGCATCGTGAAAAAAAGAAAACGCCCCGCAAGTGCAACGCATCGATATGGGCTCAAGGGGGGGGACGAAGGCCGGATACCGTATTTAGCGTCGCCGCGGGGCGAGGGCCGTCGCCACCAAGGGGATAGTGACGCGACAGGGGCAGTTTATGATCGACACAATAAAGTATCTAATATATATTTAGCCGCTTATTGATTTGATCTCGATATATGTTCGATTTCCGTCAATTGCGCTACTTCGTTGCCGTCGCCGAAGAATTGAGCTTCACCCGGGCAGCGATACGCCTGCACATTTCGCAACCACCCTTGTCCCAGCAGATTCAATCGCTGGAGCAGGATCTGGGTGTGCGCCTGCTGGAACGCACCAAACGCCAGGTAAGCCTGACCGAGCCCGGCCGGATTTTTCTGGAACAGGCAAGGCAGATCCTGGCCAAGGCCGATGAAGCGCGCGGCCAGGTTGCAGCCGCTGCGGCAGGCTGCGGCGGTCAGTTGCGCATGGCCTATACGGCATCTGTCTCATTTCACCCGGCGCTGCCAAGGACCTTGCTGCGCTATCGCCAGATTGCGCCGAACGTCCGTTTGCTGCTCAGTGAGATGTACACCGGACCCCAGTTTTCGGCACTTCTGGCAGGCCAGATCGATGTCGGCTTTGTTCGCGGTGAGCCGGCCCATGCGCAGGACGCCCGTGCCCTTCGACTGCGTGTGATCGACCGCGAGCCCTTGCTGCTCGCCTTGCCTGCGGGCCATCCGCTGGCAGGCCGCAGCAGCCTCCAGCTTGCCGAGGTAGCGGGCGACACGTTTGTGTCACAGCCACGCCAACTGGCCGCCACGCTCTATGATCAGCTGGTGAATCTGGCGACCAGGGCGGGATTCAAGCCGCTGCTCGGACAACAGGCGCAGCAGGTCAATGGATTGCTGGCGCTGGTCGCCGCAGGTCTGGGCCTTGCACTGGTGCCCGCATCCGTGCGCGCAGTGCGTCTGTCCGGGGTGAGTTACGTGGCGCTGGAAGACTCCGATGCCTACCTGCTTCTGGCGGTAGCCTGCCGCAGCAATGATCATTCGCCTGCACTGCTGAAGTTGCTGTCGACAGTGGCCGGGTCGGCGATCGCGCCGGGCTTGTGATAACCCATGCAAGTCGCTACACTTGCCTGCTTGTATTCCCGTTTAGTGTCAGGAGCTTGCCGTGAAGGTGCTTAACTCTTTGAAATCCGCCAAGGCGCGGCATCGCGACTGCAAGATCGTGCGCCGTCGCGGCAAGGTGTTCGTGATCTGCAAGAGCAATCCCCGTTTCAAGGCTCGTCAACGCTGATCACCGGCGCAACGATCCGGAGAAAAAGGCCGCGCAAGCGGCCTTTTCCATGTGTGCGAACCGGTTCCGCGTCAGCTGCGACCGACCGGCGCATCGATGCATGCACCGGTCAGTCGTAGCGGACACCGGTGATCTCATAGTGCTTGAGGCCATTGGGTGCCGTGAACTCGACGCTGTCGCCCAGGGTCTTGCCGATCAACGCGCGGGCAATGGGTGAGGACACGGCAATCAGGCGTTGCTTGATGTCCGCCTCCAGGTCACCGACGATCTGATACGTCACGGCAACCCCGCTGTCCTCGTCTTCGATGTCCACGGTTGCACCGAACACCACACGGTTTCCCGGATTGAGCCGTGCGACATCGATCACTTCGGCAGTCGACAGCAAAGCCTCCAATTGGCCGATGCGGCCCTCGGTGAAACTCTGCAACTCGCGCGCAGCATGATATTCGGCGTTTTCCTTGAGATCGCCGTGCGCGCGCGCTTCGGCGATCGCCGCGATGATGCGCGGGCGGTCCACGGATTTCAGCCGCTCCAGTTCGGCACGCAGGCGATCCGCCCCGGCCTTGGTGATAGGTGCGCGACTCATGCTTTCAACTCCTTGTGCAGATCCTGCAGGCTGTGCACCTCGTCGTCGCTGCGGAAATCCAGCGAATGCACGAGTGCACGCGCACCTGCAACGGTCGTGGAATAGGTGACGCGGTGCTGCAGTGCTTCGCGCCGGATCGAGAACGAGTCGGCGATCGCCTGTTTGCCCTCGGTGGTGTTGACGATATAGACGATCTCGCCGTTCTTGATCAGATCCACGATGTGCGGGCGGCCTTCGAGCACCTTGTTGATACGCTCGCAAAGCACGCCGTGCTCGGCCAGATAGCTGGCGGTACCGGAGGTCGCCACCAGATTGAAACCGCGAGCGATCACTTCCCGGGCCACCGGCAACAGGCGATCCTTGTCGGCATCGCGAACGGACAGGAACACCTTGCCCACGGTCGGCGGTTTGATGCCGGCAGCCTCATGGCCGCGGGCGAAGGCGGCGCCGAAACTGCGTCCGACTCCCATCACCTCGCCGGTCGAACGCATTTCGGGGCCGAGGATCGGGTCGACGTTCTGGAATTTCAGGAACGGGAAGATCGCCTCCTTGACCGAGTAGTACCCCGGAATGACTTCGCGGGTCGCGCCGAGGCTTGCCAGCGAGCGACCGGCCATCACCCGGGCCGCGATCTTGGCCAGTGGCACGCCGGTCGCCTTGGAGACGAACGGCACCGTGCGCGAGGCCCGCGGGTTCACTTCGAGGATGAACACGACATCGCCCTGGATCGCGAACTGGGTGTTCATCAGGCCGATGACCTTCAGCTCGCGCGCCATCACGGTGACCTGGCGCCGCATTTCGCGCTGGATTTCCGGCGTGAGCGAATAAGGCGGCAACGAGCACGATGAATCGCCCGAATGCACACCGGCCTCCTCGATGTGCTCCATGATGCCGCCGATCAGCACCTGGCCTGCGGCGTCGGCGATGACATCGACATCCACTTCGACCGCATGATCGAGGAACCGGTCCAGCAGCACCGGCGAATCGTTGGACACCTTGACCGCATCGCGGATGTAGCGCGACAGGTCGGCATCGTCATGCACCACTTCCATCGCGCGACCGCCCAGCACGTAGCTGGGCCGCACCACCAGCGGATAGCCGATCTCGCGCGCCAGCGCCAGCGCTTCGTCTGCGTTGCGCGCCGTGCGGTTGGGCGGCTGCTTCAGGCCGATCTTTCCGATCATCTGCTGGAAGCGCTCGCGGTCCTCGGCCAGGTCGATCGAGTCGGGGCTGGTGCCGATGATCGGCACGCCGGCCGCCTCGAGCGCGCGCGCCAGCTTCAGCGGAGTCTGCCCGCCGTACTGCACGATCACTCCCTTGGGCCGCTCGACGTGAACGATTTCCAGCACGTCCTCCAGCGTCAGCGGTTCGAAGTAGAGGCGATCGGAGGTGTCGTAGTCGGTCGAGACGGTCTCCGGGTTGCAGTTGACCATGATGGTCTCGTAACCGTCCTCGCGCAGCGCCAGCGAGGCATGCACGCAGCAGTAATCGAACTCGATGCCCTGGCCGATGCGGTTCGGGCCGCCGCCGAGCACGATGATCTTGTCGCGATCGGCAGGGGCCGCCTCGCATTCCTCCTCGTAGGTCGAATACATGTAGGCGGTGCTGGTGGCGAATTCCGCCGCACAGGAGTCCACCCTCTTGTAGACCGGGCGTACGCCGAGCGTGTGACGCAGATGGCGTACCGCCGCTTCGTCGGTATTGAGCAGCTCGGCCACCCGCGCGTCGGAAAAACCGAGCCGCTTGAGTTCGCGCATGCGCGGCTCATCCAGCGCCGTGATGCCCTGTGCAACGACCTGCGTCTCGGTCAGCACGATGTCCTCGAACGCCGCCAGAAACCAGGGATCGACCCGGCTCAGGCCATGCACTTCTTCCAGCGACAGGCCGGCGCGGAACGCGTCGGCCAGATGAAACACCCGATCCGGCCGCGGTTCGCGCAGCTCGCGCTTGAGCACGGCCAGGCCGGCTTCGGTGCTGATGTCCAGACCGGTCGGGTTCAGGCCGGTCTTGCCGATCTCCAGCCCGCGCAGCGCCTTCTGCAGCGACTCGTGGAATGTCCGGCCGATCGCCATCACCTCGCCTACCGACTTCATCTGCGTGGTGAGGCGCGCATCGGCCGAGGGGAATTTCTCGAACGCGAAGCGCGGGATCTTGGTGACCACATAGTCGATGGTCGGCTCGAACGAGGCCGGGGTCAGACCGCCGGTGATGTCGTTCTTCAGCTCGTCCAGCGTATAGCCCACCGCCAGCTTCGCGGCGATCTTGGCGATCGGGAACCCGGTAGCCTTGGACGCCAGCGCGGACGAGCGCGACACCCGCGGATTCATCTCGATGACCACCACGCGGCCGTCTTCGGCATTGATGCCGAACTGCACGTTGGAGCCGCCGGTATCCACCCCGATCTTGCGCAGCACGGCGATCGAGGCGTCGCGCAGGCGCTGGTATTCCTTGTCGGTGAGGGTCTGCGCCGGTGCCACGGTGATCGAGTCGCCGGTATGCACGCCCATCGGATCGAGGTTCTCGATCGAGCAGACGATGATGCAGTTGTCCGCGCTGTCGCGAACCACCTCCATCTCGAACTCCTTCCAGCCGAGCACCGATTCCTCGACCAGCACCTCGCCCACCGGCGACAGTTCGAGGCCGCGCTTGACGATCTCTTCGAACTCCTCACGGTTGTAGGCAATGCCGCCGCCGGAGCCGCCCAGGGTGAAACTGGGCCGGATCACGGTGGGAAAGCCCACCTTGGCCTGGGTCAGCAGGGCCTGCTCGAAGCTGCGCACCACCTCGGCCCTGGGGCAGTCCAGCCCGATCTCGGCCATCGCCACGCGGAACAGTTCGCGATCCTCCGCCATGCGGATCGCCTCGCGCGAGGCGCCGATCAGCTCGACGCCGTATTTCTCCAGCACGCCGTGATCGGCCAGATCGAGCGCGCAGTTGAGGCCGGTCTGTCCGCCCATCGTCGGCAGCACCGCGTCGGGGCGCTCCTTGGCGATGATGCGCTCCACCGTCTGCCAGTTGATCGGCTCGATGTAGACGGCATCGGCGGTTTCCGGATCGGTCATGATCGTGGCCGGATTGGAGTTCACCAGGATCACCCGGTAGCCCTCTTCCTTCAACGCCTTGCAGGCTTGCGCGCCGGAGTAGTCGAACTCGCAGGCCTGACCGATCACGATCGGGCCGGCGCCGATGATGAGGATGCTCTTGATATCGGTACGCTTGGCCATCAGAGGGCCTCCTGCGCCTTGGCGGCGGTCATCATCATGGCGAACCGGTCGAACAGGTAGCCGATGTCATGCGGTCCCGGGCTCGCCTCGGGATGTCCCTGGAAACAGAACGCCGGCCGGTCGGTCAGCGCAAAGCCTTGCAGGGTGCCATCAAAAAGCGAGCTGTGGGTGACCCGCACGTTGGCCGGCAGCGTGGCCGGATCCACCGCAAAGCCGTGGTTCTGGGAGGTGATCAGCACGCGACCGTCATCGAGATCCTTCACTGGATGGTTCGCGCCGTGATGGCCGAACTTCATCTTGAGTGTCTTCGCACCCAGCGCCAGGCCCATGATCTGGTGGCCCAGACAGATGCCGAACAGCGGCACCCTGGCGTCAAGCAGCGCGCGCGTGGCTGCGATCGCATAATCGCAGGCGGCAGGGTCGCCCGGACCGTTGGAAAGGAACACGCCGTCGGGCTGCATCGCGAGCACGTCGGCTGCAGGGGTCTGCGCCGGCACGACGGTGATGTCGCAGCCCTGTTCGGCCAGCAGGCGCAGGATGTTGTGTTTCACGCCGAAGTCGTAGGCGACGACATTGAAACGCATCTCCGGCCGGTTGAAAGCCCGGTGATCGAGGTCGTAGGTGCCCTGGTTCCAGTCGTAGGGACGATCGACGCTGACCACTCTGGCCAGATCCATGCCGGCGAGGCCGGGAAATGCCCGCGCCTTCGCCAGCGCATCCTCGACGTCGACCTGCGCAGAGGCAACGATGCAACCGGCCAGCGCCCCCTTGTCGCGCAGGATGCGGGTCAGCCTGCGGGTATCGATACCGGCGATGGCAACGGTACCGTGGCGCCTGAGGTAGTCCGGCAGGCTCCCGGTGCTGCGCCAGCTGCTGGCACGACGGGTCACCTCGCGCACGATGAGCCCGGCAGCGTGCACGGCGGCCGATTCGGCGTCATCGGCGTTGACACCGGTGTTGCCGATATGCGGACAGGTCAGCGTCACGATCTGGCGCGCGTAGGAAGGATCGGTGAGGATCTCCTGGTAACCGGTCATGGCCGTATTGAAGACCACCTCGCCAATCGTCTCGCCGGTCGCGCCCACGGCTTGGCCATGAAACACGCTACCGTCTTCGAGGGCCAGCAGAGCAGGAGTGGGCATACAGTAACCGCCTTTTGGATGCAGCAAGATCCGCAAGCCACACGATTGCTGGCTTGTGACACTTGGAAGGGAAAGGGTCAGGGCGGGCCGAAATGATAGGCGGCGGCGTGGTTTCTGTCCACCGTACGAAGCATGAACAGTCTGCTTTCGGCTTGATTGGCAACAATCGACCAGCGCTACACTAGGCGACGTTTAACCGGAGTTGAATGCCTCATGCCTGCTGCCGTCCTGCTCGATCCCGCCCGACTCGATCGCCCGGATACCACGGTGCAGCAACAACCCTTTCCATTCATGGTTGCGCACGGGCAACTGCCGGATGAGGCGCGCAGCGAGCTGGATCGCGACTTCCCCGGTTACACCAGTGCGGGTTTCTTTCCCTACGACCCCGGCGATTGCGGCCCTGCGGTCAATGCACTGATCGAAAACATGACCGCACCGGCCTTCGCCGATGCGGTCGGCCGCAGGCTCGGCATCGACAACCTTGCCGATTACCCGACCCTGGTCACGTTGTGCCGCCTGCTCAACAAGCGTCATGGCACCATCCACACCGACAGCCGGTCCAAGATAGTCACGGCGCTGATCTATCTGAACGAGCGATGGCCGGATACCAGCGATGGCTGTCTGCGCTTTCTGCACAGGATCGACGATATCGACAGCCTCGTGGTGCCGGAACTGACCCCGCTGTACGGCGAATTTGCCGTATTCAGGCGCAGCGACAACTCCTTCCACGGTCATCTCCCCTACGAAGGCGAACGACGCGTGATCCAGGTTGCCTGGCTGACCAGCGAGGAAGACAAGCTGCGCAAGACCAGACGCGGAAAATTCTCGCGGGCATTCAAGAAACTGTTCGGCAGCCTCGATACCCGATTTGGTGCCGGCCGCGACCGCAACGCTTCGCATAGGGACTGAATCCGGCGGCAGTTCGTCCGCCGCCGGAATGCCTAAAGCGACGCGGCGATCACGTCGTCCAGATGCCAATGGCCGGGGGCGCGGCCGCTCAGCCAGCAGGCCGCCTGCAATGCACCGCGGGCAAAAATGCTGCGATCGGTGGCGCGATGGCTCAGCTCCAGCCGCTCCCCCTGCCCGAGCAACATGGCGGTGTGCTCGCCGACGACATCGCCGCCACGCAGTACCGCGAACCCGATACTGCCCTGGGCGCGCGCGCCGGTGCGGCCGGCACGGCTGAATACGGCTGCAGCCTCCAGCGTGGTATCGCGTGCCGCAGCCGCGGCCTGGCCAAGTGCCAGCGCCGTGCCCGACGGCGCATCCTGCTTGCGGCCATGATGGGCCTCGACGATCTCCAGATCCCAGCCGGGCAGCGCAACGGCAGCCTGACGCAACAACCGCGTCAACACCGCGATGCCGAGGCTGAAATTCGCCGCGCGCATCACAGCGATGCTTCGCCCGGCCCGCTCCAGCCGCGCCTCCAGCTCGGCGTCGATGCCCGTGGTGCCGCTCACCAGCGGCGTGCCGTGCGCCAGGCAATAGTCGAGCGCCGTGGCCAGGGCCGCCGGCCCGCTGAAATCGATGACCACGTCGATGGCTTCCGCCTTGCCCCAGTCATGGGCATAGCACGGTGGATGGGGGCTGCCGGCAAATACCGGCAGGCCATCGTGCGGCGAACCGGGAGACACCACCGCATGCGCCAACTCGAAACGCGGATCCCCGTCGAGCAGGCTCATCAAGGCGCTTCCCATCCGGCCGGTGGCACCATTGATGGCCAGACGAAGGGGGCGGGACATCGTCACACTCCAGGCAAAATAGTCAGTCGGGACATGCTAGCAGGCGTCGGTGGCGCATGCCCCAAAGTCGTCGTTACCCTAGCCGTTTATGGCGCGACGTCCCCCCCGCTTTGAGTAGCGGTTCGGTTTAGGGATGCTCTGATCAACCCCAGCACAGGCGTCACCGGTCTGTCTGCGCGTGATAGTCTCGTGCGCGATGCCAAAGTCCGCCAAGCCTACCGGCTGACCGCCTAAAGGGGATGCAGATGAATTACCACGACATCATCACTATCGAGCCAAGCAAACGCGGCGGCAAGCCCTGCATCCGGGGCCTGCGCATGACCGTTTACGACGTGCTCGACTACCTCGCCGCTGGTATGACGCCGGAGCAGATCGTCGAGGATTTCGATTACCTGCGCATAGAGGATATTCGCGCGTGTCTGGCCTACGCCGCCGACCGCGAGCGTCACCAGTTGGCGATCAGTGCATGAAGCTATTGTACGACGAGAACCTGTCACCGAAATTGGTGATGGCGTTAAACGATGTGTTTCCGGATTCGGCTCATGTCGATCGCGTCGGCCTCGGCGGGGCCAGCGACCGCGAGGTGTGGGAGTACGCCCGCGACAACGGCTACACCTTGATCAGCAAGGATTCGGATTTCCAGGAAATGAGCCTGCTGCACGGCTACCCACCCAAGGTGATCTGGCTCAAGCGCGGCAACTGCACCAATAAACAGATCGAACTCATCCTGCGCAATAAGTCCGCGCAGATCGCCGAGTTGTTGGACGATCCGGAAGCGGCGCTCTTGCTGCTGTTGTAGTCCACCGGCAAAAACACAATGCCCCCGGGCTGCTGAAGGCCGTCGCCGGCACGGTCCAGGAGGCCGACGTGCCCCCGCTGACATCCAGCACCACGGTGGCGGGAATGCCGCCGTTGTAGACCGGCGGTAGGTTCACCGGCGCGCTCACCGTCGGCGTGCCCTGGGTCGCCTGCTCCAGGTAGCCGTCCTTCTTCAGGTACTGCACCGTGTAGTCGGCGCCGAACACGCTCGGCAGGGTGCTGGCGTAGCTGTACGCGGTGACGTTGCCGGCACGGGCCCAATGTGTCAAAACAAGACTTGACCCCGATCTCCCTGGCCTATCAGAACACGTTGGCTGGCGTCCACGCCGCCGATCCCGAAGAGGCTGCTGCGAACAAGGTGGCGCTCGACCGTGTGACGGCGCACCTGGCGAACTTGCAACAGGGTGACACACCCGGCGCGTTCCGTGCGCCAGGAGCCTTCGGTGCAGCGGGGGCGTTTGGAGGGGCGTTTGGAGGGGCTGCTGGCGGGGCGCTCGGCGGTCTGACGGTGGGAAATTTGCTGACGGCGCAACATAACGCAGCGTTGGAGCATAACGCCGCGGACAAAACGAGGATCGAAGCGAACAACTCGATCGGTCAGGAAAATGGGCGTCTGCAGAAGGCAGCGGACGATGCGTTGAAGGAGTACCAGACAACGGCCGCTAACGAGGCTTCGGGCAGCATGCTGCATCCAGAGGACGCAGTTGTGGCGAAGTACGCTCCGCGACCGGGCCTGACGAAGGACGAATTTGACGCATGGCAGAACACACCGATCGGAAGAACCGACATGGCGCTGTTTATGAAGTCGCTTAGACGTTCAGCGCTTTCCACTACGCACTTTTTCAATCTCGGCGATAGTGCTCCCTCGTCTATCAACGCGCTAGATCCGTCACATTTTCGCTTCGACGCCCAGGGTAACTTCACAGGGTTGGACAACGACGCCAATGACAACGCGTACCCCGTTAGTAAGATTTTAGGCCGTAATAAGTTCAATGCGCAGATGATCAGCGCGTTCGGGCCGCAGTATCTCAAATGGCTACACGACGAGGCCGTTGCGCGTAGAGGGACACAGAACACCAGCGGCTAGTATGGGCGCCAAAAGCCGCGATGATATATCTGGTCTATTACATCAGCAACAAACCCGAAGGCGATAAGCGCGCATATCGACAGGATTAACCACCAGAGCAGTTTTTTGCTCCACACGATGGCGGTCGTTGTCTCGAATACGTGCGCCATCTCCCTCGCGCGCAGTTGAATGTACTTCGCCTGCCGCGCGAGATCCGTCGCTTCGGGCATGTCGGCGTTGACTTTCGTCCACAAGGCGACATCGAGCTGGCCGCCGGCGACTTCGGTCGCGGCGGCCTGATAGTAGGTCTTGTCAGTCATAACCTTCTCCGAACGCATCTTCTCCGGCCATATCTGCTAGTACGTAATGGTAGTAAGGGCCGTCGGGGTCGATCCCGTTGCCGCCACATCGTGGACAGCCGCCCGGCCCTTCGCCGCCACAGCGCCGACACGTTATGTACTCCATGGCTTTGATTTCCGCAGGTGCAGGCGCTGACAGTGGTTCCTTCGCAACTTCAATCTGCGATCCTTTGCACTGCGTGCAGCGAAACTTCGACAGATCCTCGGCGAACAGTGCTGGCGCAGACCGCCACGGGAAGTACCTCGTCGAGATGAGCCCGATGTACTCTTCCGTCACATCTATAGCGTTGTTGCAGTTGTGGCACACGAGCCGGTCGCCCACGACGATTGCGTCGCTCACACCGCCCCCTTCGCCTCGCGGCTTCGTGGTAATTTCGAGCCTGTCAACCCGGCCCGCGTGCGGAGAGTAGCACGGCTGCCTCATGTCGACTCACCGCTGCGGTCAAACGCACGGTCCCGAGCGCGGAACAACGCACTTTCGCGCGGATGGCATCATTGACCGCTGCGTCGTACACGTTGGCGATTCCAACCGTGCCGCGCATCACCCACATCGTCGGTCCCAAGGCCATGAGATAAATGGTGACGATGGAACGCACAGCCTCCGAGTCCCAGAGACTGACACCATGGGCGTGCATCGTACGCAGGGCCGAGAGGATTTGATCGAACTCAGTGGGAGCGAACACATACGCAAGAGCGGCGATGCATCGAGACGGCGTCTTTTTGCAGAAAAGCGGCGTTGCCGAAGCGGCGGGAGGGCTATGCGGACAGCGGACAGAACACCGTTAGAGTGCTGTTTCACGCCGTCACGCGCGACCAGAACTGCTTCACGCCATCGACCCAGCCCTTCGCGCGCGGCGTGTGCTTGTCGGCATCGTTGCCGCTGAACGTGGCTTCCAGCGACTCGAGCAACTCACGCTGCTGCTTGGTCAGCCGCACAGGGGTTTCCACAACCACGCGGCAGATCAGATCCCCGGTGCGGCTGTTGCGCGCCGACTTGACGCCACGGCCGCGCAGGCGGAACTGGGTGCCGGTCTGCGTTTCGGCGGGGATGCTGATCGGCACCTCGCCTTCCAGCGTCGGCACCGGCAGTTCGGCACCGAGCGCGGCCTGCGAGAAACGGATCGGCAATTCGCAGTACAGATCGTTGCCTTCGCGCTGGAAGATGGCATGTTCGCGGACATGCACTTCCACATACAGGTCGCCGGCCGGCATACCGACGGGGCCCGCCTCGCCCTGCCCACTGAGGCGGATGCGATCGCCGTTGTCGACGCCCGGCGGAATCTGCACCGACAGCGTCCGGGTTTCTTCGATGCGACCCTCGCCGTGGCATTTCCGGCAGGGCTTTTCGATGGTGTGGCCGGTACCGCCACAATGCGGACAGGTCTGCTGGATCGAGAAGATGCCGTTCTGCATGCGCACCTGGCCATGGCCGTGGCAGGTCTTGCAGCGACTGACCTTGCCGTCTTCGGAGCCACTGCCGTTGCAATGATGGCAGTTGACCTGGGTCGGTATGTCGATCTGCCGGCTGACGCCGAATACGGCTTCTTCCAGGTCCATTTCCATGATGTAGCGCAGGTCGGCACCGCGTCGCGGACGACCGCGACCACCGCCGTTCCTGCCGAAGATGTCGCCGAAGATGTCGCCGAAGATGTCGCCGACATCACCAAAGCCGGCGCCGCCGCGACCGCCCATGCCGTGCTCGAACGCGGCATGACCATGCTGGTCGTACAGCGTGCGTTTCTGCGCATCGGCCAGCACTTCGTAGGCCTCCTTGGCCTCCTTGAATTTCTCCTGTGCGGCCGGGTCATCCGGGCAGCGGTCCGGATGGTACTTCATGGCCATCCGGCGAAAGGACTTCTTCAGATCGGCTTCGCTGACATTGCGCTCGACCCCCAGCACTTCGTAGTAATCACGCTTGCTCATTCATGCACCCATACTGCCAGTCCCGCCCCTGCATGGAGCCCGTGGCTCCGCGTAGCGCATTACGACAATCAGCCCGCGCCCGGAAAATTCCCGGCGCGGGCTGATGAAATCTTTCCGTGCCGACAACGGCTGCCGATTATTTCTTGTCGTCCTTCACTTCGGTGAACTCGGCATCGACCACATCGTCCGGCTGCGCCGACCCGCCCGCGGCGGCCTGCGGACCGGCATCGGCCGAGCCACCGCCCTGCGCCGCCGCATGCAAGGCCTGCGCGGCCTGTTCGAGCTTTTCGATCCTGGTCTCGATCGCCGCCTTGTCGTCGCCCGACATGACCTTTTCCAGGTCGGACAAGGCGCCTTCGATACTGCTCAGCTGATCGGCCGGCACCTTGCCGCCATGCTCCTTCAAGGCGCTGCGGGTGGCATGCACCAGCTGATCGGCCTTGTTGCGCGTGGCCACCAGTTCGTGGAACTTGCGGTCGTCTTCCTTGTTGGCTTCGGCATCGGCGACCATCCGCTGGATCTCCTCCTCGGACAGGCCCGAGCCGGCCTTGATCTCGATCTTCTGCTCCTTGCCGGTCTTCTTGTCCTTGGCCGACACGTGCAGGATGCCGTTGGCGTCGATGTCGAAGGTGACCTCGATCTGCGGCATGCCGCGCGGGGCGGC
>JAGWNA010000097.1 GCA_028871555.1 Lysobacteraceae bacterium
CGTGCCCCTGACTGCGATCGGCAGCTTGCCGATGGCCTTGCAGAAGGCCAGCGCGCGCTGCTCGATGGCCGGATCGAGCTGGTCGTGGCGCACCACCTCGACCAACGGCATCTGTGCCACGGGATTGAAGAAGTGCAGCCCCAGAAAGCGTTGCGGCGCCTTCAGGCTCGTGCGCAGCTCGTCCAGCGGAATGCTGGAGGTGTTGCTGGCGAGCATTTCATCGGCCTGGAGCTGCGGCTCGATCCGTCCGTACAACTCGCGCTTGGCTTCGGCGTTTTCGTAGATGGCCTCGATCACCAGATCGGCGCTGGCCACGCCCTGGCCGTCGACATCGGCGCGCAGGCGGCCGGCGGCTTCCGCGATTTTTTCCGGCGTCTTGAGCTTCTTCTCGTAGAGCCGGCGCGCGCGATCCAGTGCCGGCTGGATGTACTTCATTTCCCGATCCTCGAGGGTCACCTCGAAACCTCTGAAGGCGGCCCAGGCCGCGATGTCGCCGCCCATCACGCCGGCACCGACCACATGCACATGCCTGATCCGCGGATCGATGCCGCTGCCCTGGCCTTTCAGCCGCTCCTGCAGGAAGAAGACGCGGATCAGGTTCTGCGCGGTCGATGTCTGTGCCAGCCTGGCGACCGAACGGGCTTCCAGCCGCAGTCGCTGCCGGATGTCGGAGCCGCCGCGCCGCCAGACCTCGATCATGGCGAACGGGGCGGGGTAGTGTTCCTTGCGCACCTTGGCCGCGGTCTGCCTCAGCATCACCGGCGCGAGGATCTGTCGCGCCGGCCAGGTGTTGCTGGCCCATGCCTTGGCGCGCCGTGCCAGCGGTCGGGCCTGTGGCCGGCGCAGCAGGTGCCGCGCCTCGGCCAGCAGCTCGTCGGGGCGGGCCAGCAGGTCGACCACACCCAAGGCGAGCGCACGCTTCGCGGACAGCGGCCTGCCGGTCAGCATCATCGGCAGGGCTTGCATGGCGCCGATCAATCGCGGCAGGCGCGCGGTACCGCCCCAGCCGGGATGGATGCCGAGCATGACCTCGGGCAGGCCGATCCTGGTGTTGTCGTCGTCTGCGGCGATGCGTTGCCGACAGGCCAGCATCAGCTCGGTGCCGCCGCCCATGCAGGCGCCGTGCACCGCAGCCACCGTGGGGCAGGGCAATCGCGCCAGCGCCTCGAACACATGCTGGCCGTGTTCGATGTTTTCCAGCACGCCATCGTTTCTGGCGTATTCGACGAATGCCTTGATATCGGCGCCCACCGCAAATCCCGAGGGCTTGGCCGAATGAATGATGACGCCGGTCGGTTTTTCGATCGCCAGCCGCTCGACGATCTGCCCGAGTTCGTCCAGTACCGCGCGGGAAATCGCGTTGACGCTGCTGTCGGCCCGGTCCAGACCGAGCACGACGACGCCGTCGTCGCCTTCGCTGGTCTTCCAGTGATTGAAGCGCAATCCTTCGAACATGGGAGTACAGGCGTGGTGGAGGTGAACCGAACCATACCGTTGTGCCGTCGTGATTGCGAGATGTGATGGCCATGCTTGACCCTGAGGGGAAGCGGGTATGAAATCGGGCTTGTGTGAATGGGCCGGCAGAAGCCGGCGACCCGGATGAAAATCGGCGTTGTGGACCATTTCACGGGATATCATGGCGGTTCATGGCGGCTCCATGCGACGAGCAGGCATCAGGCCTGGCCGGACAGTCGGGTGTGGTTTTCGTTTTCCACTGGCGAAGTACCTGGTTTTCCAACGGACATCCCGTGGCACAGCAGGACAGGCAGTCAATGACTTTCGGAATGGCTCCCGCGCCACCACAAGCCGGCACCGAGATCTTCGATCGCATCCTGGCGGCGTCCAGCGGTCTGGTTGTGCTCGATTGCAAGGACACCCCTGCGCTGGTCGAGAAGTTTCAGGCGATCGCCAGACTTACCGGCCAGGCCGTGTATTTGTGGCAACCCGACACCGGCCTGAGCAGCTTGCGCGACGCGCATGTGCGGGTGCCGGATTGCCAGCGGCTGGGCAATGCACTGCGCTACATAAAGCAAAGCATGCATTTCGGCGTTTATTTGCTGCTGGGACTGGAGTTGCCGTTGTCGGCCATGGATGCCACCTTGCTGCGCCAGCTTGCGCGCCCGCCCAAGGAGCACCTTCGCCGCGTCGTGCTGCTCGATGTCCCGGCGGCCCTGACCGAGCATCTCGGCGAACTGGCCGTCCATCTGAACGCCGAAGATGGCCAGCCGCCGCGTCTGCGCCTGCGCGACGGCCGCTGGCTGGTTTGAGGCTCATTGCGCATGAATACCGACATCATGGTCATTGCGACACAGCGCGAGTTGCGCCGCAGCCTGTTCGATGCGCTCGACCATGGCGGATATACGGATATCCACAGCGCGCGCAATACCTCGCACGCGGCGATCCTGCTGGAGGGCCGTCCACCGCCGCAGCTGATGGTGGTGGTTTTTGACGGTGACGAGGAGCAGGCGAAAAATTGCTGCAGGCAGTTGCGTCAATTGCCCGGTGCCGCCGAAACGCCGCTGATGGCGGTGCTGGCCGCCGAGTCGTCTCTCAGTCCGGCGGATCTGCCCGATGAGGGTATCGTGGACTGGTTGTACGCCTCGCAGATAAGTACCGAACTGGTGCCGCGCTGGCGGCGGTGGCGCGCCGGCGCTCCAGGCCAGGGCCTTGTGCCGGCAGCATCCGTCAGCGGCGGGCATGCGGACTATCGCTATCTCTTCGAAGAGGGGGACAGCGAGTGGCTGATTGCCGATGCGCAGACCCGATGTCTGCTGGATGTCAGCCCGACAGTGGCCAGGCACAGCCTCCTGCATGCCAGCCAATGGGCGGGTCTGGCACTGTCCGACGTGTTGCGTTTTGAGGGCATCGCGCTTGAACAGGTGCTTGCCGAGGCCGATCGCCGCTGGTATCCGTGCCAGCGCAAATCGGCTCAGGGTTTCGATACCGGCCAGGCCAGCGTGCGACGGATACGGCATGACCAGAGCGATGTGCTGGCCCTGATGTTTCGCAGTGACCGTGCCGATCTGCGCGCGGAAGCCGCCTTGTCGCTGCTGTCGCGGATCTACGCCTCGGCCAGCGGCGTCGATGCGAAAGGCGCGGCAGCCAGGCTGTTGTTCGACGAGCTGGGGCTTGACTATCTGGCGGTCTGGTCGGCACGCAAGGATGGGGCCGAGGCGCCGGTTCAACTGCTGCAGTTGTGGAGTGGCCAGGAGCCCGCCTGGCCGGCGGCCTCATTGCAGAGTTCGTTGCAACTGGTGCTGTGCGGCAAGCCGATCCTGTATCGAACCGACGCGCAGCGGCTGGCACCGCTGGACCCCCTGCTGCAGCTGCTTGATCTGGCCGGCTTTGCCGGTCTGCCGCTATACGACGAACGTCATACGGTCATCGGCGCCATGCTGGCCGGCAACCGCAGGGGCTTCGGCGAAATGAACATCGTCGAACCGGTACTGCGCTGCGCTTCGGCCCGTTTCGCACAGGTGCTGGAATTGAGCCGGACGCGCGAGCAGGGACGCGCCGAGGGACTGGTCGATGCACTGACCGGCCTGCCCAACCGGTTGCTGTTCAATGACCGGCTGGAAACGATCCTGCGCGAGGCGGCCCGCAATGGCGAGTGCTTTGCCGTGCTGTTCGTCGATCTGGACCGGTTCAAGGAAATCAACGACACGCACGGACATGCCGCCGGCGATCAGGTGCTGAAAGCGGTTACGCAGCGTCTGTGCGGCAGCATTCGCGCTTCCGATACGGTGGCGCGCTATGCCGGCGACGAATTCACCGTGGTGCTGCGGCATATCGTGAAGAACGACGACGTGTTTCGGGTCGCCGAAAAGATCGTGCAGACGATGAGTGCGCCGCTGTACCTCGATGACGGCATCGAACTGCATGTCACCGCTTCGATGGGGTTGAGTTTCTTTCCCGATGATGCCGGCGATGCGGAGACCCTGCTCAAGCATGCCGATGAGGCGATGTATGCGGCCAAGCATCTGGGCCGCAACAATTTCCAGATCTACGAAGTCAGCCCGGAATACGCACAGGAGCACGGGACGGTCCTGAGATCGCGCTTGCGTCATGCCGAGGGCAACGGGGAATTGTGCGTGGTCTACCAGCCTCAGGTCGATGCCCAGTCCGAGGACATCGTCGGCATGGAGGCGCTGGCCCGGTGGGAGCATCCCGAGCTGGGCATGATCAGTCCGGCGGTGTTCATCCCGCTGGCCGAGGAGACCGGCCTGATCGTCTCGATCGGCGAATGGGTGATGCGCACTGCATGCAAGCAGGCGAAGGAGTGGGAGCAGCGTTTCGGGCTGCGTCTGCGCCTTGGCGTGAATTTGTCCGCGGTACAGCTCATGGAGCCGCAACTGCTCGATACCGTGACCCGTGTCCTGCGGGAGACCGGTCTGGATCCCACCCTGCTGGAGCTGGAGATCACCGAGAGCATCAGCATCAAGACGGCCAAGAGTCTGGTGGAGAACCTGCATGCGCTGCACAGGCTTGGTTGTTCCATCGCGATCGACGATTTCGGTACCGGCGCGGCCTCGCTGGACTATCTGCGCCGGTTGCCGGCCGACCGCATCAAGGTCGACCAGAGTTTCGTGCGCAATATCGGCGTCGACCCGGACGACGAGGCCATCGTGCGCGCAACCATCGACATGGCGCATCGCCTGAAACGTGCCGTGGTGGCCGAGGGTGTGGAGACCGAGCAGCACCTGCAATTTCTGCGCACGCATCACTGCGACGAGCTGCAAGGCTACCTTTTCTGTCGGCCGCTGCAGACGATCAGCTTCGAGAAGCTGCTGGCCGAACGAAAGCGGCTGCTGGAAGTCCGCATGGCCGAGACGGCTTGAGCGGGTGGCTTGCGGCTCCATGACGGGTTCCGCCGGGTGTCGAAAAGCGATCTGCCGGAGCGGCCACGGAGGGTTCTCCGCGAAAAAGGCAGGACAGCCCTTTATCGACAGCCCGACTGACGCATGGCCGGGCCGGACGTGAAACCATCCTGTCGGGTGACAACCGGGCAACGGCACGTGCGTTATGGTTCGGGGCAGCATAACCTCCGATGCTGAACTTGAGCGCTCGACTACGGTCTGAGCGGCGCGTTCAGTTCCTGACAAGTGACAAGTTCCCGCAGCGGATGACAGCATTGACGACGGATACGGCCCGGACGGGCGAAAACGAACTGGACCGGGCGCTGGTAGAGCGTGTCCAGAATGGCGACAAACGGGCTTTTGACCTGCTGGTGCGCAAGTATCAGCACAAGGTGGTCGGGCTGGTGTCGCGCTATGTGAAAAGCCATGCCGAGTCCGAGGACATCGCGCAGGAGGCGTTCATCCGCGCCTGGCGCGCGATAGGCTCGTTTCGTGGCGACAGCGCTTTCTATACGTGGCTGTACAAGATTGCGGTGAATACCGCCAAGAATCATCTGGTGGCATTGGGCCGACGCCCTCCGGCGGGGGATATCGACGCCGATGAAGCGGCATTCATGACCGGCACCGAGCGCATGCAGGACAACGCCACGCCCGAGCGCGAGCTGATGCGCCAGGAGATTGAACAATCCGTATTTTCCACTGTCCAAGCCTTGCCCGAGGAATTGCGGACCGCCATCACGCTGCGCGAAGTGGAAGGTCTCAGTTACGATGAAATTGCTGAAGCCATGGGTTGTCCGATCGGTACGGTTCGCTCACGTATCTTTCGGGCACGAGAAGCGATCGATGTGAAGTTGCGGCCGCTGTTGTCGGGCCGCGAGGATCAGGCATGAACCAGTCAGGCATGAACCAGGCAGACAAGAATCAGACCGTCCGGGAAAACCTTTCAGCCGGTATCGACGGTGAGTTGTCGAAGGAGGAATTGCGATTCCTCGTGCGGCGGCTCGACCACGATGCATCGTTGCAGCAGGTCTGGGCGCGTTACCACATCGCACGCGATGGCTTGCGCCGGCAGTTGCCGTCTTTCGCCTCCCCGGAATTTGCCTCGCGGGTGATGCTGGCGATCGATCAGGAGTCGATGCCGGCGACGACGGGCAGGCGAAGCCATTGGTTGCGCTGGTCGGCCGGTGGCGCGATCGCCGCCAGTGTGGCCGCCGCTGCACTGATGATCGCCCAGCCTGCCGGCGATGCCGGGCGCGCGGTGGCGGTGACCGCCCATGAGACCACCAGTGCGACGGTCACCGGCAGGAGGCCGGCACCCATCGCAGCCAGCATTCCCGCTGCCGTGCCGCCGTGGCTGAGCGGCAATTCGGTCGGATTGCTCAGCCAGCAGGCCGCGGCCACGCTGGGCGAGGATCAGGCGGTTTATCCGCGCGACCTTTCGACCTACCAGCCGTCGCATCGCTACCGGATGCTGAACAACCACGACGGCAGTTATCTGTTGCTGCTCAATCCGCAGCAGAAGGCCATGCCTGACATGTCACAGCAGGCCGCCGCCGTCGCGCAATAAGGCGGGTCGGCGTGTCGTGAATTGCCCGCGGCCGATCGCCTCCGGATCGTTTTCCTTGCCGGCCCGTGTCTTGCGGGCCGTGCGTCCGGCGGTGCCTGAAGATGGCGGTCAGCCGGTTCTGAAACCAGCGGCCTGAAGCCTTTCCGGCCCTAAGTCAACCCGAGGAGGAGTCATGAGTCATTCCATCTTGCGCACCGCTGCATGCTGCGCGCTGCTGGGCATCGCTGTCATTGCCGCAGGAGCGCAGGCACAGACTGCACCGGGCGTGGCAGCCTTGCCGGACTTTACCGGCATCGTGCAGAAGAATGCACCCGCGGTGGTTCATGTCGAGGCCAAGTACACCGGCAACAGCCACCACGCGCGGCAGACGATGCCAGGACAGATGATGCCCGGCCCAGGCCAGGGCATGCCGGATGATCCGCAGGCCGAGATCCTGCGGCGATTCTTCGGCATGCCGATGATGCCCTCGCCGCAGGAGCAGGCACATACTTCGCTCGGCTCGGGCTTCATCATCTCCCGCGACGGCTACATCCTGACCAACAATCACGTGGTCGACGGTGCCGATGTCGTCACCGTAAGGCTGCAGGACCGGCGCACATTCACGGCCAAGGTGGTCGGCACCGATCCGAAATACGACATTGCGCTGCTGAAGGTGGACGACGGCGACAACCTGCCGACGGTGGCCATCGGCGATTCGCGCAGCCTGAAGCCGGGCCAGTGGGTGCTGGCGATCGGTTCGCCGTTCGGTTTCGACTACACCGTGACCCAGGGCATCGTCAGCGCGATCGGCCGCAACCTGGGCAGCAGCGACCAGCCCTACACCTCGTTCATCCAGACCGACGTACCGATCAACCGCGGCAATTCCGGCGGTCCGCTGTTCAATCTGCAGGGGCAGGTGGTCGGCATCAATTCGCAGATCTATTCCAATACCGGCGGCTACCTCGGGGTGGCGTTCTCGATCCCGATCGATGTGGCCATGAATGCGGTGCAGCAGCTCAAGACCAAGGGCTACGTGTCGCGTGGGCAGCTGGGCGTGGAGATCAGCCCGGTCACCGACGACATGGTCAAGGTATTCAAGCTCGACAACGGCGGCGGCGCCGCGGTTGTCTCCGTCACCGCGGGCAGTGGCGCGGAGAAGGCGGGCATCCAGGCCGGCGACATCATCCTTGCCTACAACGGCCAGACGCTGCGGCAGGCATCCGACCTGCCGCCGCTGGTCGGCATGACCAGGCCCGGCAGCAAGGTGCCGGTGCAGATCCTGCGCGACGGCAAGCGGCGGACCATCGAGGTGACGATCGGCGAGATGCCGCGCGATCGCCACGCCGTGGACAACGCCCAGGGCGCATCGATCGCGCACAGCGGCTCCGCAGCGCTGGGCCTGACCGTACAGACGCTGGATAACGACACCCGCAAGCAGCTCGGCTTGAAGCAGGGCCAGGGCGTGGCCATCAGCGACATCACCGGTGGCGTCGCTGCGCAGGCCGGATTGCAGCAGGGCGACGTGATCCTGATGGTCGACCAGCAGAAAATCGGCAGCGTGGCCGCCTTCCGCGAGGCGACCAAGGACGTCAAGCCTGGCACCACGGTATTGCTGCTGGTGCGTCGCGGCGATCAAAGCCAGTTCGTCGCCTTGACGGTGCCCGACGGCAAGTAGGCTTCCGGGCAGATGCAGCCTGGCCGGCATGGCTCCTCCGCAATGGACGTGCCATGCCGGTCGCGGCCGGCTGCGGATGCGCGGATGGCGCCGGCCAGGCCGCCGTGGCCGGTTCCATGCGATAATGCGAGGTTAGCGTCGCTATTGCGGTGATGCGCTGCCGGCGCCTCGGGCGCGGCGGCAAACCCAAGTCCGACAGGCCGCCAGCGTTCCATGGAATTGATCCGCAACTTCTCCATCATCGCGCACATCGACCACGGCAAGTCGACCCTTGCCGATCGCATCATCCAGATCTGCGGCGGCCTGGCCGACCGCGAGATGGAGGCGCAGGTGCTGGACAACAATCCGATCGAGCGCGAGCGCGGCATCACCATCAAGGCGCAGTCGGTGTCGTTGCCGTACACCGCACGCAACGGCAGGACTTATCAGTTGAATTTCATCGACACGCCGGGGCACGTCGATTTTTCCTACGAAGTCAGCCGCTCGCTGGCCGCCTGCGAAGGCGCGTTGCTGGTGGTGGATGCGGCGCAGGGTGTCGAGGCGCAGTCGGTCGCCAACTGCTACACCGCGGTGGAGCAGGGGCTGGAAGTGGTGCCGGTGTTGAACAAGATCGACCTGCCGACCGCCGACGTGGAAAAGGTCAAGCTCGAAATCGAGGCGGTGATCGGCATCGATGCCACCGATGCGGTGGCGATCAGTGCCAAGACCGGCCTGAACGTGATCGAGGTGCTGGAGGCGATCGTCGCCCGCATCCCGCCGCCGAAGCCGCGCGATACCGACCGGTTGCAGGCACTGATCATCGATTCCTGGTTCGACAATTATCTCGGCGTGGTGTCGCTGGTGCGCGTCATGCAGGGCGAAATCAGGCCCGGCGACAAGCTGCTGGTGATGTCCACCGGGCGTACGCATGAGGTGGCCGAGGTCGGGGTGTTCACGCCCAAGCGCAAGAAGCTGGCCAGGCTCGGGGCCGGCGAGGTGGGTTGGGTCAACGCTGCGATCAAGGACGTGCACGGTGCGCCCGTGGGCGACACGCTGACCCATGCGGGCAAGCCGGCCGACAAGGCCTTGCCCGGGTTCCAGCACATGCAGCCACGGGTGTTCGCGGGCCTGTTTCCGGTGTCCTCGGACGACTACCCCGCCTTGCGCGAGGCGCTGGACAAGTTGCGCCTGAACGATGCCGCGCTGTTCTTCGAGCCGGAATCCTCCGAGGCGATGGGCTTCGGCTTCCGTTGCGGCTTCCTCGGCATGCTGCACATGGAGATCGTGCAGGAGCGGCTGGAGCGCGAATAC
>JAGWNA010000098.1 GCA_028871555.1 Lysobacteraceae bacterium
AGCACGGTGCTGTACGCGCCGGCCGGCATCGCCAGCAAGCGTGTGCTGGTGGTGGGCCTGGGCGCGCAGAAATCGTTCGATGCGGCGCGCTTCCACAAGGTCAACCTCGAGGCGACGCGCGCGC
The DNA here is from genome assembly GCA_028871555.1 of Lysobacteraceae bacterium. GTDB lineage: Bacteria > Pseudomonadota > Gammaproteobacteria > Xanthomonadales > Rhodanobacteraceae > Rhodanobacter. The sequence continues at coordinate 125 of JAGWNA010000098.1, forward strand.
TGGGGCGGCTGCCCGTGGCCGACGCCCGCTCCTGGCTGACCGAGATCGACGTACCCGGCCGCGACAGCGCCTGGCGCGTGCGCACGGCCGCGCTGGCGGCCGACCATGCCGCCTACCGCTACACCGCCACGTTCAAGCCGCGCGAGAAGGGCGCGCAACCGGAGCTCGCGGCGATCGGCTTTGCCGGCACTGCCGACGCGCAAGGCGGGCTCGACCAGGCCATCGCGATCGCCGAAGGCGTGCGCTTCACCCGCGAGCTGGCCAACCTGCCGCCGAACATCTGCAACCCGGCCTACATCGCCGAGCAGGCCCGGGCGTTTGCCGAGGGCAAGGACAAGGTCAGCTGCACCGTGCTCGATCATGTCGAGATGGAAAGGCTCGGTTTCGGCTCGCTGCTCGCGGTCGCCCGCGGCTCGGTCAACAAGCCCCGGCTGGTGGCCTTGAGCTACCAGGGCGGCGCCGAAGGCGACAAGCCGTACGCGCTGGTCGGCAAGGGCGTCACCTTCGATTCCGGCGGCATCAGCCTCAAGCCCGGCGCGGGCATGGAGGAGATGAAGTTCGACATGGGCGGCGCGGCCGGCGTGTTCGGCGCTTTCGTCGCGGCGGTCAAGCTGGGCCTCAAGCTCAACCTGGTCTGCGTGGTGCCGACGGTGGAAAACATGCCGGACGGCGACAGCTACCGGCCCAGCGACGTGCTGACCAGCCTTTCCGGTCTCACCATCGAAGTGTTGAACACCGACGCCGAAGGCCGGCTGATCCTGTGCGATGCGCTGACCTGGACCGCGCAGACGTTCAAGCCGCAGGTGCTGATCGACGCCGCCACGCTTACCGGCGCCTGCGTGGTCGCGCTGGGCAAGCACGCCAGCGCCGTGATGAGCAAGCACGACGACCTCGCCGCCGAACTGCTCGCCGCCGGCGAGGAAACGCTTGATCGCGCGTGGCGCCTGCCGCTGTGGGACGACTATCAGTCCCAGCTCGACTCCGGCTTTGCCGACGTCGCCAACATCGGCGGCAAGACCGCCGGCGCGATCACCGCCGGCTGCTTCCTGTCGCGCTTCACCGAAGGCCAGCGCTGGGCCCATCTGGATATCGCCGGCACCGCCTGGGAGGAAGGCCGCAAGGGCCTGGCCACCGGCCGCCCGGTGCCGCTGCTGGTGCAGTGGCTGATCGATCGCTGCGCAAGCGAGAAGTGAGCGGAGAGGAGTGAGGAGTGAGAGGGAGCACGACGTGCGGCAAGTGAGTGCCGGGTGGTAGCTTTCCCTCACCCCTCACTCCTCACTCCTCACTCCTCACTCCTCACTCCTCACTCCTGCCCCATGCCCCATGCCCCGCGCCGACTTCTACCTGATCGACAAGCCGCGCTTCCGCGAGCAGCCGCTGCTGCTGGTCTGCGCGCTGGCGAAGAAGGCCTTCGCGGCACAGCAGCCCACGCTGATCCTGACCCGCGATTACGCCCAGGCCGAGGCGCTGGATGAACTGCTGTGGGCATTCGACGAGGACGTGCTGATCCCGCATCAGCTCGCCGGCGACGACGACGACGCCGATACCGCCGTGCTGATCGTGCCGCCGGGCATCGAAACGGCCGATCGCCCGTTGCTGATCAACCTGCGCGAGAGCTGCCCCGTCGGCCGTTTTCAGCGCGTGCTGGAAGTGGTGGCTGCCGACCCGGCCGAGCGCGACGGCTCGCGCACGCGCTGGCGCGAGTACCAGCGGCTCGGTTTCGAACTGCACAAGAACGACATGTGAGCCCTGGCTGGATCGGGGTCGAAGCTCGTAGGAGCGCACCCTGTGCGCGAAGGCTCTTGCCCGGAAGCCGACAAAAGCATTCGCGCACAGGGTGCGCTCCTACCAATCGAGGTTATCCGGGTTGCCCTGCCGGCGCTGGCGCCGCGGCCACGAGTTGCGCCAGCGCACCGGCCAATTGGTCGCCGCTGACCGGCTTGCGCAGGAATCCGTCCATGCCTGCGGCACGCGTGCGCGCCTCATCCTCGCCACCGGATCGCGCGGTCACCGCCACGATCGGCATGCGCTGTCCGGCAGGCTCGCGCTGGCGAATCATCCGGGCGATCTGGAAGCCGTCCACGCCGGGCAAGTCCAGATCCAGCAGCACCGCATCGAAACTGGCCTGGGCCAGCTCGGCCAGCGCGGCCAGCCCGTTGCCGACGTGACAGACCACGTTGCCCTGGTGCTCCAGCAGGCCACGGATCACCGCCGCCACGATCGTGTCGTCCTCCACCAGCAGCAGCCGGCACGACCGGCATTGCGCCATGCCCGCCACCGGCATCGACACCGCCGCCGTCGGCGCGGACAACGGCAGTCGCACGCGGAACGTGGTGCCGTGCGCCAGCCGCGACTCCAGCTCGATGCTGCCGCCCATCATGTCCACCAGTTCGCGGCAGATCGCCAGTCCCAGCCCGGTGCCGGAACGGCGCTGCGGACCATCCTCCTGCTCGAAGCGCTGGAACAGCCGCGCCTGGCTGGCTTCGGGAATGCCCGGGCCGGTATCGCTGACGCTGAACTGCAGGCCATCGGCCATGCGCTGCACCCGCAGCGTCACGCTGCCGTGCTCGGTGAACTTCAACGCATTGTTGGACAGGTTCAGCAGCACCTGCTTGATCCGCACCGCATCGCCGACCAGGGACCCCGGCAGGTCGTCGGCCACCTCCAGCACGAAGTGGATCCCCTTCGCACGGGCCAGGCCCTGTTCGAGCTGCGCGACATCGTTGACCAGCTGGTGGGGATCGAACGGCGCCGGCTCCAGTTCGAGCCGGCCGGCCTCGATCCGGGCCAGATCCAGCGCATCGTTGAGCAGCTTCAGCAGCATGCCGCCGGAGCGCTGCATGGCCTGGGTGTAATCGCGCTGCAACGGGCTGAGCGGCGTGCCCATGAGCAACTCGGCCATGCCCATCACCCCGGTCATCGGAGTGCGGATCTCGTGGCTGAGCGTGGCCAGGAACTGCGTCTTCGCCGCGCTGGCCTCCTCGGCCAGCTGCCGCTGCTGCTCGACCAGTTGCAGGCGGTGGCGCTGCGCGAGACGGCGGCGCCAGACCAGCAGCAGCCAGCCGAAGACGCCAGCCGCCAGCAGCAGGTACACCAGCCACGCCCACCAGCGTGCCCATGGCGGTGCCTGCACGCTGATTTTGAGCGGCGACGCCAGCTTGCTCCACACCCCATCCGCGCCGGCGGCCTTCACCTCCAGCGTGTAATTGCCGGCCCCCAGCCCGGCGAATTCGCGCTCGCCGCGGCTGTCCACGTCGACCCAGCCGTTGTCGAAACCGTGCAGCTCGAAACGGTAATGGTTGCTCGCCGGGTCGATATACGAGGCGAGCCGTGCATCCACGCTCAGGTCGCGATCGCGCCAGCCCAGGGCCACCACCGGCTGGTCCAGCGCCAGATCCTGCGCCCTGCCGTCGCGGCGCACGCCGAGGCGGGTCAATGTCAGCGCCGGCGGCGGCGAACCGGCGTGGCGCGACAACGGAAATCGACTGGGCTGGAATGCCATCACGCCGCCACTGCTGGAGGCGAAGACCGTTCCGTCCGGCGCCATCGCGGTCGGTATGGTGCTGAATTCGTCATTCGTCAGTCCTTGCGCAGGACCGAACGATATGAAGCGATGCGCGTGCTGATTGAGTCGCCACAGGCCCGGGTTGGCAAACACCCAGACCAGACCACGATGGTCGACAAGCAAGGCTGTCAGGCTGCTGGCGAAATCGGTGCGGCTGATGTCGATGGAGTCATCGTTCAGGGCATGGCCATCGACAAGGCGGTAATGCACCAGCCTCTTCTCGGTCGCTGTCCAGAAGCCCGTCGCGTCGAAGGCAAAGGCGCTGACTTCACGCCGCGGCACGCCGGGAACGAAATCCAGCCTGCCGCTCGCATCGTCCAGGCGCAGCAGGCCGCCTGCGCTGGCGTACCAGAGCTTGCCCTGGTGAAAAGTGAGCTGATCCGGAAACTGGGTATCGCCCGACCCGGATTCCAACGGCACAGCCGTGATGGCCAGGCTGGAAGGATCCACCGCGAATACCCCGGTACCCCATGAGGCCACATAGAGTCGCCCGTAACTGCCGGCAACCGCCATGACCGGCCGCGTCAGGTGCGAGTTGCCCAGATCGATCGTGCTGAGCTTGCCGTGATCGAACAAATGCAACCCGCCCGGCACCACGATCCACAGGCGGCCGCGCATATCCTGCGCCAGCGAGTTGACCTGTCCGCGGATGCCCCGCACCACATGCTGCACCTGGCCGGTGCTGGTATCGAGCTTGTCGACCCAGCCGTTCTCGCCACCCACCCACAACTTGCCGTCATTGCCGAGCAGGAGCGTCGTCGACGCGATATTGGACAGGCTATCCGTGTCGTCAGGGATGTGAGTGAAGCGCGTGAAGCCGTCCCAGCCCGGCGGCAGGTAGGCGATGCTGGACTCGTCCAGCGTGACCCACAGTCCGCCCTGGCGATCCAGCGCCGTCTGCCAGATATTGCTGCCGGGCAGGGCTCCCGGCAGCAACGGGTGGCCGGCGATCGACTGAAGCTTCCCATTGCCGACATCCAGCAACAGTCCATCGGCCGTGCCGATCCACAGCCTTCCCTTCCGGTCGCGGGTGCTGCTGAGGATGCGAACCGACGACAGCTTCCGGTTCACCACCGGTCGTGCCACGCCATCGGCGCCGATGATCAGCAGTCCACCATCGAGAGCCACCCGCACATCACCACGGCCGCCGTCGATGTGCCAGACCTTGCCCAGGTCACCGCGAAACGTCGGATCCACCGGCACTTGCCGGATCGAACCATCGGACCGGCGCAGGTACAAGCCGCTTTTCGCGCCGATCCAAAGGCGCCCATCGGTATCGGCGAGCAAGGCCCGGACCGGGCCGAACGACGCACCATTCACAGCATCGGAATTGAGGCGCTGATGATCGAAACCGCTGCCGTCCGCCCGCATGCGGTCAAGGCCGTTCTGGGTGGCTACCCACAACGTGCCATCGGAGGTTTGCGCCACGCCCCAGACCTCGTTGTCGGCCAGGCTGTCCGGTTTTTTGTCGTCGTGCAGCCACTGCCGGAAGTGGCCGCTGCTCTGGTCATATGCCATCAGCCCGTTGTTGATGCCCCCCACCCAAATCCGGTTGTCGCGATCGGCAAAGAGTGTGTATATCGGGCCGGCGGGCAAGGAAAATGGGTCGCTTTCTTCATGCCGCAACACCTTGAAGCCGACTCCGTCGTAGCGCACCAGGCCCCTGGCCGTGGCGAACCACATCAGGCCGTGGCGATCCTGCGTTACCGCATAAACCGTCCCGGCGGGCACCCCATCGGCCACCCCGTAACGGCGAAACTGCGGCGTCGCCATGGGAGCCGGCACGACGGTCGGCGCTGCTGCCGGTACGCCTGCCTGCGCCGAACCATTCGCCGCGGACGCCAACGAAGAGACAGCCAGAACCGCATTCAGCACGAATGACGCAAGCATCCACAATCCCCTGTTCCGCCTCCATCATGCCAAATCCCGCCGGATGCGGCGAGCGCACTGTGCGGAGCGGTGGAACAGTCCGTTTCGCGGCGGCAAGCTGGCGCCGCCAAACGGGATCGGCCAGACTTGCACCCATGCTCCGCTCGCGCTCGACCTTCCGGCTGCCCTGGCTCGCGGCGATCCTGCTGACATGCACTGCCGCGCATGCCCGCAGCGCCGGTTACCGCTACGACACGGTGCACAGCCAGATCCTCTTCAGCATCACCCACGACGGCTACTCGCGGCCGTTCGGAGAGCTGCATATCGCCAAGGGCTGGCTGCGCTTCGATCCCGACGACTGGAGCAAGTCGGCGACCGAACTGGACATCGACCTGGCCGGGCTGGACATGGGCGACGCGGATTGGAACAAGGCGGTGCTGAAGCCGGAATTTCTCGACGCGGCGCACGCGCGCTACGCGCATTTCGCCAGCACCTCGGTGGAACGCAAGGACGACCGCCACGGCGTGCTGCACGGCGAACTCACCCTGCGCGGCATCACCCGGCCGGTGAGCTTGGCGTTCACCTTCAACCGGCTGGGAAAAACCATCTTCGGCCTGCATACCGTGGCGGGCTTTTCGGCCAATACCACGCTGGACCGCAGCGACTTCGGCATGACCGCCTTTCGCCATTCGATCGGCCAGCAGGTGGCGGTCTGGCTGGAAATCGAGGCGATCCGCGACAACCACGCCATTCCGCCCGACGCCAGTCCAGCCGGCAAGGACCGACCATGAGCCTGCGCAGCAACGACAGACAATGGGGTGCGGTCGCCCGCTTCTTCCACTGGACCATGGCGCTGGGCATCCTGGGCAATGGCGTGTGGGGTCTGCTGATGACGGAAATGAAGCCGTCGATGAGCAAGATCAGCGTGTACGCGCTGCACAAGTCGATCGGCCTGACCCTGCTGGCGCTGCTGCTGCTGCGGCTGCTGTGGCGCAGCGTCGACCGCCGCCCGCCGGATGAACCAGCTCCACGCTGGCAGCAGCGGGCCGCCCACCTGGTGCATGGCGTGCTCTACGTGCTGATCGCGGCGATCCCGCTCAGCGGCTGGTGGTACAACTCGCTGCGCGGCTTTGCGCTGCAGTGGTTCAAGCTGTTCAACCTGCCGGCACTGGCGGGCAGGAATATCGACGCAGCGCAATTCGCCCATGCCGTGCACGAGTACCTGTTCTGGCTGCTGCTGCTGGTGCTGGTGGCGCACGTCGGCGCCGCCTTGAAGCATCATGTGTTCGACAGGGACAACGTGCTGCGGCGGATGCTGCCGTTCGGCCGTCCGCGCCACGACTCCAACCCACCGGGAGAATCCTGATGAAACGCCTCGCCATGCTGCTGTGCCTGCTGACCCTGCCCGCCGCCGCCATCGCCGCCGACTACACGGTGCAGCCGGCCGCCAGCAAACTCGCCTTCAGCGGCAGCTTCCAGGGCGCCGGTTTCAACGGCAGCTTCAGCCGGTGGACGGCGGCGATCCGCTACGACCCGGCCAACCTCGCCGCATCGAAATTCGATGTCGTCGTGGAGCTGGCCAGCGCGAAGACCGGCGACAGCGATCGCGACGGCGCCTTGCCCGGCAGCGATTTCTTCGACGTCGCCAAATTCCCGAAGGCGCACTTCGTCACCACCGCATTCCATCGCGACGGCGCCCGGGTGATCGCCGACGGCATGCTCACCCTGCGCGGCGTGACCCGGCCGGCAAGCCTGCAGGTGAACTTCCAGCCGCACGGCAGCGGCGCCACGCTGGACGCGAGCGGCAGCGTCAAGCGGCTCGACTTCGGCGTGGGCGGCGGCGACTATGCCGACACCTCGGTGATCGGCAACGACGTCAAGATCACCGCGCATCTGCAGCTCGCGGCGAAATAGCCGCAAAGCCGATCCGCAGGAGCCCGCCCTGTGGGCCGGGCGAATGCCGTAGGAGCGCACCCTGTGCGCGAATGCCCTTGCGTCGGGCGGAGCGAAGAGCATTCGCCCACAGGGTGGGCTCCTACGAGCGCGCGCCGGGTGTCCTACCGCGAAGCGGCGAGAAACGCGCGCAGCATGCGTGCATCGAACGGCCAGTCCAGCTCGCGGCCGTCACGCGCATCGTGCAGCACCGGCACCCGGGTGCCGTAGCGCGCCTCGAGCGCCGGCGCATCATCCACCCACACGCTGTCGAAATCCGGCGCGCGCACCGCGGCCAGCACGGCGATGGCCTGGTCGCACAGGTGGCAGTCGTCGCGCTGGTAGAGGATCAGATCGGCCATGCGGCTGCGAATGCACTGCCAGGAAAGGGGACGCCGCGTAGAATAGCCGGTCGTCCCCATTCACGGCAGCGCATTCCCATGGCCGTCAGCGTATTCGACCTGTTCAAGATCGGCATCGGTCCGTCCTCCTCGCACACGGTGGGCCCGATGCGCGCCGCCGCGCGCTTCGCCGAGCGCTGGCTGGACGAGAAGGGCGTGCTCGGCCGGGTCGCCCGCGTGCGCGCCGAGCTGTACGGCTCGCTGGCGCTGACCGGCCGCGGCCACGGCACCGACAAGGCGGTGTTGCTGGGCCTCGAAGGCGAGCACCCCGACAGCGTCGACCCGGACCGGATACCCGCCACGCTCGAACGCATTCGCGGCAGCGGACGGCTGCGCCTGCTCGGCCGGCACGAAATCGAATTCGACGAAAAGCGCGACCTGGTGTTCAACAAGCGCCAGAAGCTGCCGTTCCATACCAACGGCATGCGCTTTTGCGCCTGCGACGCCGACGGCAACGAGCTGGCCACGCGCGATTACTACTCGGTCGGTGGCGGTTTCGTGGTGAACACCGAAGAAGCCGCGGAAGACCGCATCGTCGCCGACACCACGGTCCTGCCCTACCCGTTCAGCAGCGGCAACCAGATGCTGGCGCTGTGCGCAGAGCACGGCATGACGATCGCCCAGCTGATGATGGCGAACGAACGGGCCTGGCGCAGCGAGGCCGAGATTCGCGCCGGCCTGCTGACCATCTGGAAGGCGATGGCCGATTGCGTCACCCGCGGCCTGCGCTCGCCCGGCACCCTGCCCGGCGGGCTCAAGGTACAGCGCCGCGCGCCGGCGATGGCCGAGGAACTGCGCAACCAGCCCGAGGCGGCGCTGAAGGATCCGCTGACCATCCTCGACTGGGTGAACCTGTATGCGCTGGCGGTGAACGAGGAAAACGCCGCCGGCGGCCGCGTGGTCACCGCGCCCACCAACGGCGCGGCGGGCATCATTCCCGCGGTCGGCCACTACTACCTGCGCTTCTGTCCGAAAGCGGACGACGACGGCATCGTCGAATACCTGCTCACCGCCGCCGCCATCGGCATCCTGTACAAGGAAAACGCCTCGATCTCCGGCGCCGAAGTGGGCTGCCAGGGCGAAGTGGGCGTGGCCTGCTCGATGGCCGCCGGCGGCCTCGCCGCCGCGCTGGGCGGCAACGTGATGCAGGTCGAGAACGCCGCCGAGATCGGCATGGAACACAACCTCGGCCTCACCTGCGACCCGATCGGCGGCCTGGTGCAGATCCCCTGCATCGAGCGCAACGCGATGGGCTCGGTCAAGGCGATCAACGCCAGCCGCATGGCGCTGAAAGCCGACGGCAAGCACCGCGTCAGCCTCGACAAGGTGATCAAGACCATGCGCGACACCGGCCGCGACA
>JAGWNA010000020.1 GCA_028871555.1 Lysobacteraceae bacterium
TACGGCCCGAAGGCCGAGGGCGCGATCGCCAAGCGCCAGAACGGCGTGATGATCTCCAACGCCACCGGCTCCACGCCGGCGTATTCGCTCGGCCCGCTGCAGGAGCGCGGCAAGCTGTTCGCGGCCGAAGGCGATCAGGTGTACGAAGGCCAGCTGGTAGGCATCCACGCCAAGGACAACGACCTCACGGTCAACGTCATCAAGCCCAAGCCGCTGACCAACATGCGCGCATCGGGCAAGGACGACGCGATCCAGCTGACGCCGGCGATCAAGTTCTCGCTCGAACAGGCGCTGGAATTCATCGAGGACGACGAACTGGTCGAGGTCACCCCGAAGGAGATCCGCCTGCGCAAGCGCCACCTCACCGAAAACGACCGCAAAAAAGCCTTGCGCTCGGTCTGATACTCCTTCGCGATATAAATTGCCGCCGGGCGCGGACACAGTGCTTCCACGCAGTGCTCATCGCCCGGCAGCACGTCGTCAACGTGACGCGTGCGGCGGCCCGCAGGCCGCTGTCGGAACCCGACGGGCGGCATCGCGCAACCTGGAGACACCCGTTCGAGCAGGTCGCCGATGAGACCGGAACACAGCATGGATCAGGGCATCCCTGACGGACGGCCTTCATTCCCGGGACTCCCCCACCCGGTTCCCATCGACTGATAGAGTGCCACCGTATCCTCATAGCGCGCAGCCACGGCCTGGATCCTGGCGATCCGCGCCTGCTGAAAGGCCTGCTCCGCGCCGAGCAGCACCAAGGCATTGACGGCCCCCGCCTGCAGCTGCCGCTGCGTGAGGTCGCGTGTCTTGCGCGTGGCGGCCTCGGCCTGGGTGGCGGCAGCGAGCACGCTGCTGTCCTGGTCGAGCGCATACAGCGTGTCGGCGACATTCTGGAATGCCGCGAGCACCACGCTGCGATACTGCGCCTTGGCCTGGTCCAGGGCAGCTTCGGCGGCGCGCTGACGGTGCTTCAGCGCGCCGAAATCGAACAAGGTTTGCGAAACGGTTCCCGCCAGGCTCCAGAACACGTTGTCGTCGGTGAACATGCGGCTGAACTGGGTGGAGCTGCCGCCGTACTGCGCCGAGATCGAAAACTGCGGCAACCGGTTGGCGACCGCGATGCCGACTTCCGCACTGGCCGCGTGCACCTGGGCCTCGGCCGCGAGCACGTCGGGCCGCTGACGGATGACCTGCGATGGCAGACTCAGCGGCAGCGCCGCCGGCAGTCGAAGAGCTGCCAGATCGATGTCCGCCTGGCCGGCCTGTGATGGCAGCGCGCCGACCAGCACCGCAAGCAGGTCGCGCGTCTGTTCCAATGCCTTCCTGAGCACCGGCAGATTCTGCCGGGCCTGGGCCAGCGCGGCAGCCTGCGCGGCCACGTCCAGACCGCTCGCGCCGCCCATGGCCGCCTGCCGCCGGAGGATGGACAGCGCACGCGCATCCGCGCCGATCGCCGCCTTGGTGGCATCGATCTGCGCCTGCAGGCTCGCCTCCTGTATCGCCGTGTCCACTACGTTGGCCGCGAGGGTCAGGTATGTCGCATCCAACTGATCGCGCTGCATGTCCGCCTGGGCGCGGAGCGACTCCACAGTGCGCCGATTCAGACCGAATACGTCAGGCACATAGCCCACGGTCAACTGCGCGGTATGCAGGGTGTAAAGCGCTTGCCCGGAGGAGAGCGTGGGGGAGATCGTGCCCACGGGATTGAGCGAACGCGACGGCGAGTAGCTGGCCTGGATCGTGGGGAAGTAGCTGGCGCGCTGCGCGGCGACCTCCTCCTCGGCCTGCCGCAAAGCAGCCTGTGCGGCATCGACGGTCGGGTTGTGCACCAGCGCACGCCGGACGAGATCGTCCAGGGCGGGCGACCCGAACCCGCGCCACCACTCGCGCGACACCGGGGCGCCCTGGATGAAGCGCTGCGCATCGTGCGTGGCGGCGGCGCCGATGGCCGCGGGCAGCGGCGCACGCGTGTAGCGATCCGGAGACGACAGCTCAGGCCGCCGATAGTCGGGGCCGGCGGCGCAGCCCGCACCGAGTACGGCAAGCGCCAGCACACCGGCGCGCCAGCCGCAAGCCACGGACCGACGCCCGCTCATGCCGCTCCCCCTTCCTGATCCGCCAGGCGTCGCCGTCTGGCGCTTCGCGCCTGCGACCACTCCACCACCATCACCTGCAGGGCCGGCGCAACGATCAGCAACATGATCGGGCCCAGCAGCATGCCGCCCACCACCACGGTGGCCAGCGGACGCTGCACCTGGCTGCCGATGCTGTGTGAAATGGCCGCCGGAAACAGGCCGATGCAGGCGGAGAACGCAGTCATCAGCATGGGGCGCATGCGCTGCTCGGCGGCCAGATACATGGCATCCACCGGCGACTTGCCCTCGAATACCAGGTGATTGAAATACGTGATGACGAGAATGCCGTTCATCACCGACACCCCGAACAGCGACACGAAGCCGATCGCGGCCGAAACGCTCAGGTTCAGGCCGGACGCATACAGCGTGATGATGCCGCCGGCGATCGAGAACGGAATGGCGACCAGGGTCAGCAGGCTGTCGCGCATCGAATTGAACAGGGTGTAGAGCAGCGCGAGAATCAGGCCGATCGCGATCGGCAGCACGATGGCGAGCCGCTGCTTGGCCTTCTGCATGTCGGAGAACTCGCCCGCCCAGGCCAGGTGATAGCCGCTGGGCAGCTTCACGTGCTCGGCGATGCGCTGTTTCGCTTCTTCCACCGTGCTGCCGAGGTCGCGACCGCGCACGCTGAATTTCACCGGGATGTAGCGTTCGCCGCTCTCGTGGTAGATGTAGGACGCGCCGGTGTCCAGCGAAATATTCGCCACTTCGCGCAACGGTACGTATGCCGTGCCGCCGGCGGTATTGGTGTAGCCCACCATGATGTTGCCGATGGCCGCGATGCTGGAGCGGTCGTTCTTGGCCAGCCTCACGACCAGCGCAAACTGCTTTTCGCCCCTGATCACGGTGGTCGCCTGGGTGCCGGCCAGGGCCGTCTGGATGACCGTGTTGACGTCGCCCGTGTTGAGACCGTAGCGCGCGGCCTTGGCGCGGTCGACGGTGATGTTGAGGTTGGGCTGGCCAAGCACATGGAACACGCCCAGATCCTGCACTCCGCGCACCGGCTGCATCTGGTGCATCACCTCGTCGGCGAGCTTTTCCAGCTCGTCCAGATCGGGGCCGAGGATTTTCACGGCGTTGGCGCCCTTCACCCCCGACAGGTCTTCTTCCAGGTTGTCCTGGATGTACTGCGAGAAATTGAAGCCGACGCCCGGAAATGCCGCCTTGAACTGCTGCTGGAGGGAGGCGACCAGCTTCGCCTTGCTGTCGCCGCTGGGCCAGTCGCTTTCCGGCTTCAGCGGCACGAACAGTTCCACGTTGCTGAAGCCGGCCGCGTCGCTGCCATCGTCGGGGCGGCCATGCTGCGAGACGACGGTGACCACCTCCGGATGCGCCTTGATGATGCGCCGCATGCGGTTGACCATCTGCATGCCGGCCTCCAGCGAAATGGTCGGCGGCATGCTGGCGCGGATCCACAGGTTGCCCTCTTCCAGCGCCGGCAGGAACTCGGTGCCGATCCGCGGCAGCACCAGCCCCGCCAGCAGCAGAAAACCGAAACCGAGGCCGACGGTCAGCCGGCGCCTGCGCAAAGCCCAGCGGAGAACCGGCGAATAGACGCGGCGGATTGCGCGCACGAACACCGTCTCGACTTCCTTCACGTGCGCAGGCAGCAGCGAGGCCAGCACGGGCGTGATCGTGAACGTGGCCAGCAGGGCGCCCGACAGCGCATAGGCGTAGGTGCGCGCCATGGGATTGAATATCTGCCCTTCCACGCCCTGCATGGTGAACAGCGGAATGAACGCCGCCACGGTGATCATCGAGGAGAACAGCACCGCGCGATCGACTTGCAACGCGCTGATGTAGAGCATGCGGATCCGGTCGGTCCAATCTCTTTTTCCTGGTCCGGCAAGGCTGGCGCCGTCGCGGCTCTCCTCGTAGCAAAGCAGCAACTCCTTGCGTTCGGTCCCGCTCTTCTGCAGGTTGCGGAAGATGTTCTCGATCATGATCACCGCCGAATCGACGATGATGCCGAAATCCACCGCGCCCACCGAAAGCAGGTTGGCCGAATCCCCGCGCAGCACCAGGATGATGATGCTGAAGAACAGCGCCACGGGAACGTTCGCGCTCACGATCAGCGCGCTGCGCAAGTCTCCCAGGAAAACCCACTGGATCAGGAACACCAGCAGACCGCCGAAGATCAGGTTGTGCAGCACCGTGTGCGTGGTGACCGCCACCAGCGTCGAGCGGTCGTAGATCGGCACGATCTTCACGCCCGGCGGCAGCGTGCCATCGCGATTGAGCCGGTCCACCTCCGCCTTGACGCGGGCGATGACGTCGTTGGTCTGCTCGGTGGGGTTCATCACCACAATGCCGGTCACCACGTCGTCCTGGTCGTCGCGGCCAGCCTTGCCGAGACGCGGCGCGGCGCCCACCGAGACCTGGGCGACGTTCTTCACCAGCACGGGCGTGCCGTTGTTCTGCGACAGCACCACGTTGCCGATGTCGCCGGTATCGGACATCAGGCCGACACCACGCACGTTGACCGATTGCTGCCCCAGCTGGATCGTGCGGCCGCCGACGTTCTGGTTCGCGTTGCCGAGCGCCGTGACCAGTTGCGGCAGCGTGAGCTTGTAGCCTTCCAGCTTCGGCATGCTCACGTCGACGTGGTATTCCCTGGTCGTACCACCCCAGGTCACCACCTGCCCCACGCCAGGTACCGAAAGCAGGCGATGCGAAACCACCCAGTCCTGCAGGGTGCGCAGCCTGGTCAGCCCGAAATGGGGTGGCCCCACCAGTTGGTAGCGATAGATTTCGCCCACTTCGCTCGACGGCTGGATCTGCGGCAGCACGTTGTTGGGCAGGCTGACGTTCTGCTGCAGGTTGATCGCGGTGCGCGTATAAGCGGAGTTGTAGTCCACGCCGTACTTGAACGTGACGCGCACGAACGAAAGGCCGTAGAACGAGGTGGACCGGATGTTGTCGACGCCCAGCGTGGTGGCGACGCCGAGCTCGATCGGCCGGGTGTAGAGCCGCTCCATTTCCTCAGCGGAAAGTCCGGGCGCCTGCGCGGTGATCTCCAGAATCACCGGCGCCGGGTCGGGATAGGCTTCGATATTGAGCTTGCTGTACGCCACCAGGCCTGCCAACAGAAGCGCCAGCAAGGCCATGATCACGACGGAGCGTCGGGAAAGCGCAAAAGCGATGATGCCTCGTAGCACGGGTCCGGCCTGTTTCGGAAGGGAAATCGATGCGGGTACGACGGCGATGGATCAATCGTCGTCCGGCTGCTGCGCCAGCATGTTGTCGAGGAACAGGGCACCCTTGCCGGCGACGCGCTCCCCCGCCTTCAAGCCGCCGAGAACCTGGTCCATGCCCTGCTGGCGTTTGCCCACCTTCACGATCCGCTGCTCGAAGTGCCGGCCATCCCGGGTGACGTACACCAACATGGTGCCGTCGCCTTCGCGCACGATCCCGTCTTCGGGAACGGCGAGCGATTGCTCCGGAGCCGCCGTCTGCACCGCTGCGTTGGCCAGCATCTGGGGCAGCAGGCGGCGATCCGGGTTGGGGATCTCGGCGCGCACCGTCACCGTATGCGTGTTCGGGTCGACGGCGCTGCCGACATAGCCCACTTCGCCGTGCAGGGTGCGGCCGGGCAGCGCCGGCAGGGTAATCTCGATCGGCTGATGCAGCTTCAACGCTGCGGCGTCGTCTTCGGGCATGCTGGCCACCATCCACACGGTGGAGAGATCGGCCACCGTGAACGGTGTGGGGGAACCGCCGGGCTGCGCCAGGTCACCCACCGTCAGCGCGCGGTTGACGACGAGGCCGTCGAAAGGGCTGAGCACGCGCAGTTCGCCGTCCACCTTGCGGGTGGCCAGCAGGTGGGCGATGTCCGCCTCGCTCTTGCCGAACAGCAGCACGGCCTTGCGCGCCGTGCGGTCGCCGGCTTCGGCCGTCTGCTCGTCGGACGCGGCCTGTTCGACGTCTTTCTGCGCGCTGGCCTGAATGCTCAGCATTCGTTTCGCCCGGGCGAGCGTCTTGCGGTCCAGGGCCAGCACGCCGTCGGTGGAGAGCAGGTTGGATTCGGCCTGCAGCAGGTCCGGGCTGTCGATGGTGAACAGCAATTGCCCCTTGCGTACCGTGTCGCCTTCCTTGGCCGCCACGCTCGCCACGCGCCCGGCATACGGGCTGGCGACCTGGGCGACCCGCCGCTGGTCGTAATCGATGTAGCCGACGGCCTCGCGCCATGTTTCAAATGCATGCTCACGCACCTCGATCACCGCGACCTGTCGAGCCTGGGTTTCGGTGAGGGTAACGCCGCGGGCATCGGCGCCGGCCTGCGGCTTCGGCGCAGGCGGCTGGCCATGAAGGAGCCAGGCATGGCCGAGTCCCGCAAGGATCACCGCGATGGCGGCAGCAGCGGCGATCCGCGCGCGTTTGGTGGGCATGAACAATCTCGATTCGGAGCGGCAATGAGCACGTGAGCGGGTCACTCGGGCAACCGTAACGGTCCACGCTCGCCGGGAATAGTTACCATTTGGAAAGGTTGTAGCTGCGCCTCGCTCCCGCGACAAGATGAGGCCGTTCCCGCCGCCTTACGCTTTCGGCAACAGGATGCTGACCTTCAAACCGGGGCGGGCGTCTTCCAGCGTCAATTGGCCGCGATGCAGCGCCACCACGGCGGCGACGATGGACAGGCCAAGTCCGTTGCCGCGCTGGCTGCGGCTGCTGTCGACCCGGAAAAAACGCTCGGTCGCGCGCCCGATGACGTCGGGTGGTATGCCAGGCCCGTTGTCCTGCACCGCGATGGCAACGTATCTATCGTCCTGCCGGATGGAAAGCCGGATGTGCGCACCGCTACCGGCGTATTTGAGCGCGTTGTCCAGCACGTTGGCGAGCACGTTCGCCAGCAGGTCGCGATCCGCGTTCACGGCCGGTGCGCCGTCGATGTCCACCGTGAGCTGCATACCCTGCGCCTCGGCAGCCGGTTGATACAGCTCCATCAGATCGCCCACCACAGGACGCAGCGGCAACTGTTCGAAGCGTTGCCTGCGGACGCCGGATTCGGCTTCGGCGATCTGCAGCAGTTTTTCAAACACGCCGGTCAGCGTGTCGATTTCGTCGATGGCGTAATGCGCAGCCTGCCTCAGGCGTTGCGGGTCGGCCGCCACCTGCACGGCCTCCTCGAGGGAACCCCGGATCCGTCCCAGCGGCGTGCGCAGATCGTGCGCGATCGCGTTGGACACGTTGCGTGCGGTGTCCATCAGCCGCTCGATGTCGTCGAGCATGCGATTGATGTCGCGCGCGATGCTGGCGAATTCGTCGCGGGCCTGGCCGGTCGCGATGCGCCGGCTCAAGTGGCCGGCCGAGACGTCATCGGTGGTCTGCTGGATCAGGGCCAGGCGCGCCCGCAACTGCACACGGAACAGGAAGGCGCCCAGCACGGCCAGCACCAGGCCGAGCGCGCCGCCGATTGCCAATGCACTCAGGATCATCTGCTCCAGTTGGTGCTGCTCCCGCAGATCCCGGCCGACCACCAGCAGGCTGCCGTCGCCGAAGCGATGGGCAAGCAGCCGGCTGGTCGAGTCACGCCCGAGCCGTTGCACATGGATCCTGGTCAGATGGTCGTTGGCCTTCGGCAGCACGGGCCAGGCGGTGAGGTTGCCGATCCGCTTCCTGCCCTGTGGATCGAGCAGCAGATAAACCTCGGTCTCCACGTCCTTGTCGTCGGTCAGCAGCGTGTGGACGGCCTGCACCAGTGCACCGGTTCCGCTGAGTTCGCGGGTCTGTTCGAGCTGATGGGCGATAGTGACGATCTGCCGGTCGGTGTTCCGGGCCAGCAGGCCCGCCGTACCGACGTAGAACAACGTCGAAATGATCCCCGTCGACAGCAGAAACAGCAAGCCGTAGCTCAGCGCCATGCGAAAGACGACCGAATGACGCAACCCGAGGGAGCGCCGATCAAGCATCGCCGTCGTCTTGGCCGGTGGGCGCTTGAATGGTGTAGCCGACGCCTCGCACGGTGCGGATCAGGGCGTCGGAAAAATCCCGGTCCACCTTGTTGCGCAAGCGGCTCATCTGCACGTCGATGACGTTGGTCTCGGGATCGAAGTGGTAACCCCATACGGCTGCCAGCAGCATCTTGCGCGTGACCACCTCGCCCTGATGGCGCACCAGGTATTCGAGCAATTGGTACTCGCGCGGCTGCAGCGCGATCGGCTGACCGGCGCGGGAGGCACGGCGCACGCGCGTATCCACCGATAGATCGGCCACCGCGAATACATTCGGGTGACCGGCCAGCGAAGCCCGTCTGCCAAGCGCCTCCACGCGCGCCAGCAACTCCTCCATGGCGAAAGGCTTGGTGAGGTAGTCGTCGCAGCCCTCGCGCAGGCCATGCACGCGTTCGTCGAGGCTGGCCAGTGCGCTGAGTACGAGCACAGGCGGGTGATTGGCCTGTGCCCGCAATGCGGCAAGCAGGGCAAGCCCGTCGATGCCGCCAGGGAGCATGCGATCCAGCACGATCACGTCCCAGGTCCGGGACAGGGCTTGCTGCAGCCCGCCTGCACCGTCACCGCACAGCACCACATCGTGGCCCGATCGACGCAATCCGTCATGGACGAAGCGAGCGGTCTGGGTATCGTCTTCGATCAATAGGCATCGCATGGCGGATCGGTTTCAAACAGTATGGCAACTTTCCGCCATTGTCCTTCCGCCATCTTAGAGCCTGCCCACGGTCCCCGTGCAACCCTCGCAGGATAGCCTGCCGCGAACGGCTCCACTGTCCACGGGGAAATGTAAGGAGACGAAGCTGCAGGCCAGGGGATCGAAGTCCCCGATGAGCGCGGCCACCGCCGGCGTGGACCACCAGCGGCGGGATCGCGCAGTATCTTGACACATCCCCTCCCGCTGGGCACCATGCGCGCCTTCGCGTCAAACCT
Organism: Lysobacteraceae bacterium; assembly: GCA_028871555.1. GTDB lineage: Bacteria > Pseudomonadota > Gammaproteobacteria > Xanthomonadales > Rhodanobacteraceae > Rhodanobacter. The sequence goes on from JAGWNA010000020.1 coordinate 9,011, forward strand.
TCCGAAGGTACTCCTGCCCCCATGGACAGCGACCCCGCCCCCTGTCGCCGCACGCCTGTCACGGCGAGCATGACATCACCTCCTGTGCATCCCCGTGGATCACGGGTGGGCCGAGCCCGGCCGGGCTGACCCGCTCGCTCCGTACTGCGAGGACGGAGACGAGCATGAAGAAAAACCTGCTGTTCGCGGCGACCGCGCTGGTCCTCGCCACCTCGACCGCCCGCGCCGATCAGGCATCACGGTTCGTGCCTCAGTGGCTGGGCGCGCAATACACCCTCGTCGACCAGCATCAGTCTTCGCTGCGCTCGCCCTACGCCGGCGCGCAGAGCCTGCGCGCACAGGGCGATACGGCCCGCTCGCACACTTTCGGCGCGTATTTTGGCGTCGCCCTTCCCGCCCACCTGCAGTTCTACTTCGACGTGGAGATGTTCAAGGGCTCCGGCGTCAGCGGCGCGACCGGCCTGGGCGGCCTCACCAACGGCGACGTGATCCGCTCCGGCAGCGGAAACATGAGCAAACGCGCCTACGTGGCGCGCCGCTACTTGCGCTGGGTGCTGCCCCTTGGCGATGACAGCACGGTGGTGGAGCGTGCACAGGACCGGTTGTCCGGCCGGGAGGCCACACGGCGGTTCGAGGTGAAGCTCGGCAAGATGGCGGCGAACGACGACTTCGACCGCAACCGCTACGCCGGCAGCACGCGCACCCAGTTCATGAACTGGACGCTGTTCAACGACACCGCCTGGGATTTCGCCGCCGACACCCGCGGCTATACCGACGGAGTCATGCTGGCCTGGGTGGATGCCGGCTGGAGCCTGCGCTACGGCATCTACCGGATGCCCGTCCACGCCAACGGACAGCGCCTGGTACCCTCGCTGCGTCGGGCCCGCGGCGAGCAGGTCGAGCTGACCGTGCAACCCGATCCGGACGGTTGGGCGCTGCGCCTGCTGGCCTTCCGCAATACCGCCTCGATGGGCGTGTATCGGCAGGCCATCAACACCGCGCTGGCCAGCGGCAGCTTGCCCGACATCACTGCCGACGAGCGTCCCGGCCGGCACAAGTACGGCTTCGGCCTAAACGGCGAGCTGCCGCTGGCCGACCACGGCGACACCGGCCTGTTCCTGCGCGCCGGCTGGAACGATGGCCGCACCGAATCGTTCGCCTTCACCGAGGTCGACCGCACCCTCAGCGGCGGCTTCCAGCTGTCGGGCGTGCACTGGAACCGCTCCGGCGATCACCTCGGCGTCGGCGTTGCGCTCAACGCGCTCTCGCCGGGACATCGCGAATACCTCGCACTGGGCGGCAACGGGTTTGTGCTGGGCGACGGTGCGCTTCACTACGGCAAAGAGCAGATCCTCGAGACCTATTACAACCTCTCGCTCGGCAAGCACCTCACCCTCAGTCCGGACCTGCAACTGGTGCGCAATCCGGGCTACAACCGCGATCGCGGCCCCGCCCGTTTTGTGGCGCTGCGGGCACATCTGGAGTTCTGATCGCCACTGGTTTCCTCAGGGCGAAGCCACCTTCGCTTTTGCCGCGGCCACGCGCAGTCCCGGCCGCTGCCTGGCCAGCTTGCGCAGCAGTTCGGCGAAGGCCTGCAGGGCGTCGTGCCACGGCGAGGCGTCGCGCCAGTACAGTGCGATCTCGCGGCCCGACGCCGGGCCGGCCAGCTTCGCCAGCACGATGCCCGGCATCGAGGCCAGCCGCTCATGCGCCAGCGCCGGCACCAGCGCGTAGCCGCCGCGCAGGCTGACCAGGGCGGCCAGGCTTTCCAGGCTGACGTCCTGCACGTGGCCGTGCTCGCTGCCGTCGCCCTGCAGGCCGTCGGCATGGCTTTCGGCCATCAGCGTGGCCCCGGCCGGATCGAGCCGGGCCAGTGCAATGCTGTCCTGGCCGGCCAGCGGATGATCGGCGCGCAGCATCAATTCCCATGGCTCGAAGAACAGCGGGCGCGAAGCAATCCCGCTGGTCGCCGCTGCAGGCGGCGCCAGCACCGCGTCGAGTTCGCCTTCACTCAACCGCCGCAGCAAGCCGCGCGGCTTGCCCTCGGAGATGCCCAGCCGGGCTCCCGGAAAATGCTGGGGGAACGGCGCGATCAGGTGCGGCAGCAGGTAGGGGCCGAGCGATGCCGGCACACCCAGTCGCAGCTCGCCGCCGAATGCCACGGCACCGGCACGGGCGACGATCTGCAGGTGCTCGCCGGCGGCCAGCACGGCGTCGATCTGCTGCAGCAGCTGCTGGCCGCCGGCGGTCGGCACGATGCGCCGGCCGCCGCGCTCGAACAGCGGCGCGCCCAGCGCCTGCTCCACTTTCTGCACCTGGTGCGACAAGCCGGAGGGACTGATGTGCATGGCCCGCGCCGCCCGGTTGAAACTGCCGTGGCGATGAACGGCCTGCACCAGCGCCAGATCGCGCAGCGAAACTGCCGCCAGGGCCATCGAAATCATCGAACGCTGCATGTGATCAAAGGCGTTTGTGCTTGGCGTTCATCGGACTCATCCTGTACTTCGACCATCGACCGCAACTGTCGACGCAGTCTACTCGACACGCCGCCGGGAATCCTTGTTGCGCAACGAACACGAGCCGCACTGCCTGCCCCAGGATCGCCGAACCGGTTCACGCTCGCCGTGTTTGGGCGATAATCGCGCATCAACCGGGCTGGCAGGCAAGCGTCCGTTACTGTCGCTCGGAACGTCATCGCCCATCAAGCCGCCCCACCGCAGGATCAGCCAGGAGCACGCCCATGAAAGATACCTTTGCCGTACGCGACACCCTCAACGTCAACGGCAACCGATACGCCTTTGCCAGTCTGACCAGACTGGGCCGGCACTTTGACCTGAAACGGCTGCCGTACTCGTTGAAGATCCTGCTGGAGAACCTGCTGCGGCATGAGGACGGCGTGGACGTGACCGCGAAGGAAATCGAGGCGATCGCGAAGTGGAACGCCAAGGCCGAACCGGATACCGAGATCGCCTTCATGCCGGCGCGCGTGGTACTGCAGGATTTCACCGGCGTGCCCTGCGTGGTCGATCTGGCCGCGATGCGCGATGCGGTGGTGAAGCTGGGCGGCGACGCCACCCAGATCAATCCGCTGGCGCCTGCCGAGCTGGTCATCGACCACTCGGTGCAGGTGGATGTCTACGGTGCGGAAAGTGCGCTGGAACAGAATGTCAGGATCGAGTTCGAACGCAACCAGGAGCGCTACTCGTTCCTGCGCTGGGGCCAGAAGGCGTTCAACAATTTCAAGGTGGTGCCGCCGCGCACCGGCATCGTGCACCAGGTGAACCTGGAGCATCTGGCCCGCGTGGTGTTCACCGCCGACATCGACGGCGAAAGCTGGGCCTACCCCGATACCGTGTTCGGCACCGACTCGCACACCACCATGATCAACGGCATCGGCGTGCTGGGCTGGGGCGTCGGCGGCATCGAAGCCGAGGCGGCGATGCTGGGCCAGCCTTCCTCCATGCTGATCCCGCAGGTAGTCGGCTTCAAGCTGACCGGCAAGCTGCCCGAGGGCGTCACTGCCACCGATCTGGTGCTCACCGTCACCCAGATGCTGCGCAAGCTCGGCGTGGTCGGCAAGTTCGTCGAGTTCTTCGGTGACGGCCTGAAGCACCTGCCGCTGGCCGACCGTGCCACCATCGGCAACATGGCGCCGGAATACGGCGCCACCTGCGGCATCTTCCCGATCGATCAGGAAGCGCTGAACTACATGCACCTGTCAGGCCGCAGCGACGCGCAGATCAGGCTGGTCGAGGCGTATGCCAAGGCACAGGGCATGTGGCATGACGAAAACAGCCCGACGCCGGAATACACCACCACGCTCGAACTGGACCTCGCCGACGTACGCCCGTCGATGGCCGGCCCGAAGCGCCCGCAGGACCGCGTGCTGCTGGAAGCCGTGAAGAAGAGTTTCCACGACAGCCTCGGCGCGCTCACCGCCAATCGCAAGAACGGCAGCGAGTCCCGCTTCGCCAACGAGGGCGGCGGCACGGCCGTGGGGCACGACGCCTGCGCGCTCGGCGAAGGCCAGCACGTGTCGATGAATGGCGAAGACTTCCATCTCAAGGACGGTGCCGTGGTGATCGCCGCGATCACCTCGTGCACCAACACCTCCAACCCGGCAGTGATGCTGGGCGCCGGCATCGTCGCCAAGAAGGCGGCGGCCAGGGGCCTGAAGGCCAAGCCGTGGGTGAAGACCTCGATCGGCCCGGGCTCGCTGGTGGTCACCGACTACCTGGAGAAGACCGGCCTGCTGAAGGAACTGGAAAAGGTCGGCTTCTACATCGTCGGCTACGGCTGCACCACCTGCATCGGCAACTCCGGTCCGCTGCCGGCCGAGATCAGCAAGGGCATCGGCGAGGGCGACCTGGCGGTGGCCTCGGTGCTGTCGGGCAACCGCAACTTCGAGGGCCGCGTGCATCCGGAAGTGAAGATGAACTACCTGGCCTCGCCGCCGCTGGTGGTGGCCTACGCGCTGGCCGGCACGCTCGACATCGACCTCACCAAGGACGCCATCGGCACCGGCAGCGACGGCCAGCCGGTGTACCTGAAGGACATCTGGCCGAGCAACCAGGAGATCTCCGACGCCATCGCCGGATCGATCAATGCGGACATGTTCAACAAGAACTACGCCGACGTGTTCAAGGGCGACAGCCGCTGGAACCAGATCGCCTCGCCGGACGGTTCGGTGTACCGCTGGGACGATTCCACCTACATCAAGAACCCGCCCTACTTCGACGGCATGAGCAAGGAGCCGGGCACGGTGGAGGACATCCACGGCGCCCGCGCGCTGGGCGTGTTCGGCGACTCGATCACCACCGACCACATCTCGCCGGCCGGCTCGATCAAGAAGGACAGCCCGGCGGGCCGCTTCCTGATTTCCAAGGGCGTGCAACCGAAGGACTTCAACTCCTACGGCTCGCGCCGCGGCAACGACGACGTGATGGTGCGCGGCACCTTCGCCAACATCCGCATCAAGAACCTGATGCTGGACGGCGTCGAGGGCGGCTACACCCTGCACGTGCCCTCGGGCGAACAGCTGGCGATCTATGACGCCGCGGTGAAGTACAAGGCCGAGAACACCCCGCTGGTGGTGCTGGCCGGCAAGGAGTACGGCACCGGTTCGTCGCGCGACTGGGCGGCCAAGGGCACCCTGCTGCTGGGCGTCAAGGCGGTGATTGCCGAAAGCTTCGAGCGCATCCACCGCTCCAACCTGGTGGGCATGGGCGTGCTGCCGTGCACCTTCATGGCGGGCGAGAACGCGCAGTCGCTGGGCCTCACCGGCAAGGAAACCTTCGACGTCACCGGCCTCGACGGCGGCGAGTCGAAGAAAGCCACCGTGGTCGCCACCGCGGCCGACGGCAGCAGGAAGACCTTCACCGTCAACGTGATGCTGCTGACCCCGAAGGAGCGCCTGTTCTTCCGCCACGGCGGCATCCTGCAGTACGTGCTGCGCCAACTGGCCGGCAGGAAAGCCGCCTGAGTCCGGCATGACTTCATGCGGAACAAAAAGCGCCCTGATCGCCGGGGCGCTTTCTTCGCAAGAACCTGGAGCCCGCTCGCGGGCTCCTACATCATGGGTTTCCAGCTGGCCGTGTAGCAGCGCCAGCCGCCATCCTCCCTGCGCCAGGCCGACTCGACTTGATAAATCCCCAACCGGTCCGGAAACAAGCGTCCACCGCTGCTCAAGGTGACTTTGAACGTCGCCACCATCCGCGCGCCGCGATGCTCGACGGCGATCGGCCCCAGCATCACGCCGACATGCTCGCCCCGCAACGCGACGAGCCTGACCATGTTGGCCAGCGCGGACCGGTCCAGCTCGCCGGCATTGCCGTCGAAATCGTCGCTGAGCGGTGCGACGACATCGCCGGCCGCCCCGGCTTGCGCAGCTCGCGCGACGGCGGCAATCGCCTCGCGCACCTGCACCTCGCCCGGCGTGTGCCGACAACCCGGCAGGATCGCCGCACACAGCATGGCGATCAGCGGCAGGCATCCGGTTTTGCCCGACCGGATCATCGGCGGATCCCGGCGCAGTCCGGCTTGCTGCTGTACGCAGGCGTATGCTCCAATGAACCTACCGCACGCATGGCGGATCTATGGGCTTTGTCGCCATCCTGAAGCCATCGATCGACCATCGGTCACCTCCAAAAGACAGGGAACCCACGCATGAGCAATGAACGTCCATGGCTCGATCATTATCCGGCAGGCGTGCCTGCGCAGATCGATGCCAGCGAATATGCTTCGGTACCGGCAGTATTGGAAGAGGCATTCGGACGTTTTCGCGACCGGCCGGCGTTTGCCAGTTTCGGCCACCAGCTCAGCTACGGGCAGGTCGACGAGATGAGCCGCCAGTTCGCCGGCTATCTCACCGGCGTGCTCGGGCTCGGCAAGGGCGATCGCATCGCGATCATGATGCCGAACGTGCTGCAGTATCCGATTGCCCTGTTCGGCGCGCTGCGCGCCGGGCTGGTGGTGGTCAATACCAATCCCATGTACACCGCGCGGGAACTGCAGCACCAGCTGGAGGACGCCGGCGCCAAGGCGATCGTGGTGCTGGACAACTTCGCCGAAACCCTGCAGCAAATCGTTGCCGACACCCAGGTTCGGCACATCGTGACGACCGGTATCGGCGACTTGCTGGGCTTCGCCAAGGGAGCGCTGATCAACTTCGCGATCAGGCATGTCAAGAAGATGGTGCCTGATTACCACCTGCCGCAGGCCGTGCGCTTCCGCGACGCTCTCGCGCGCGGCGCGGCGCATCCGTTGCCGTCGGTGACACTGGACCACGGCGATATCGCGTTCCTGCAATACACCGGCGGCACCACCGGGGTGGCCAAGGGAGCGATGCTGTCCCACGGCAACATGATTGCCAACATGCTGCAGGCCAGCGCGTGGATCGGCGCCAACGCCAGGCCGGGCGAAGAAGTGATCATCACCGCATTGCCGCTTTACCACATCTTTTCGCTGACCGCGAACGGCCTGGTATTCATGCGCCTGGGCGGCCTGAACTGGCTGATCACGAATCCGCGCGACATGCCTGCCTTTGTCAAGGAACTCAAGCAATCCGGATTCACCGCCCTGACCGGCGTGAACACGCTGTTCAACGGACTGCTCAACACGCCGGGGTTTGCCGAGCTGGATTTCTCGCGGCTGCACCTGACCCTTGGCGGCGGCATGGCGGTCCAGCGCGCCGTGGCCGAGCGCTGGAAAAAAGTCACCGGCTGCACCCTGGCCGAAGCCTATGGCCTGACCGAAACCTCCCCCGCCGTATGCATCAACCCGCTGGACCTTCGCCAGTACAACGGCTCGATCGGCCTGCCGGTGCCATCCACCGACGTGGCGATCTGGTCGGAAGATGGGCAGCCGCTGCCGATGGGCGAGGCGGGTGAATTGATGGTGCGCGGTCCGCAGGTCATGCGGGGCTACTGGCAGCGGCCCGACGAGACCGCACGGGTGCTGGACGCCAATGGCTGGCTGCACACCGGCGACATCGCACGGATGGACGAGGCCGGCTACTTCTATATCGTCGACCGCAAGAAGGACATGATCCTGGTATCCGGCTTCAATGTTTATCCGAACGAAGTCGAGGACGCGGTGATGGAGCACCCCGGCATACTCGAAGTAGCTGCGGTCGGTGTGCCGGACGAGCATTCCGGCGAAATCGTCAAACTCTACGTGGTGCGCAAGGATCCGAACCTCGGCGAGGATGAGGTCCGGCAGTTCTGCCGCGAGAGGCTGACCGGTTACAAGCGCCCCAAACTGATCGAGTTCCGCGACGAATTGCCCAAAAGCAACGTCGGCAAGATTCTGCGCCGGGAACTTCGTGACGAAAAAAAATCACCGGCTTGATTCGCCCCCCCCGTGCCGGCATTGCGGAAGCCGTCAGGCAGAGGCGAGGATTTTCAGTTGTCCTTCCAGAATTCGAGGATATCGGCATAGCCACCAAGCAGGTTCCACAGCGGAACCTGCTTGTCTTCGGGAATGCGGCTGTAGCTGAAGCCGACGTGGTGATCGGAAATGCGCGCGACCACAGCCTCCAGATGGATATGCAGGTTGTTGCCGAAGATCATGTCGAGCACCCAGCTTTGCCCCACGTCGCCGGACCAGCCCAACGGACGCCGCAGCAACGCGCCGGTGGCAGAAATATCCACCAGTTCGGTCGGGTGCGATTCGCCGCTGCGGCTCATCAGAACCGTCGTCTCGATTTGCATACGCGCAGGACGCAGCCGTTCGACTCCATTGCCTGCTTGTGCTTTTCTTTCGATCATCGCCATAGCCCCGCCCCGTTGCGCATGCACCCTCGGATTCACAAGGGCGCTTGTTGCCTTCGTATCGTTCGACGCCAGCTGAAGGTGGCACCCGGAAAACCCGGCTTCATTCAGCAGACCTCCCTATCCACAAACCGGTTCACTCGAACCACCCGCTTTGACCTGATGGCGCTCGCCGCGAGTGGCAAGCAAACGACGTGCCAGCGACCGGAATCCGTCGCACGCAGGTGCCGCTTGTGATTGCGCGCCATGCAATGCAACGGACACCGGCGCAGGTTTCGGCATCATCGCAAACCCGCCCCACAACGTCACTATCCAGCCTTGGGCCAGCACGGGTGTCGGCACTGCCGGGCCAATACGGACAACGTGTTGCAGGAATGCGCTCCGCTCGCCAGCAACGGGACTCAGGGCATCTTCCTGCATCTCCCGGAGAAACATCCCTGCCGGATCGCTCACACCGGAATCAACCCCTGGGCGGGATCCGGTCCCGCGGCATGCCGTGCGACACCGACCCGCATTCCGACCTCGCCATGCCCCGTAGAGACACAATGGGTCACATGTCGCCAATCCATTGAAGAACTCCCTGCACTGCCACGTCACGCAGCGCCTGCGCGCATGGTATCCACAGTTGGCGCCGGCCGCCCTCGCTTGAGTCACATCGTGCGCGACAGGCCCGAACCGGATCACGGCGACGACATCAGCCGGCACCGGAACAATCCTGGATCGAAAGCTAGACTTGTCGCGAGCCAGCCGTTACTCTTGGCCGAAGCGCAGCTCCGCGAAATCTGATTGTCGGTCACTTCCGACGGCCGGTGGCGCCCGCTTGATGCTCTCGAACCGACCAATTGATACAGTCAAGGTCGCCGACAAATCCGACCTGACACGCGTCCCGCCGTGGCTGACAACCCGGAACAGGGCGCTCATTGGCCGCTGACGGCCTGCCTGACCGAACCACGACCGGGGGATTCATCCTGCCCGTGGCGACGATGGCATCCGGGGCGCCTCGGTTGAACATGTGAAAAGCTGTACCTTGGGAACGCGGACTTCACTGCCCCGTTCCAAGCGCGGACATTCCCGGACTCGTGCCGATGGTGGAATGGTTCCGATGGTGTTGAACGCACTGCCTGCCGCTGAACGCGGCCCAACGACATGCATTGATGAGCACTGAGCCAGTCGACGAGCCACAGAGCCCGGTCGCCGCACCGCAGGATGCGTTTGCGTCGGTACCTCAACAGCAGGAAATGCCGCTGGCCATCGTGCGCGGCCAGCCGATGCTGCAGATGCCGCAGGATCTGTATATCCCGCCGGACGCGCTCGAGGTCATTCTGGAGGCATTCGAGGGACCGCTCGACCTGTTGCTGTACCTGATCCGCCGACAGAATCTGGACATTCTCGATATCCCGGTTGCCGAGATCACCCGGCAATACATGGCCTACATCGAACTCATGCGCGATGTGATGAGGCTGGAGCTGGCGGCCGAATACCTGCTGATGGCCGCGATCCTGGCCGAAATCAAGTCACGGCTGCTGCTGCCGCGACCACCTGCCGAAGAAGGACTGGAGGACGATCCGCGCGCCGAGCTGGTCAGACGCCTGCAGGAATACGAACGGTTCAAGCGGGCGGCGGAGGACATCGAAGCCCTGCCCCGGATGGAACGCGACACCGTGGCCGTGCATGCCCAGGTGCACGAGCGCAACGTGATCAAGTTGCCGCCGCCCCTGGAACTGCCCGAATTGCTGCTGGCGCTCCGGGACGTGATGCATCGGGCTGAATTGTTCGGGCATCACGCGATCAAGCGCGAGGCGCTGAGCGTGCGCCAACGCATGGGCGAGTTGCTGAGTCGACTGGACAATGGCGGTTTTCACCGGTTCGAGAGCCTGTTCGACATCAGCGAAGGCCGCGCGGGCATCGTGGTGACGTTCCTGGCCATGCTGGAGCTGGCCAAGGAAATGCTGGTGGAGATTGTCCAGGAACAACCATTGGCGCCGATTTATCTGAAAGCGAAAGCCAGCCATCCCGAAGCCTCGACCGAAGCGGCGATGGACGATGTACAGGCGGGCGGGTCGACACGGACCGGGGCGACCGCCCAATGAAACGACAACCATTGAATCAGCATCCGACCTGAAGCCATGCAGATCGAGCAACTCAAACCCGTCATCGAGGCAGCCTTGCTGGCTTCCACCCAGCCGCTGACCGCCCACCAACTGGGTGACCTGTTCGACGAAGCCGACGACGTCGGTCACGAGCAGATCGCCAGAGCGCTGGCGACACTGGCCGACGACTGCGCCGGCCGTGGCATCGAACTCAAGGAAGTGGCCTCCGGCTTTCGCTACCAGGTGCGTCAGGAAGTGCACCCGTGGATCTCGCGGATGTGGACCGAGAAGCCCAGCCGCTATTCGAGGGCGCTGCTTGAAACACTGGCGCTGATCGCCTATCGCCAACCGATCACCCGCCCGGAAATCGAACAGATCCGTGGCGTGGTGGTGTCGTCCAGCATCATCAAGACGCTGGAAGAGCGCGAGTGGATCCGGGTGGTCGGTTATCGCGACGTGCCGGGCAAGCCGGCCCTGTTCGGCACCACCCGGGCCTTTCTCGACTACTTCAACCTGAAATCGCTGGACCAGCTGCCTGCGCTGTCGGACATCCGGGACATGGAAGATCCGCAATTGCGCTTCGACCAGACACCCCTGCCCGCCCGCATCGTGCGCGACCTGCCGATTGATCCCGATGAAGCGGTCGCGGCAGACGCCGTGCCCGCATCCGGATCCGCGGACAGCGAAACGATCCTCCCGCCCCACGGGTTCGCCGTCGCCGCGAATACCGGAGTCGGTACCGGGCTCGCGATCGACGCCGATGCAATGATCACTTCAACCCGATCCGACGAGAACGGCGCCGAGCCGGTTCCGCCTGCCGCGATCCCGACTTCCGCCACTGCCGACGAGGCAGCGACCCCCGCGGATGCCGTACCTGGCACCGCCCAGCAAGATACCTGAGGAGTACCGCGCATGACTGCGCCGCAAAAAACCGTTTTATCCCTGAAGCGCGAACCACGCGGTTCTTCCAATGCTCCCGCACTGGAAGAACGCCTGCACAAGGTGCTGGCCAATGCCGGCCTCGGCTCGCGCCGCATGCTCGAACAGCGGATCGTGTCCGGTGAAGTCGAACTCAACGGCAAACGCGCCGAGATCGGCAACAGCGTGCATGCAGGCGATCGCGTGACGCTGGACGGCAAGCAGTTCATCGTCGCCACCGACAGCCGGGACGATACCGAGGTGCTGGTCTACCACAAGCCCGAGGGGGTGTTGACCACCCGTGACGATCCGGATGGTCGTCCCACCGTGTTCGAACAGCTGCCGCGCCTGAAAGGCGCACGCTGGGTCGCCGTGGGTCGACTCGACATCAATACCACCGGCCTGCTGCTGCTCACCACCGACGGCGAGTTGGCCAATGGGCTGATGCATCCGAAGAGTGGGCTGGAGCGGGAGTACCTGTGTCGCGTGCATGGTGAGGTGCCCGACGAAATCATCGAGAAACTGAAGGCCGGTGTGGAACTGGAAGACGGCCCGGCACGCTTCGACGAGATTGCCGTGATCAGCCGCGGCGGCAGCCACAGCTGGTTCCGCGTAGTGATTCGCGAGGGCCGCAACCGTGAAGTACGCCGGCTGTGGGATTCGCAGGGTTTTCTGGTCAGCCGTCTGAAACGCATCCGTTACGGCCAGATCGAACTGCCGCGCAACCTGCGCCGCGGCGAATGCGAGTCGCTCGACGCGGAAGCGGTCAAGCAGCTGCGCCAGACCACCGGCTTGGGCATGCCGCAGCCGGTGCTGACGCTGAGCCCGGTACTGCATCAGCGCCGCACCAACCGCAACGTCACCGAATATCGCCCCGAAAGCAGCAGCAGCGCCTGGACCGGCGGTCAGGACGAAGCCCGCGAACTGCGCGCCTATGACCGCATCCGGGACGAACCGACGCGCGGCCGCAAACCGCCGCGTCGTCCCGGCACGGAAGTCAACGGCAACCTCGCGCGCCCCGAGCGCGGGGCCGGCGGCGGTCCGCGAGGCGGCGGCAGAGGGCGGCGCGTGGCGCCCGGTCAGGAGCTGCCGTCCGTGCGCACCTGGTTCGCCGGCGAGAGCCGCGACGGCAGTGGCCACTCCGGCGGCACCGCAGGCGGCAGACCGCGCAGGGCACGTGCAGCGGGCGGCGCCGGCAACCCTCATGGCGGCTTCGGCGGTGAGTCGCGCGGCAACGCCGGCAGCGGCAACCGCATGCCTGGCGCACGTCCTGCTCACGGTGCTCGCCCGCACGCACATGGCAATAAGGCATCCGGAAGCGGGCGCCCGCAGGGCCAGGGGGGCAATCGGCCACAGGGTACCGGCCGGTCGCCGGGCCAGGGTGGCAATCGTTCGCCGGGTGGCCCACGGCCGCACGGTCACGGCGGACCTGCCGGTGCCCGCCCGCCAGGCCGCGGCGGCAATCGTTCCGGCAACCGCTGAGCCTTGAAACCGGAGTGACCGCCGATGGTGCGCATCTATCACAACCCGCGCTGTTCCAAATCGCGCGCCACGCTGGCACTGCTGGAAGGGCGCGGTGGTGCAACCGAGGTGATCGACTACCTTCAGACCCCGCCCAGCGCCGCCGAGCTGGCCGGGTTGTTGCAGCAGTTGGGCATGCCGGCGCGCGGGTTGCTGCGTACCGGCGAAGCGGAATATCGAACGCTGGGTCTGGACGACCCCACGCTGGACGACGCAGCGCTGATTGCCGCGATGGCGGCATATCCGAAACTGATCGAGCGGCCCATCGTGGTGGCCAACGGCAAGGCGGCGATCGGTCGCCCTCCCGAAGCGGTGCTGGCGATACTCTGACTCGCCGGGCCGGAAAACACCCCGTAGGAGCGTACCCTGTGCGCGAATGCTCTTTGCCGCTGCCCGGATAAAAGCATTCGCGCACAGGGTGCGCTCCTACTGCAACGGCTCACCGCGAGCGGTGGTCAGCCCGGATCGAGCGAAAACGCATCGGCGTCCATCCATGCCGGAAAGCGTTCGCGATGCGCCAGCAGCGGAGCCGGGTCGAGCACGACCGTCGCCACCTGCTCCTGCGCGCCAAGTTCCAGCAGCGGCTCTCCGACCGGATCGATCACCGCGCTGTCGCCGGCATAGGGGATGTCGTTGCCGTCCATGCCCACCCGGTTCACCCCGACCACATAGCTGAGGTTTTCGATTGCGCGCGCGCGCAGCAGCGTGCGCCAAGGCTGCCGGCGCGGCGCCGGCCAGTTCGCCACGAACAGCGCCAGGTCGTAATCCATGCCGCCGTGGGCCGATGCCAGCCGACGATTGCGCAGCCACACCGGAAAGCGCAGGTCGTAGCAGACCTGCGGCAGGATCCGCCAACCCTTCAGCTCGACGATCAGGCGTTCGCTGCCGCCGCCATAGCGGGTATGTTCGCCCGCCATGCGGAACAGATGGCGCTTGTCGTATTGCGCATGGCTGCCGTCCGGCCGGGCCCACAGCAGCCGGTTGTAGACGGTGGCGTTCTCGCCAATGGCGAGGCTGCCGCAGATCACCGCGCCGACCTCGATCGCCAGCGCCCGCAACCATGCCACGCCCTCGCCGTCCATCGCCTCGGCACTGGCGCGGGTATCGTTGCTGAAGCCGGACAGGAACGTTTCCGGCAGCACGATCAGATCGCTGCCCGTTGCCTGCCGTATCAGCGCCCCGTAGTAGTCGCGATTGGCCGGCGCGTCATGCCAGCGGGTCGCGCCCTGCACCAGCGCAACCTTCAGAGCGCCCATCGGCGGAGCTGTCTTGTTCAGAGCCGGCATAACCGCTCCGCCGCCGCATCCATCGTCGCATCGCTCTTGGCGAAGCACAGCCGCAGCAGGCGGGTCCGCGGCGCAGTCTCGTAGAACGGGGTCAGCGGAACCGCCGCCACGGCGCCGTGCTGCACCAGCCACTTGCTGAAGGCGAGGTCGTCCTGATCGCTGATCGCCGAGTAGTCGACCAGTTGGAAGTAGCCGCCGGGCACGTCGAGCAGCTTGAGCTTGGACGGCTTGAGCAGCGCACGGAAGCGGTCGCGCTTGGTCTGGTAGAACGCCGGCAGTTCGAGGTAGTGTGCCGGATCGCTGGCGAGGAATTCGGCGAACGCCACCTGCGCCGGATGAAACGTGCAGAACGTCAGATACTGATGCACCTTGCGGAATTCGGCCGACAGCGCCCTGGGCGCCACCGCGTAGCCGACCTTCCAGCCGGTGCAGTGGTAGGTCTTGCCGAACGAGGAGATCACGATGCTGCGTTCGGCCAGTTCCGGATGACGCAGCATGCTCTCGTGCCGGGCGCCGTCGTATACGATGTGCTCGTACACCTCGTCGGACAGCACCACGATATCGGTGTCACGCACGATCGCCGCCAGTTCGTCCAGATCGGCCGTCGACAGCACCGCGCCAGAGGGATTGTGCGGGCTGTTGATCAGGATCATGCGGGTTTTCGGCGTGACCGCATCGCGCACGCGCTGCCAGTCGATCGCGAACGTCGGCACCGTCAGCGGAATGTGCACCGCCCGTGCCCCCTGCAGGTCGATCGCCGGCTCGTAGCAGTCGTAGGCGGGGTCGAACACGATCACTTCCTCGCCGGCGCGCACGATCGCGGCGATCGCCGCGAACAATGCCTCGGTGGCACCGGAGGTCACCGTGATCTCGCTGTCGACATCGATCTTGCGGCCGTACAGGCGCTCGGTCTTCGACGCGATCTGTTCGCGCAACGCGGCAGTGCCGGACATCGGCGCGTACTGGTTGCGACTGTCGTTCATCGCACGGCTCAGCGCGTCGCGCAACGGCTGCGGTGGCTCGAAATCGGGAAAGCCCTGGCCCAGATTGACTGCCTTGTGTTCCATCGCCAGCTGGCTCATCACGCTGAAGATGGTTGTGCCGACTTTCGGTAGTTTGGTTTCGATAATCATCATTCAGCCGTCTGGATGTCCATGAATGCTTACCCCGTTTCAGCGTAGCGCATCGACGGGCCCATGCAAATCACGAAGCGTCCGGCAGATCGTCGAGCGGACGACGCTTGCATTGCTCATGCTCGCGCAAAGTGACTTGCGGCAACCGCTCGGCCAGAAAATCGACCAGTGCGCGCACGCCCGGCAGCATGCCGCGGCGGCTCGGATAAACGAAGTGCATGGTGCCCTCGGGCACGCTCCAATCCGGCAGCACCACCTCCAGCTCGCCCCGCATGATGGCCGGTGCGCAGACGAACTGCGGCAGCAAGGCCACGCCCATGCCGCGGCGCGCCGACTCCAGCAGCACCGCAAAATCGCCGCTGATCAGCCGCGCGGACACCTCCGCGCCGACCTGTTCGCCATCCGCGCCGATCAGCTCCCAGACTTGGGCACCCTCGTGTTCCCGCATCGACAACGCCGGCAGTTTCGCCAGTTCATCGGGATGGACCGGACGCCCGTGCGTATTCAACAGGTCCGGACTGGCCACCAGCAGAACACGCGACTGGCCGAACGTGCGGATGACCAGGTTGCCGTCATCGTCAAGCCTGGTGCGTACCCGGATGGCCAAGTCGTAGCCCTCGCCGATCACGTCCACCCGGCGGTTGCTGGCCAGCACGCGCACCTGCATTTTCGGGTACTGCGCGAGAAAATCCGGCAGCAGGTGCGCCAGGACCGTCTGCGCCAGCGAGACCGGGCAACTCAGGCGCACCACGCCGCGCGGTTCGGCGCGCAATTCGTCGACCGCATCCTGCGCCGCCCGGGCTTCTTCCAGCACGGCACGGCAATGCACATAGAAACGCTCGCCGACCTCGGTGACCACGAAACGTCGCGTGGTCCGTTGCAGCAGGCGTACGCCAAGCCTTTCCTCCAGCTGTGCCACGCGCTTGCTGAGACGCGATTTCGGTACGCCCAGCGCACGGCCGGCGGCCGAGAAACCCGCGTGCTCTACAACCGCGGCGTAGAAATACAGGTCGTTGAGATCCTGCAGGGCTCCGCTCAATGCCGTCATGGTCGTTTCCAATTGGGAACTATACGTCTGGATATTGCCATCTTATCGCCAGATTGTTCCAAATGTATCGTGACTTCATCGCCGATCAACCGGCTCGAACGGAAACCCCATCATGAAACTGCTGCATATCGATTCCAGCGCTCTTGGCAGTCATTCGGTTTCGCGCCAGCTTACCGCCGGCATCGTAGCCGAACTGAAACAGCACGCACCGTCCATCTCGGTCAGCTATCGCGACCTGGCGGCCGAACCACTGCCGCACTGGACGCCCGTGGCGGGCGCCGCCGACCCCGCTGCCGTGCTGGGCAACCGGATGCTGGAGGAATTTCTCGCCGCCGACACCATCGTGATCGGTGCCCCGATGTACAACTTCGGCATCGCCAGCCAGCTCAAGGCCTGGATCGACCGAATCCTGGTCGCCGGCAAGACCTTTCGCTATACGGCGAACGGCCCGGAAGGCCTGGCCGGCGGCAAGCGCGTGATCATCGCCTCCAGTCGCGGCGGCTTCTACGGCAAGGACACGGCCGCCGCCGCGATGGACTTCCAGGAGCCCTACCTGCGTGCCGCGTTCGCCTTCATCGGCATCGGCGATGTCGAGTTCGTGCGTGCCGAAGGCCTGGCCGTGAGCGAGCGGCACAAGACCGAGGCGCTGCAGAGCGCGCGCGACAGCATCGGGGCGCTGACGGCGAAGGCGGCCTGATCCATCCGCCGCGGTGGCGAACGTCTTCATTCCCGCTGCCGGGGAGAAGACGTTCGCCGTGTTGCCGTATCCGCCGGGTGCCGCAAGACACGATGCGCCGCGAGCCAGTGGCAAAGCCGGGCGATTGGCGACACACTGCGGACTCGCCTGCCTGGGGGAAATCCGCACATGAACCACTCGCTGCGTTTGTGCCTGCTGGTCTCGCTGATCCTGGCGCTGGCGCCTGCGGCAAGGGCGGTCGAGCTGCTGGTGCGCCACGTCAACGGCTATACGCTGGACAGCCACGGCAAGCTGCGGCGCTTCCAAGCACTGCTGGTCGACCAGGGCAAGGTGGTGGCTACCGGCACCGATGCGGATCTTGCCCGGCAAGCCGGCAACGCGCGCGTCATCGATGGTCACGGCCACACCTTGCTGCCGGGCCTGACCGATGCGCACGGGCATGTGATGGAGCTGGGCTTTGCCCGCAACCAGGCCGACCTCGGCGCGACACGGACGCTGGCTCAAGCCCTGTCTGTCGTGAAAACCTTCGCCGCGGCACACCCCGACGCCACGTGGGTGCGGGGCAGCGGCTGGAATCAGGTGATCTGGAAGCTGGGGCGATTCCCCACCGCGAAGGAGCTGGATGCAGTGGTACCGGATCGTCCGGCGTGGCTGGGCCGCGTCGACGGTCACGCCGGCTGGGCCAACACCGCCGCGATGAAACTCGCCGGCATCACCCGCGCGACCCGTGACCCGGCGGGCGGGCGCATCGAACGCGATGCCGCCGGCAACCCCACCGGCGTGTTCGTCGATGGCGCGATGGCCCTGGTCGAAAGCAGGATTCCCGCACCCACCGCGAAAGAATCGGCCACTGCGCTGGACACCGCGCTCGCCGAGATGGCCAGCGTGGGCATGACCAGCGTGGACGATCCGGGCATCGACCTGGCCACCTACCAGTTGTATCGGCAATACGCCGACCGGCACCGGCTCACCACGCGCATCTACGCGATGATCGGCGGCACCGGCAAGGATTTCGACGCCATCAGCAGGCACGGCCCGCTGATCGGCTACGGCGATGATTTTCTCACCGTGCGTGCGGTGAAACTCTATGCCGACGGCGCGCTCGGCAGCCGTGGCGCGGCGATGCTCGAGCCCTACTCCGACGATCCGGGCAACCGCGGCCTGCTGTTCCATACCCCGGCCGAGCTGACCGCGATGATCGGCAAGGCCCTGGGCAAGGGTTATCAGGTCGCTATCCACGCGATCGGCGACCGTGCCAACCGCGAAGTGCTGGACAGCTATGCCGCCGCCTACAGGCTGCACGGCGGCGAGAATCTGCGCAACCGCGTCGAACACGCGCAGATCGTGTCGCTCGAGGACATTCCGCGCTTCGTGTCGCTGCACCTGATCGCCTCGATGCAGCCGACCCACGCCACCTCCGACATGAACATGGCCGAGGACCGGATCGGCCGCGAACGCATCAAGGGCGCCTATGCCTGGCGGCGTTTCCTGCAGCAGGGTACGGTGATCGCAGGCGGCTCCGATTTTCCGGTGGAATCGCCCAACCCGTTCTACGGCCTGTATTCCGCGGTAACCCGGCAGGATCATGCAGGCAACCCGCCCGGCGGCTGGTACCCGGATCAGCGCATGACGCGGATCGAGGCCTTGCGCGCATTCACGCTCGATGCCGCCTGGGCCGCGCATCAGGAAAAGACCTTGGGCACGCTGGAACCGGGCAAGTGGGCCGACTTCATCCTGGTCGACCACGATCTGTTCAAGGATCCGCCGCAAACCATCTGGCAAACCCGGGTGCTGCAGACCTGGGTCGGCGGCAGGCGGGTCTACGCCGCCACGCCGTAGGCCGTTGCAAGCGCGGCGAACCCCAACGGAGCCGCGATCAAAATCGATTTCCGCGCCCGCGCAGCAACGGCTGTCCCGGGGATCCTGCGCGCCTGAAATCGATCCGGGGGAAACACGGCTGTCAGCCGCGGCGGTCCTGCGCGCGGCTTATAGGCCATCAGTCATGTTGCGAAAAGGCGCTTTGTCTATTGACGGCCTGAAAGTCGGTGTTATAGTTCACTACAACACCACCTGACGAGATCACCAAGGAGGCCTGTCATGAAAGCACAAAAACTGATTGCCTGCGTCGCCGCCGCCCTGTTCACCACCGCCAGCCTGAGCGCCGTGAATTACAACGTCGATGTCCATCAGCCCGCAGCCACCCGGATCAACGGCCGCAACGTCACCGATCTGGCGCCGGTCCAGGTTCACCCCGGCATCGACGATTGGCGTGCTGCCGCCCTGCTGCCGGAAGCACGAACCGCCGGCATCGCCACGATTCCGGCGCTGGAACGCGCCGGCGCAGGCAGCGGCGACGGGCAGTTCACCCTGATCGGATCGCAGCTGGCCATGCCCTACTATTCGTTTGGCAACAAGTTCGGCCGTATCAGCAAGGAATAAAACATGACCATTACCTGGAACGACAGCGTCCCGATCTATCGCCAACTGCACCAGCGTGTAGTGGCGATGATCCTGGATGGCGCCTTGAACGAGGGCGACCCGCTGCCGTCGGTACGCCAGGTGGCGGCGGATTTCCAGATCAACCCGCTGACCGTATCGAAGGCGTATCAGGAACTGGTCGACGAACAACTGGTAGAAAAAAGGAGGGGGTTGGGCATGTTCGTCATCGAGGGCGCCCGCACGGCGCTGCTGAAATCGGAACGCGAGCGCTTTCTGCGCGAGGAATGGCCGGCGCTGTTCGCACGGCTGCAACGGCTCGGGCTGGACCTCAAGACGCTGCTGCGTGAAGCCGCTGCCAATGCCACCAAGGAGGAGAAATCATGAGCGCGGTGATCACGGCCAGCGGCCTGAGCAAGCAGTACAAGTCGGCACGGGCGCTGGACGATGTCAGTTTCCGGATCGCGCCCGGCCGCATCGTCGGCCTGATCGGTCCCAACGGCGCCGGCAAGACCACCGCGCTGAAGGCCATTCTCGGCCTCACTGATTTTACCGGCGAGCTGAACGTGCTCGGCTTCGACCCGCGCAGGCAGCGCGACAAACTGATGGGCGAGGTCTGCTTCATCGCCGACGTGGCGGTATTGCCGCGCTGGATCAAGGTGAGTCAGGCGGTCGACTTCGTGGCCAACGTGCATCCGCGCTTCGATCGCGCCAAGTGCGAGGCGTTCCTGGCGCGCACCAAGCTGCAGCCCGGCCAGCGCGTGCGGCAGATGTCCAAGGGCATGATCGTGCAGTTGCACCTGGCACTGGTGATGGCGATCGACACCAGGCTGCTGATCCTGGACGAACCGACGCTGGGCCTGGACATCCTCTACCGCAAGCAGTTCTACCAGAACCTGCTGGAAGACTACTTCGACGAGAACAAGACGATCATCGTGACCACTCACCAGGTCGAGGAAGTCGAGCACATCCTCACCGACCTGATGTTCATCCGCGACGGCAGGATCGTGCTGGATGCCGACATGGACGCGGTCGGCGAACGCTTCATCGAGGTGATGGTGAACGCTGACAAGGCCGACACCGCCCGCCAGCTGAAGCCGCTGGACGAGCGTCAGGTGTTCGGCAAGAGCATTTTCCTGTTCGACGGCGTGGGCCGCGATGTTCTGGAACAACTGGGCGAGATCCGCCGGCCATCCATCAGCGACCTGTTCGTCGCCACCATGAAGGGAACCTACGCATGAACACCCCTTCCTTGAAAAACCCAGCCTTGAAAAACATGCTCTGGCTCGTCAAACGCGAGTTCTGGGAGCACCGGGGCGGCTTTTTCTGGGCCCCAGTGATCGCGGGCGGCATCTTCCTGCTGCTCAACCTCATGGCTATCGTCACCGCCGAGGTGATCGGCGCACAGCATGGCATCCACATCAGCGACGGCGGTGACCTGCGCCAGATCATGTCGCAGATGGACGCCGGCGACATGAGCAAGGTCGGCATGGCACTCGACCTGGCGATGTACTCGACCACCGGCCTGCTGAGCGTGGTGCTCGGCTTCGTGGTGTTCTTCTACTGCCTCGGTGCGCTGTATGACGACCGCCGCGACCGCAGCATCCTGTTCTGGAAATCGCTGCCGATCTCGGACGCCAGCACGGTGCTCTCCAAGGTGATCAGCGCCACCGTGCTGGCGCCGCTGATTGCCGTGGCCGCGGGCATCGCGTTCGGGATGTTGCACCTGCTGATGCTGACGATCGTGTTGTCATTCCACGGCGTCGACGTGTGGCATCTGCTGCTGCTGGCACACCCGCTCCGGGTGACGGTCAACCTGATTGGCTACATCCCGCTGTACGTGCTGTGGGCACTGCCCACGGTGGGCTGGCTGATGCTCTGCTCGGCCTGGGCACGCAACAAACCGTTCCTGTGGGCAGTCGCCCTGCCCGTCGCCACCGGCCTGCTGGTCAGCTGGTTCGGCATCATGGGCTTGTTCGATTTGTCGTCAGGCTGGTTCTGGGAAAACATCGTGGCACGGGGCCTGTTCAGTGCGTTCCCCGGTACCGGCAGCGTGTTCGGCGTGGATCATCGACAGATGGCACACCAACTGGCGGCAAATCCCGGACTCCGCTTCATGGACCTGGCCGACAACTATCAACTGCTGGGGTCCGCGAACTTGTGGATCGGGGTGCTGGCCGGTGGCGGACTGCTCGCCGCCGCGATCTGGTTCCGCCGCTGGCGCGACGACAGCTGACATTCAAACGAATCGCACGGAGACAAAACGATGAAAGCCAGCATGATAGCCATCGGCATCCTTGCATCGGCGCTGCTGCCACTGGCTGCCTGCAGCCAGTCCGGCGGCCAGGACGCCACCCGAGCGGGCGCCACCAGCGGCATGTCCCAGGCGGCGAAGGAAGTCCGCGAACAGACCTCTTCTTCGGTGATTGCCGCGCATGTCCGCGAGGGCATCGAGCAAGCCAAGAAGGAGCTGCTCACCCAGGACATCAGCCTGGGCAATATCCACATCGGCAACGGACCGCACCCGCACGACGGCTCCCTCCCCAAGGCAGTGATCACCCCGCAGGGGACGCTGGTGATCGCCGGCAAGCCGGTCGAAGCCACGCCGCAGCAGCACGTCATGCTGCTGGATTACCGCCAGCAGATCGTCGGCATTGCCGAGGCCGGCATGGACATCGGCGCGCAGGGCGCGGACATCGGCGTCGCCGCGGCGAAGCAGGCGCTCTGGGGCGCGTTCACCGGCAAGAGCGACAAGGAGATCGAGGCGAGCATCAAGCCGCAGACCGACCAGATCCAGGCTGCCGCGCTGCTCCTGTGCAAGCGGCTGCCCGACATGCTGGTCTCGCAGCAAAAGCTCGCCGCCGCCATGCCCGCGTTCAAGCCCTACGCCACGATGACGCAGCAGGACGTCGACGACTGCGGCAAGGACATGAAGGACAAGAAGGGCTTCGCCACATTCTCCGATTGATCCCATGATGCCGCTCGCGGGCGATGCTCTTGCTATGCGGCAGGAGCCCGCTCGCGAGCGATGCTCCTGGTTTGGTCATCGCAACAGCATCGCCCGCGAGCGGGTTCCTACACCGGAAGTCTTTCAGGATCAGCTGTGGATACCGCCGCGGGTCAAGGCCAGCGGGTCGAGCAGCTTTTTCAGCTCGTCCTTCGACAGCCCGGTGGTTTCCAGCGCCACATCCAGGATCGGCCGCTTTTCCTTGTACGCCCGCTTGGCGGTCGCCGCGCCCTTCTCGTAGCCGATCACCGGGTTCAGCGCGGTGACCAGGATCGGGTTCAGCGCCAGCGCCTGATCGACCCGCGCCTTGTTGACCCTGAAGCCGGCGATCGCCTTGTCGGCCAGCAGGCGCGATGCGTTGGCCAGGATCCCGATCGACTGCAGCAGGTTGTAGGCGATCAACGGCAGCATCACGTTGAGCTGGAAGTTGCCGGATTGGCCGGCGATGGTGATCGCCGCGTCGTTGCCGATCACCTGCGCGGCCACCATCGCGGTTGCCTCGGGAATCACCGGGTTGACCTTGCCCGGCATGATCGACGAACCCGGTTGCAGCGCGGGCAGCTCGATCTCGCCCAGACCCGCCAGCGGACCGGAGTTCATCCAGCGCAGGTCGTTGGCGATCTTCATCAGCGCTACCGCCAGCGCCTTCAACTGGCCGGACAGTTCCACCGCCGCATCCTGCGCGGCCATGCCCTCGAAATAGTTGCCGGCCGATTCGAACTTCACCCCGGTCAGCTTCTTCAGCTGCAATGCCACCGCCGGGCCGAACTTCGGATCGGCATTGATGCCGGTGCCGACCGCGGTACCGCCCAGGGGCAGGCGGCGCATGCGCTTGAGGCTGTCTTCGATACGCTCGATCGCCGATGCGATCTGTGCCGACCAGCCGGACAGCTCCTGGCCGAACGTGATCGGCATCGCGTCCATCAGGTGCGTGCGGCCGGTCTTGACGGCGTTGCGCAGTTCGCGAGCCCGCTTGTCGATGGTCTTCTTCAGGTGCTTCAGCGCCGGCAGCAGCTGCCCGCTGACGGTCAGCGTGGCGCTGACGTGGATCGTCGTCGGGATCACGTCGTTCGAGCTCTGCCCGTAATTGACGTGATCGTTCGGATGCACCCTGGCGCCGCCCTTCACGGCCAGCTGCGCGATCACCTCGTTCGCATTCATGTTGGTGCTGGTGCCCGAGCCGGTCTGGAAGACGTCGATCGGGAACTGCGCGTCGTGTCCGCCATCGGCCACCGCCAGCGCCGCTTTGCGGATCGCCAGCGCCTGGCTCTTCTTCAGGTGCCCCATCGACAGGTTGACCTCGGCGGCGGCGGCCTTGATCAGGCCCAGCGCGCGGATGAAGGGCCGCGGCAGATGCAGGCCGGAGATCGGAAAGTTGTCGATCGCGCGTTGGGTCTGCGCGCCGTACAGCGCGTCGGCAGGCACCTGCAATTCGCCCATGCTGTCGTGTTCGATGCGGAAACTGCTCATGGTTTGTTCCTTCGGTGGGAGGTGAAAACCCGCATATCAGGGACTCCTGAAGCACTCCCGTCGCCCCAGCGAAAGCTGGGGTCCAGTGACTCAAGGCCCTTGAAGGCCAACGGCACTGGATTCCTGCTTCCGCAGGAATGACGAGCAGAAAAGCCATTTCGTGGTTCGCCACTATAGGCCGCAAGGCATCCAGCCGCCGTCAATGTAAAATGATGCTTTCCCGTGCCGGAACGCGCCCCGATGTCCAACCACGCCCTGACCGCCCTGTCACCGCTGGACGGCCGCTATGCCGGCAAGGTCGAGCCGCTGCGCCCGATCTTCAGCGAGTACGGCCTGATGCATCGCCGGGTGCAGGTGGAGATCGCATGGCTGCTGGCGCTGGCCGCCGAGTCCGGCATCGTCGAACTGCCCGCCTTCGCGCCCGCACAGATCGCCACGCTCGAGGCCATCGCGGCGAACTTCAGCGTGGAGGACGGCCGCCGCATCAAGGCGATCGAGGCGACCACCAACCACGACGTGAAGGCGGTCGAATACTTCATCAAGGAAAAGATCGGCGCCGACGCCAGCCTGGCGCAGGCCAAAGAGTTCGTGCACTTCGCCTGCACCAGCGAGGACATCAACAACCTGTCCTATGCGCTGATGCTGCGCGATGCGCGCGAGAGCGTGCTGCTGCCCGCATTCGACAGGATCATCGCCAGCCTGCGTGCGATGGCGCACGCGCACGCCAACCTGCCGATGCTCGCGCGCACCCACGGCCAGACCGCCTCGCCCACCACGCTGGGCAAGGAACTGGCCAATGTGGTGGCGCGGCTCGAGCGCCAGCGCCGGCAGCTGGCCGGGGTGGAGATCGCCGGCAAGATCAATGGCGCGGTGGGCAACTACAACGCCCACGCGATCACCTACCCCGAGCTGGACTGGCGCGGCTTCTCGCAGCGCTTCGTGGAAAGCCTGGGCCTCGGCTGCAACGCGTACACCACCCAGATCGAGCCGCACGACGGCATCGCCGAATACTGCGATGCGGTGCGCCGCGCCAACACCATCCTGATCGACCTGGCCCGCGACATCTGGGGCTACATCTCGCTGGGCTACTTCAGGCAGGCGCTGAAGGCCGGCGAGGTGGGCTCGTCCACCATGCCGCACAAGGTCAACCCGATCGACTTCGAAAACGCAGAGGGCAACTTCGGCCTCGCCAATGCCCTGCTCGGCCACTTCGCCGAGAAGCTGCCGATCAGCCGCTGGCAGCGCGACCTCACCGACTCCACCGTACTGCGCGCACTGGGCACCGCGTTCGGCCACACCCTCGTGGCGCTGGAATCCCTCGCCAAGGGCCTGGGCAAACTCACCGTCAACACCGACCGCCTTGCCGCCGACCTCGACGCCAGCTGGGAAGTCCTCGCCGAAGCCGTGCAGACGGTGATGCGCCGCTACGGCCTGCCCGAGCCGTATGAGCAGTTGAAGGCGCTCACCCGTGGACAAGGGATCACGCGCGAATCGATGCGGGCGTTCATCACCGGGTTGGGGCTGCCTGCGGATGCGAAGCAGCGGTTGCTGGCGCTGACGCCGGGTGGGTATGTCGGGTTGGCTGAGGGGTTGGCGCGGGATATCTGAAAGTGAAACCGGGACGGGCGAAGTCAATCCCCTGCGAACCGCAAGGTCATCATTGCTTACCCCGACAAATCTTCAGGGCGCCCCCCATCAAGGGCGGCGCCCTTTTCGTTGCCCTTACTTGATCAACCCTTCCGCCTGCATCGCCGCCTGCACTTTCGGGCGAGCGGCGACGCGCTTCTGGAAGGCCAGCAGGGCCGGGAATCCGGACAGGTCCAGGTCCACGTGTTTCGCCCAATTGGTGACGGTGAACAGGTAGGCGTCAGCGGCGCTGAAGTGGTCGCCGAGCAGCCAGTCCTGCTTCGCCAGCACGGCATCGAGCGGGGCGTAGCGCTTGCGCAGGTAGTCCTTGCGCTCCTCGCACACTTCGGCGGGCGTGGCCGGCCTGAACAGCGGGCTGTAGGTCTTGTGCAGTTCGGAGTTGATGTAGCCCAGGCTCTCCTGCAGGCGATAGCGCGGCAGCGTGCCGTTGGGCGGGGCCAGGGCGCTCTCTGGCTTGAGATCGGCCAGGTACTGCACGATCGCCGTGCCCTCGGTCAGCAGCTCGCCGTTGTCCAGCAGCAGCGCCGGCACATAGCCCTTAGGATTGACCTGCCAATAATCCTGGCCGCTTTCGGTGCGCTTGACGTTGCCGTCGACTTTTTCCAGCTGCAGGGGAATACCCGCTTCCAGCGCCACGATGTGCGGCGAGAGCGAACAGGCACCGGGGGAGTAATAGAGCTTCATGCAAAATCTCCATGCGAGGTATGTTGGGGTCTGGCATCGCCGGCGGCCGCGGCAACAACGCGCCGCCGCGGCGTGACGAAGCGCGCATCATAGCCGTCAGTGGTTACTGATGGATACCATGTAACCGCCAGTTAGTGCACAATGCAGTATCCGCACAGTTACCGGCATGGCCCGGAGGGATGTCCACATGGGTCTGCCCGTACGCAAGAGCAAGGTCGCCGAGCCGCCGCCGGCCTGCCCGCTCACCGAGAGCCTGGCGCTGCTGCGCGGCGCCTGGGCGCCCAACGTGATCTGGTATCTCAGCGCCGAGCCGCGTCGTTTCGGCGAACTGCGGCACGATATTCCGCGCATCTCGGCGCGGGTGCTCAGCGCGCGGCTGCGCGAGCTCGAGTCGCGTGGACTGGTGACCCGGCGTGTGCTCGACAGCTCGCCACCGTCGGCCGAATACGCGCTCACCGATCTGGGCCGCGAGATGTTGCCGGCGATCCATGCGCTGGCCAGCGTGGGGCAGAAGCTGATCACGCAGTGGGGCAAGGCGCGAGCGGGCAAGGTGAAGGTGGCGATGCGCGGGAGGTGATGGAGTGTTCTTTGTGTGTGCGAAGCCGGAAGCAAGAGCCCCCTCACCCTGGCCCTCTCCCCGCGCAGGCGCGGGGAGAGGGGACATCAGCATCGAGTGGGTTTATTCGATGTCGTCGGACCCCTCGTTGACCCCCTCGAACAGGAAGGTGGACAGGTAGCGTTCGCCGGTGTCCGGCAGCATCGCCAGCAGCACCGAGCCTTGCGGCGCGTTCTTGGCCACCTTCAGCGCGGCGGCCAGGGTGGCGCCGGCGGAGATGCCGACGAAGATGCCTTCCTGCTGCGCCAGCGCGCGCGAGGTGTCGCGGGCCAGCACATCGTCGACCAGCACGATCTCGTTGACCACGCCACGGTTGAGCACCTTGGGCACGAAATCCGGCGTCCAGCCCTGGATCTTGTGCGGCTGCCATTCCTTGCCGGCGAGCAGCGCCGCACCCTCCGGTTCGGTGGCGATCACCTTGACCTCCGGACGTGCCACCTTCAGCACTTCGCCCACGCCGGTGAGAGTGCCGCCGGTGCCCCAGCCGCTGACGAAATAATCCAGCCGGCGGCCGGCGAAATCGCGCAGGATCTCCGGCGCGGTGGTGTTGCGGTGGTAGGCCGGATTGGCTTCGTTCTCGAACTGGCGAGCCAGGAACCAGCCGTGTTTCTTCGCCAGTTCCTCCGCCTTGATCACCATGCCGCTGCCGCGGGCGGCCCCCGGCGTCAACAGTACCTTGCCGCCGTAGGCGCGGATCAGCTTGCGCCGTTCGACCGAGAAGGTCTCGCTCATCACCGCCACGAACGGATAGCCGCGCGCCGCGCACACGGCCGCCAGCGCCACGCCGGTGTTGCCGGAAGTGGCCTCGACCACGGTCTGGCCGGGCTTGAGCGCGCCGCGCTGCTCGGCGTCGAGGATGATCGCCAGCGCCAGACGATCCTTGACCGACCCGGCCGGATTGAACGCCTCCACCTTCACGTAGAGCGTCACGTGCTTCGGCGCCAGTCGGTGCAGTTTCACGATCGGCGTATTGCCGATGGTGTCGAGAATGCTGTCGTAGATCATGGAGTACTCCTTGAAAACCAGGAAATTGAAACCGGGAAATGGACCGCGCCGCCGATCATGCGCCGACGCCGGTGAAATTCAATGTCAGGCGCGATGGATCGCGGCCAGCAGGCCGGCGCGGGCCGGCGCATCAGCCAGATCCGCTTGCCGACTTGCCGGCACCCGGATGGCGTGCACGCTCGCACCCAGCGGCGGCGATCCGAACCAGGCCAGCGACGTCGCCAATGCGGCGACTTCGCCCAGGATCAGCAGGGCCGGCGAGCGCACCGCATGTACCGCCGCGCGTTCGGCCAGATTCGCCAGCGTGCCGGTGACCACGCGCTGTTCGGCGCGCGAGCCGTTCTCGATCAACGCGAACGGGGTCGCCGCGGCACGCCCGTGTTCGATCAGGCGCTGCTGCAGCTCGGCCAGCCCGGCCACGCCCATGTAGACGGCCAAAGTCTGCCGCTCCTGCGCCAGCGCGGTCCAGTCCAGCGTGTCGCGCGAGGCCTGGCAATGCGCGGTGACGAAACGCACCGACTGCGCGTGGTCGCGGTGGGTCAGCGCAATGCCGGCATAGGCGGCGCAGGCCACGGCGGCGGTGATGCCGGGCACCACTTCATAGGGAATCTTGTGCGCGCGCAGGAACTCCAGCTCCTCGCCGCCGCGGCCGAACACGAACGGATCGCCGCCCTTCAGCCGCACCACGCGCCGCCCAGCCCGCGCATGCTCGAGCATCAGCGCGTGGATGCCGTCCTGGGTGGTGTGGTGATTCCCGGCCTGCTTGCCGACCTCGATGCGCTCGGCGTCGCGCCGGGCCAGATCCAGCACCTCGGCGCTGACCAGGCGGTCGTGCAGGATCACGTCGGCCTCGTTCAGCGCGCGCAGCGCGCGCAGCGTCAGCAGGCCCGGATCGCCCGGCCCGGCACCGACCAGCGCTACCGAACCGGCGGACCCGGCTGGCGCCGCCGCCAGCGCATACTCGGCCGCCGCCAGCGCATACTCGGCCGCCGCCAGCGCCTCGTCCGGCCGACCCTGCCGCAGCAAGGTCGCCACCGGGCCGGCGAACAGGCTTTCGTAGAAAGCCCGCCGCGCCGCCATGTCGGCAAAGCGCACGCGGATGCGCTTGCGCAGTTTCGCGGCGAGCGCGGCCAGCGCTCCCAGCGAATGATCGAGCAGGCTCTCCAGCCGCTCGCGCAGCAGCCGCGCCAGCATCGGTGCATCGCCGCCGCTGGAGATCGCGATGGTCAGCGGCGCGCGATCGATCACCGCCGGCACATGGAAACTGGACAGCGCCGCATCGTCCACCACGTTGACGAAGACCCGCCGCCGACCCGCCGCGGCAGCAACCTGCCGGTTCACCGCGCGATCCGAGGTGGCCGCCACCACCAGCCAGACCGGGTCGAGCCAGTCGTCCCGGAACGCTTCGCGCCGTTGCGCGATGCGGCCCTGGGCCACCCAGCGCTGCAACCGGCCGGTCAGCTCGACGGCGTTCACCGTCACCACGGCCTGCGCGGCCAGCAACGCCTCGATCTTGCGCTCGGCAACCGCCCCTCCGCCCACGACCAGCACCGCGCGCTGCGAAAGATCGGCGAACAGCGGGTAGAGTTTCATGGTCGGGGCCTGCACACTGCTGCGACGGAAGGGCCATGTCACCCTACGAAGCCTTTCCGCTACCGGCAAATGATATATATCGCCCTGCTTATGCCTTGATGTTATGAGCCGGTCATCCCGCGGAGAAACTTGACACATCGCAACATTGGACATATAGACGTCCACGGCATGAATGCGAAAAAAACCGGACGGCAGATCATCCGGGGCGGCGCGCGCATCGCCCGCCATGTCGTGCCAGGGATGATGCCCGCCCGTGCCACGCGATGCTCCCGTGTTCCGTTCGCGCGCCAAGGCACCGACCCCGACCGTTCACGAGCCATCCGCCATGACGCTTGTCCAGCTGCGCTACCTCATCGCCATCGCCGACTCCGGCCTCAACATCACGCTGGCCGCCGAGCGCGTGCACGCCACCCAGCCCGGCCTGAGCAAGCAGCTGCGGCAACTTGAGGACGAGCTGGGCTTCCAGCTGTTCGTGCGCAAGGGCAAGAGCCTCGATGCGATAACCCACGCCGGCGAGCAGGTCATCGAACGCGCCCGCACCATCCTCACCGAAGCGGCCAATATCCGCGCGATCGCGGCGGACCTGCGCAACGAGGCGCACGGCGAATTGCGCATCGCCACCACCCACACCCAGGCCCGCTTCGCCCTGCCCGCCGCGATCGCCGCGCTCAGCAACCTCTATCGGCAGGTCAGCGTGCACCTGCAGCCGACCCGCGATGCCGACGTGCTGGCGCAACTGGAAGCCGGCCACGTCGACATGGCGGTGATCAGCAGCGCCGGCGCACCGCCCGCATCCGGCATCGCCCTGCCGGCCTACCACTGGCACCGGGTGATCGTGACGCCACAGGGGCATCCGCTGGCCGCGCGCGGACAGCCGCCCACCCTGCACGAACTGGCCGAGCTGCCGCTGGTCAGCTACGAATCGTCGCTGAAGGCGGAGTCGTCCCTGCGGCGGGCGTTCGACGCGGTCGGCCTGACCCCGCAGATCGTGATGACCGCCGGCGACGCCGACCTGATCAAGACCTACGTGCGCGCCGGCCTGGGCATCGGCGTGCTGGCCGAGATGGCCATGCAGGACAGCGACACCGATCTGCACAGCCTGCCCGCCGACCACCTGTTCCCCCGCTGCACCACCTGGATCGTGCTGCGCCGCGAAAGCGTGCTGCGCGAATACATGCTGGAGTTCATCGGCCAGTTCGCGCCGCACCTGGATCGCCGCGAAGTGGCAAGGACGCTGGCCGGCGATGCGGCCCAAAGCGATTGGCCCGGCGTACCGCACTGGCGGCAGCGGCAGCCGGCGCCGCTGCCTGACGCGACCTGAGCGCACCGCGGGGCGAGTACGTGCCGCACCGACGGCATGCCACCGGGACCGTCATGATCGACGGCCCCGGCTGTGCATGCGTTACAGGCTGACGGGCGCGAGTTTCACCGGTTGCCCGGTCATCACGGTCGGTGCGCCGACGGCGTAGGCGGCGCGGTTGTAGGCAACCACGTCGCCGGCCAGCAGCGCGTTGAAGCGGCCGATCCGGTCGCCGACCTTCGCCTCCAGCTCCTGCTCGAGCTCCAGCAATGCCGCCGGCGGCAGCTGGCCTTGCAGACTGTTGAAGCCGTAGCCCGCCAGCGCCTGCATGCCGCCGTGCAGATCGGAGAGTTCCTTCAGGTCGTCCTCGATGACGTCGTGCTGCACGCCCTTGGCGTAGATGCTGTCCTTGAACCTGTCCAGTTCGCCGTCGAGCTTCTTCGCCTGCGCCAGGGCATCCGCGTAGCGTGCGTCGTCACCCGCATTGGCCTCGAACTGCTTCAGCGTGGCGCGCATCGCGGTGACCCGGTTGAGCATGTCGTTCAGGGCGCTGAGCCCGCTGCGTGCCGCCAGCGCATGCTGCAGTACGGCTTTTTGGGCCGCCATCGCCGGCGCCTGGTTGGGGTCGGCCTTGACCAGCACGCTCTCGCTGGCGCTGCGGCCGTCGGCGCTCACCGTGACCTGATAGGTGCCCGGCAACACCGCCGGGCCGCCGGGATTGTTGCCGTCCTTGGCGGCCTTCTTCTCGCGCTCGGACTGGTCGAAGTCGAGCCGGGTGGCGCCGTCGTAGCGCATGTTCCACACGGTGCGGTTCACCCCGGCCTTGGCGTTGGCGTAGCGGGTGGCGATCAGGTGGCCCGCCGCATCATGCACGGTGATGGCCACCGCACCGTGCCTGGCCCCCTTGGCCGCCTTCACCGCCTTGGGCACGCTGTAGTCGATGACCACGCCGTCGGGCGCATTGGGCACGGTGTACAGCGGCTCGGCGCCCTCGCCGCGCGACCAGCGTACGAACTCGGTGCCGGCGCGCGGCGTGAACAGGTGCAGCGGCTGCTTCGCCACGCCGTCGCCGTATTCGGCCAGCGGCGCGAAATGGTCGAACACGAAGATGCCGCGGCCGTGGGTGGCCAGCACCAGGTCGTCCTGCACGAACTTCACGTCGAACACCGGTACCGTCGGCAGATGCGCCTGCAGCGGCGACCAGTGGCCGCCGTTGTCGCGCGAGAGGAAGGCGCCGACGTCGGTGCCGGCCACCAGCACGCCGGCATGCGCGGGATCCTCGCGCACCACGAACACCGGTGCGTTCGGCAGGCCCTTGTCGATGCGCGTCCAGCTCTTGCCGTAGTTCTCGGTGCGCCAGACATACGCGCGGCGATCGTCCAGCTCGTGCGCGTCGAAGCCCACGTAGGCGGTGCCCGCTGCGCTGGCCGACACGCCGACCTGGTACACCCGCGCCCATTTCGGCGCGCCGGGCGGCGTCACGTTGCTCCAGTGCGCGCCGCCGTCGCGGGTGAGCTGCACCAGGCCGTCGTCGGTGCCGGCCCACAGCACCTGCCCGTCCGACGGCGCCACGCTGAGCGAGAGCAGGGTGTCGTAGGTTTCCGCACCGGACAGGTCGAGGTTCACCGGGCCGCCGGAGAGCGCCTGCCTGGCCTTGTCGTTGCGGGTGAGGTCGCCGCTGATCGGCGTCCAGTGCAGGCCGGCGTCGGTGGACTTGAACACCACGTTGCCGCCCAGGTAGACGGTCTGCGGACGTTGCGGATCGACCGCGATCGGACTGGTCCAGTTGAAGCGGTATTTCGCCTGGTCGAGCGGCAGGTCGTTCACGAACGCCGGGCCGTGCAGATAAGGCATCACGAAGTCGCTGCGCTTGCTGGCGCGATGGAACACCGCCATCGCGCCGTCCTGCGAGTCGTTGTAGATCAGGTCGTCGCCGGCCGGCACCACGTACTGGCCGTCGCCGCCCACCACGTTGAACCAGTCGTTGCCGCCGACCACCCTGTCGGCCAGCGAGCTGGATGGCCCGCACCAGCCGCTGTTGTCCTGCAGGCCGGCGCACAGGGTGTAAGGCGTCTTGCTGTCGGCCGCCACCATGTAGTCCTGCTCGATCGGCAGGGCGTCGAGGAAGCGCCAGCTCTTGCCGCCGTCCTGGCTCAGGTACGCGCCGCCGTCGTTGCCCTGGAGGATGCGCTGCGGCTGGGTCGGGTCGATCCACAAGGCGTGATGGTCCACGTGCACGCTCTTGTCGAGGACGTGCGCGGTCTTGCCGCCGTCGTCCGATTCCATCAGGTAGAACGACATGAAATAGAGCTTGTCGGCATTGACCGGCGACACCGCGAAGCGCGAGAAGTAGAACGGCCGCACGTCCAGCGCATGGTTGTCGCTGACCTCGCTCCACTTGTCGCCGAGGTCGTGCGAGACGAACAGCAGGCCCTTGCCCGGCTTGGTCTCGACCAGCGTGTAGACGCGCTCGGGGTCGCTCGGCGCGGTGGCCACCGCGATGCGCCCCAGCGGCCCCTTGGGCAAGCCTTCGCCGAGCCGCTTCCAGCTGGCGCCGCCGTCGGTGGAGCGCCACAGGCCGCTGCCCTTGCCGCCGTCGACCAGGTTCCATGGATGACGCACCACCTGCCAGGTAGCCGCGAACAGCACCTCGGGGTTGCCCGGCGCCATGGCGATGTCGATGGCGCCGGTCTGGTTGTCGACGAACAGCGTCTTGTGCCAGCTTTTGCCGCCATCGGTGGTTTCGAACACGCCGCGTTCGGCGTTCGGTCCCCACGCATGGCCCAGCGCGGCCACCAGCACGTGATCGGGGTTCAGCGGGTCGACCACGATCTTGCCGATCTGGCCGGCGTCGCTCAGGCCCATGCGTTTGAAGGACTTGCCGGCATCGGTGGACAGGTACACGCCGGCGCCGTCCATGATGTCGTTGCGGATATTGCTTTCGCCGGTGCCCACCCAGACCAGGTTGGGGTTGGACGGCGCCAGTGCCAGCGCGCCGATCGAAGCCGACGCTTCGTGGTTGAAGATCGGCTTGAAGTGCTCGCCGCCGTCGCTGGTTTTCCACACGCCGCCGGCGGCGGCGCCCACGTAGTAGGTCAGCGGATTGCCGGGGATGCCAACCACCGCGGTGACGCGGCCGCCGGCGATGGCCGGCCCCAGGTCGCGGAAGTGCAGCCGCGCGAACGGCCCCTTGTCGGGCGCCTGGATCGGCGGCGACTGCGCCGGCACCTTGGCGGCGATGGCCGGCATGGTGCCGATCGCGGCAAGGATCGCCAGGGGGAGCATACGGAAGCGGTTGCGCATGGTTGTCTTTTCCTCGGTGCGAAAGCGGGACGCGCAGCGATGCAGCCGCGGCGCGCAGGCGACTCCGACGACTGTGAAGGCTTCGTTTGCCGGATTACAAGTGACGAAAGTCCTGCATGCGCAGGTCCGGCAGCGGGCACCGCATGCCGGGAAAGTCGTCCGGCCTGCGCGCAGGCGTCGGCGTTGCCGAGCTCAGGCGTCGGCGTGCACGGGCATGGCCCTGTCGATGGCCATCGAGGCCGGTCGGTCGGGCACGCAGATACCGGCCCGCCTCGTTGCGGGACTGCGGACAAGGCCGGCGCGTTGCGCCCGCCGGTGCGTCACGCGATGCCGTGCAGGCCGCATTCGCGCTTGAGGCCGAAGAAGCGGGTGTCCTCGGCGTCCATGCCCGGTTCCCAGCGGCGGCTGGTGTGGCGGTCGCCGATCGACACGTAGCCCTGCTCCCACAGCGGGTGGTACGGCAAACCGTGGCGCGCGAGGTACTGGCCGATGTCGCGGTCGCTCCAGTCGGCCAGCGGGTGGAATTTCCAGCGGCCGTTGCGGTGTTCGGCAAACTCGATCGCGGCGCGGCTGCGCGACTGGTCGCGGCGCAGGCCGGCGAACCAGCTGGCGGCACCGAGCTCGCCCAGTGCGCGCTGCATCGGCTCGACCTTGCGCAGCTGGTTGTAGCGGTCGATGCCCGCCACGCCCTGCTCCCACAGCCGCCCATGGCGCGCCTCCATCCAGGCGGGGCTGAGCGGCGAGCTGTACACCTCGAGATTCAGCGCCAGCCGTTCGGTCAGTTCGTCGACGAAACGGTAGGTTTCGGGAAACAGGTAGCCGGTGTCGATCAGCACCACCGGAATCTGCGGGCGCTGGCGCGTCACCAGATGCAGCGATACCGCCGCCTGCGCGCCGAAGCTGGACGACAGCACGTGTTCGCCCGGGATGTTCTCCAGTGCCCATGCCACCCGCTGCTCGGCGGTGAGCCGCGCCAACGCGGCATTCAACTCGGCCAGCGATTGCGGCTCCGGCGCGGCGGCCTCGATGCGCATCGCGTGCATGTTCATGCCACTACCGTCGCCGCGATGCGCCGCACCGGCACCGGCGCCAGGATGCCGGTGCGCAGCAGGAAGTCGCCGAAGCCTTCGCCTTGCGTGCGCTCGGCGGCATAGCGCGCGAACAGCGGGTCGAGCGCTTCGAGGATCGCCGCCTCGTCGACATTCTCGCGATGGACCTGGTTCAGGCGCCGGCCGCCGAAGTCCGCGCCCAGGCGCAGGTCGTAGCGTCCCGGCCCGCGCCCGACCAGCGCGATCTCGCCCAGGTACGGCCGCGAGCAGCCGTTCGGGCAACCGGACAGGCGCAGCAGGATCGGCGCGTCGACCAGGCCGTGGCGTTCGAGCGCGGCTTCGAGCTTCGGCAGCAGGTTCGGCAGATAGCGTTCGCTCTCGGCCATCGCCAGCCCGCAGGTGGGCAGCGCGACGCAGGCGATCGCATGACGGCGGATCGCGCTCTGCCGGCGGTAGCCGTCCAGGCCGTGGGCCTCGACGATCGCATCGATGCGCGCGCGGTCGGCGGCCGCGACGTTCGCCACGATCAGGTTCTGGTTGCAGGTGAGGCGGAAATCGCCGGCGTGCACCAGGGCCAGTTCGCGCAGGCCGGTCAGCGCGCGCCGTTGGCCGACATCGGCGAGGCGGCCCGATTCGATGTGCAAGGTGAGATGCCAGCGCCCGTCGTGGCCCTCGATCCAGCCGTAGCGGTCGCCGTTGTGGTCGAAGCGGAACGGACGCGCCGGCTGCAGCCGGAAGCCGAGGCGCGACTCGAGCTCGGCGACGAACGCATCCAGCCCGCGGTTGTCGAGCGTGTACTTCAGCCGCGCATGCTTGCGCTCGCTGCGGTTGCCCCAGTCGCGCTGCACCGCCACCACCGTCTCGGCAACGGCATACAGCTGTGCGGGGGCGACGAAGCCGATCACGTCGGCCAGCCGCGGGTAGGTGGTCGCGTCGTTGTGCGTGGCGCCCATGCCGCCGCCGACCGCCACGTTGAAACCGCGCAGCTCGCCCTGCTCGATGATCGCGACCAGGCCCAGATCCTGGGCGAACACGTCGATGTCGTTGAGCGGCGGGATCGCCAGGCCGATCTTGAATTTGCGCGGCAGATAGGTGGCGCCGTACAGCGGCTCGGCCTCGGGCTCGTCGGCCGCATGCTCGCCGACCAGCTGCTCGCCGTCCAGCCAGATCTCGTGATAGGCGCGCGTCTTCGGCGCCAGGTCCTCGGACAGCTTCGCCGCCCACGCGTAGGTGATCGCGTGCGCCGGCGACTCGACCGGGTTGGCGGTGCTGACCACGTTGCGCACCACGTCGCCGCAGGCCGCGATGGTGGTGGCCAGCGCGTGGTGGATCGCGGCGATGGTGGGTTTCAGCTTGCGCTTGATGCTGCCGTGCCACTGGAACGTCTGCCGGGTGGTGATGCGCAGCGTGCCGTTGGCGTGTTCGCGCGCGATGCGG
>JAGWNA010000099.1 GCA_028871555.1 Lysobacteraceae bacterium
CAGGTTCTGCACCAGGATCTGCAGCGGCAGCATCGGCAGGAACGGCAGGAACGCGCTGGCCACCAGCACGCTGAACACGTTGCCGAAGTTCGAGCTGGCGGTCATCTTGATGTACTTCATGATGTTGCCGAAGGTGATCCGGCCCTCGATCACGCCCTCCTCCAGCACCATCAGGTTCTTTTCCAGCAGGATGATGTCGGCCGACTCCTTGGCGATGTCGGTGGCGGTATCCACCGAGATGCCGACATCGGCGTCGTGCAGCGCCGGCGCGTCGTTGATGCCGTCGCCGAGAAAGCCCACCGTGTGGCCCTGCCGCTGCAGCGAACGCACCACGCGCGCCTTCTGCAGCGGCGACATCTTGGCGAAGATCGTGACCCGTGCCACCAGCGTATCGAGCGCGGCATCGTCGAGCGGCTCGATGTCCCTGCCCTGCACCGAATGGGTCACGTCCAGCCCGACCTCGCGGCAGATCTTGCGGGTCACCGCCTCGTTGTCGCCGGTGATCACCTTCACCGCGACTCCGTGCTGGTTCAGCGCCTGGATCGCGGTGGCCGCCGAGTCCTTCGGCGGGTCGAGAAACGCCAGGCAGCCGACCGCGATCAGCTCGCCTTCGTCGGCCACGCTGTACGGACGCTCCTGCGCCGGCTCGCGCCGCATCGCGACCACCAGCACGCGCAGGCCGTCATCGTTGAGCCGATGGGTCATCGCCTTGATTTCCCGGCGCCGCTCGTCGGTCATCGGCGAGGTGACATCGCCGGTGCGGGCAAACGCGCAGATCGACAGCATCTCCTCGACCGCGCCCTTGCAGATCAGCAGATGCTCGCCTTCGCCGTTGGCGACCACCACCGACATGCGCCGGCGCTGGAAATCGAACGGGATCTCGTCGACCACCCGATAGCGCATCGCCGCCGACTCCAGGTCCTTGTGCGCCAGCACCGCCTTGTCCATCAGGTTCTTCAGGCCGGTCTGGAAGCGGCTGTTGAGATAGCCGTATTCCAGCGCCTCGTCGGACTCCTCGCCGTCCAGGTCGAGATGGCGTTCCAGCACGATCTTGTCCAGCGTCAGGGTGCCGGTCTTGTCGGTGCACAACACGTCCATCGCGCCGAAGTTCTGGATCGCGTTCAACCGCTTCACCACCACCTTGCGCCGGGACATCGCCAGCGCGCCCTTGGCCAGGTTCGCGGTGACGATCAGCGGCAGCATCTCGGGGGTGAGGCCCACCGCCACCGACAGCGCGAACAGGAACGCCTCGGTCCAATCGTGCTTGTTGAAGCCGTTGATCAGGAACACCACCGGCACCATCACGGCCATGAAGCGGATCAGCAGCCAGCTGACGCTGCGGATGCCGCGGTCGAAGCTGGTCTGCACGCGCTGCCCGCTCATGCTGTGCGCCAGCGAGCCCAGGTAGCTGCGCGCACCGGTCGCCACCACCACGGCGGTGGCGGTGCCGCTGACCACGTTGGTGCCCATGTAGCAGACCGTGGAAAGATCGAGCGGATTGCCGCCATCCCGGCCCGGCTCACGGTCAGCGTGGGGAGCGTTTGCCGGCGCGGCCTTTTCCACCGGCAACGATTCGCCGGTGAGGATCGCCTGGCTGATGAACAGGTCCTTCGCACTGAGCAGACGCAGGTCCGCCGGCACCATGTCGCCGGCACCCAGGTGCACGATGTCGCCGGTCACCAGCTCGATCACCGGCACCTCGATCTGCTCGCTGTGCCCGTCCGACGCGCGCCGCAGCACCGTGGCGGTATTGCGCACCATCGCCTTGAGCTTCTCGGCGGCGCGCGAGGAGCGGTATTCCTGGCTGAAACTCAGCAGCACGCTGATCGTCACCATCACCGCAACGATGGCCGGGCCGGTCAGGTCGCCGCCATCGGTGAACAGCTGCACGCCGGCCAGCACCAGCAGCACGACGATGAACGGGTTCTTGAAGGCCTGCAGCAGCTGCATCGCCCAGTGCGGCGGCTTCTCGTGCGATACCTCGTTGAGGCCGTCACGATGCAGTCGTTCGGCAATCTGTTCCTCGTCGAGACCGCCCGGCGCGGTCTCCAGCGCAGTCAGCAGCTGCGCATTGCTGCGAAAGGCCTCCGCCGCCACGGCGACGCGCGGCGGTGCCGGCGCAACCTTGCCCGGCGCCTGGATCGATTGCTTGCTCATGAGTCGCTACCGTTGCTTCGATGATGTCCATGCCACTGCAGCGTGACGGCCGGTACGACCCGGACTTTTATGGCTTGCGGCCGTCCGGACGTCTTTTCGGCGGGGACGGCCAGACGCACCCACACCCGGCTGGCGCAGGCCAGGCCGCCCGGTGGGCGAAAATGCACTTCAGTGACTTGATACCAGACAGAGATGACGCGGCGGCGGCAGCGACGACGGCGGCGCGACCGCCGCAGAGGCACTGGCGACGGCCGGGATGCCGCAGCCGGCCGGATCGGATCCCGGCGTGGACAGCGGCAGCGGTACGGTCACGGCATAGCTGAACGCCCGCGCGTCGCGCCGGCCGCACAACAGTCGGCGGCCAGCGGCACGCAGACGAATGAAATCGTGAAGGAGCTTCATCGGCCCATCTCCTCGTAACGACGCCAACGGCGTCGTCGAGGGTGGGCCGGGTTTCCCTAGTCGAGGAAAATACCGGCCGACCGCAGGCGGTCGCCGCAAGCGTTCAACTTGTCATGTGGCGCCGGCATCCGAAGCAAGCGGATGTCGGCGTCGCAACTAGGGTAAACGTCCATATGCCTTGATTTGTCAGGACTGGGAGCCGGTAGTGCAGCGCACCAACCAGCGCGTGCATTTTGCTGTGCCGACGCGTTGGAGTCAACGCCTGAAACCGGCTTCGCCGAGAAATATCGATCGCGCACCGTCCGCTCGGCCGGGTCGCCCAAGCCGCCGCTTCCTCACAGGCTGCGCTGGAACACCAGCCCCTGCTGCACCATCGGACCGACCAGCCAGTGGTCGGCCAGCAGGAACGCGAACAGTGCCATCAGATAAACGATCGAATAGCTGAACACCTTCATCGCGAAAAGCTCGTCCGGCGGGTTCAGCAGCCGCACGGCGTAATACAGGAACCCTGCGCCCAGCACCGCCGCACCGCCGAGATAGATCAGACCGCTCATCCCGGTCAGCACCGGCAGCAGCGTCACCAGCACCAGCAGCACCGTGTAGAACAGCACGTGCCAGCGGGTGTAGGCCACGCCATGGGTGACCGGCAGCATCGGTACATGGGCCCGGGCGTAGTCGTCGCGACGGAAGATCGCCAGTGCCCAGAAGTGCGGTGGCGTCCACACGAAGATGATCAGGCACAGCTGCAGCGCAAACGGATGCAGCGCGCCGGTCACCGCC
The DNA here is from genome assembly GCA_028871555.1 of Lysobacteraceae bacterium. Classification (GTDB taxonomy): domain Bacteria; phylum Pseudomonadota; class Gammaproteobacteria; order Xanthomonadales; family Rhodanobacteraceae; genus Rhodanobacter. The sequence goes on from JAGWNA010000099.1 coordinate 3,340, forward strand.
GTCCAGCCCAGCACCGGCGGTATCGCGCCGGCCAGGCCGCCGATCACGATGTTCTGCGGCGTCGCACGCTTCAGGTACGCGGTGTAGACCAGCGCATAGCCGATCAGGCCGCCGAAGGTGAGCCCGGCAGTGAGCCGGTTGACCAGCAGGCCCAGCACCAGCATCGAGCCGGTGCCCAGCAGGATCGCAAACACCAGCACCTGCCGCGGCGTCAGTCTGCCCGTGGCCAGCGGGCGCCTCGCCGTACGGACCATCAACTTGTCGATGCGCTCATCGATCAGGTGGTTGAAGGCGGCGGCCGAACCGGAGGCCATCCAGATGCCCAGCGTGCCGAACACCAGCGCCCGCCAGGGCGGGATCCCGGGCACCGCCAGGAACATGCCGATCACCGCACAGAACACCAGCAGCGCGACGACGCGCGGCTTGGTCAATTGCAGATATTCCCGCATCAGGCTCATCCTGGCGCCGCTGCACCGACGGCGGCGCCAGCTCCGTCATGCCGACGCTGCGTGCGTGCCAACGCGGCCAGCAGGGTGAACAGCAACAAAGCGGCCATGCCGTTGTGCGCGGTGGCCACCGGCAGCGGCAGCCCGAGATACACATTGCCGATGCCCAGCAGCAGCTGGCTCGCCAGCGCCAGCGCGATCGCGATGGCGTAACCGCGCAGGCCGCGCCTGGCGGCCCTGAACGACAGCCAGCCGAGATAGGCGGCCACCACCAGCGCGCCGAGCCGATGCGCGAGCTGGATCGCGCTGCGCGCGGCCATGTCCAGCACGCCACCCTCGTAGTTCACGCCAATGCTGCGCCAGGGCACAAAGGCCTGATGGAAATCCGTCGCCGGCAGCCACTGGTTCAGGCATTGCGGAAACGAACCGGGACCGTAACCGCACGCCAGCGCGGCATAGTTGGACGAGGTCCAGCCACCCAGCGCGATCTGGCAAGCCAGCAGCACGATGCCGATCGCCACCCATCGCCGCAGATCCGCCAGACGGTCGTCCGTCGCGCCCACCCCGGCAAATCGCAGCGCGGCGTAAGCCAGCAGCGCGAAGGTGGCCATGCCGCCGAGCAGGTGGCCCATCACCACCATCGGCTTGAGCAGCAAGGTCACCGTCCACATGCCCAGCATGGCCTGGAAAATGATCACCGCCAGCGCCAGCACGCAGATCTTCCATGCCGCCGGCCGCTTCAGCCCGATCGCCGCCCACAGCGGCAGCGCAATCGCGCATGCCGCCAGCCATGACGACCAGCGATGTTCGCCATGCATGTACAGGCCGACCCCGGCCACCGCGAATGCCGCCGCGGCCATGACCGCCAGCCGCGCAGCGCGCCTGCGCCAGCTGGCCAGCAGCGCCAGCGCCAGCACCAGCACGCCGAGCGTGCCGGCCAGGAAGCGATGCACCTGCTCGCGCCACGCCTTGTGCGTTTCGAACGGACGCTGTGGAAATGCCGCATCGGCGCGGGCAATTTCGTGCGCATGTTCGGGCCAGGTCACCTGACCGTAGCAGGTCGGCCAGTCCGGGCAGGACAGACCCGCATTGGACAGCCGCACGAACGCGCCGAACATCACCAACCCGAGTGCAAACACCGCCGCGAGCAGCGAAAGGCCTCGCAGTACCTTGAACGGACGGGACGACATCAGCGGATCACCTTCTGCAGATCACGGAGCAGGCCGGCAACATCAAAACCGGCCGGATACTGCGACAGCGCGGTGCCGTCGGATTCCACCAGCAGCGCACTGACGCTGTCCGGGGCGGCCGGCCGGTAACCGGCGAGCCTGCCGGCGACATCGTCGCCCAGCTGCCAGTAGTTCATCATGGCCGTGCGCTGGGCAGCATCGGCCGGCGGCGTGCCCAGATAGAGCAGGCGCAGACGCGACTGGTTGCGATTGAGCATGACCCGCGCCTTGGCCATCCCGGTCAGCGCAGCGAGGCAATGCACGGCGCAATCGGGCCCGGCCAGCGCGATCAGGGTCATCCGCGGCTTGCTGTCGCGCCACGGATACGGCTGGCCGTTCGCCAGCTGCACGCGCAGCTTTTCGGCGACGAAATTGCGTTGCGGCAGGATCGGCTGGCCATTGGCCTTGCCGGTGGGTTGCCAACCGCCGAACACGAGCAATCCGGCAACGATGAACGGCGCGGCAAACACCGACGCGATCAACAGCAGGGAGCGGCGGCTCTTGCGCAACTTGGCGGAATCAACTGTATTCATCGGCATTCATCGCTTGGCATGTTCACGGTTTGCGCGGGTCGCGCTTGCGATGCACCACCAGCAGGATCACCACGGCGGCAACGGCAAAGGAAAACCACTGGAAGGCATAGGCACGATGCCGCGCCGGCGGCATCGTGGAAAAGTCGAAGGTGTGCTCGCGCACGTAGCCCGAGGCCGGTTCGGCATCCAGCGCCAGCACCCGCGGATACAGCGGGCGGTCCAGGTCGCTGGCGACCTGGACCGGATCCAGGAAGATGCTGTCCTTCGGCCAGTGCGTTTGCCGCGCCAGCGCATTGCCGCCCATCTCGATGCCGGTCGGCGGCGGCGGTACGTACGATCCCTGCAGACTGACATCGCCGGCCGGCAGTGGCGGCAGCCGCGGCTTCTGCCCCGTGCCATTGCCCGGCAGGAACCCCAGGTCGACCAGCAGCAATCGACGCTGTCCGGGCAACTCCAGCGGCGCGAATACTTCCACCCCGCCGCGCTCGTCGTGCCTGGGGTTGTCCAGCAGGTAGCGGCGATCGGCAAGATAACGGCCTCGTACCCTCAACCGCGGAATGCTGTCGGCCGGGGGCTTTGCGGCCACCCCAGCGAAGTCCTGCAGCGGTGCGGATGACGATGCGGCATACCGTCGCAGAAGTGCTTCCTTGTAGTCGGCGCGATGCAGCTGCCAGACGCCCAAACGCATGAACAGCAAGGCCCCGGCCGCTGTCAGCAGCAACGCCCACCAGGACGGACGGCGAAATCCGCTCACGCGGAGTGCCCGCTGGCGGTGGCTATACTGTCCTTATCGAAATCGATCGGATCAATCACGTGGAAACCATCTACAAATATGCGCTGGTGGGGTTGCTGCTGGTGGTGATCTTCAGCCTCGGCCAGGCACTGTTTTTCATGATGACCGACAAGGATAACGACAAGCGCACGGTATGGGCATTGACTCGCCGCATCGGCCTGTCGCTGCTGCTGATCGGCATGGTCGTGTTCGGCATCTGGATGGGTTGGCTGCATCCGCACGACGTTGGCCAGTAATTGTACCCGCCACGACGGCGGCCGTTTCCCGTTACATGAAGGAGCCCGCCAAATGGCGGGCTTCTTTTATTCGAGAACTCTCTTCGAAGCGGCGCTTCTCTGAAGAGTCCGGCCATGGATGGCCGGTTTTTAATCTTTGCTCTCCGCGACAGGACGTCGCGTGGGGTCAAAACAGTCCGGCCATGGATGGCCGGTTCTTGATCTTCGCTCTCCGCGACAGGACGTCGCGTGAGGTCAAAGTATGTAGACGAACATGAAAAGGCCGAGCCAGACCACGTCGACGAAGTGCCAGTACCACGCCACCGCTTCGAAGCCGAAATGATGCTCCTTGCTGAAGTGACCCTTCAGCACGCGGAACCAGATCACCGACAGCATGATGGTGCCCAGCGTCACATGCAGGCCATGGAACCCGGTCAGCAGGAAGAACGTGGCGCCGTAGACGCCGCTGTGCAGGGTCAGGTTGAGTTCGCGATAAGCCTCGATGTATTCGTGCGCCTGGAAGTTCAGGAACAGTGCGCCCAGCAGCACGGTCATGCCCAGGAATACCAGGATCTTGCCGCGGTGCCCCGCACGCAGGGCGTGATGGGCAATGGTCACGGTGACGCTGGAGCTGAGCAGGATCAGCGTATTGAGCAACGGCAGCCCCCACGCGGGAACGGTGCTGAAGCTGCCACCCACATGTGCCGGACCGTTGCCGCCGTCGGCGCCCCACGAAGCCGCGTAATCGCTCCACAGAAACTGGTGGGTCAGCGCGCCATGACCCTCGCCGCCCAGCCACGGCACCGAAAACATGCGGATGTAGAACAGCGCGCCGAAGAACGCGCCGAAGAACATCACCTCGGAAAAGATGAACCACATCATGCCCATGCGGAACGAGGTATCCACCTGGCCGTTGTAGCGACCGGACAGCGACTCGTTGATCACCGAGCGGAACCAGCCGAAGAACATGCCCAGCACGCCGATCGCGCCGACGGCAAGTACGGTCCTGCCGAAACCGGAGTCGCCCGGTTCCGCATTGAGCCAGTGTGCGGCGCCGAACATGGTGGTGAACATGACCACTGCGGCCACGAATGGCCAGAAGCTCTTGGCCGGAACAAAGTAAGCGTCGTGCTGCTGACCCATGGTGAGACCCCGTGGATTTCTCTTGATGACTTTTGCCCCGCCATGCCGCTCGGGGAACTGCATGCCGATCGACTGAACCCGACCGGTTGAAGGGGAACGCCTTGCGCTTGCGATAGCAACCTGCGGTAAAACTATTTTTTCATCAGCAGGATCTGCAGGAACGACAGCAGAAAGAACGTCACCACCACCCCGACAAGTATCGTCACGGTGCGCCGCACCCCTTTCCTGCTGTCCGCCATGCTGTGCCCTGTTGTCTGCTGCGTCATGTCGATCGGTTTTCCCCGGCTTCGCCCTGCCATGCGCGGGCGAAGCGTTGTACTGGAGGTCAGGCGTTCACGTTGCCGTGGGCCAGTTCCTCGTCATGAATGATCGGCGGCACGTCGAACGTATGGTGCGGGGCCGGCGAGGGTACCGTCCATTCCAGCCCCTTGGCACCTTCCCACGCGCGCTCCGCCGCCTTCTTCTTCGAGAAGAACACGCAATGGATCAGCACGCCCAGGAAAATCAGCTGCGAGGCGCCGAACAGGAAGCCGCCGATCGAGCTGATCATGTTGAAGTTGGCAAACGCGACGTTGTAGTCGGGAATGCGGCGCGGCATGCCGGCCAGGCCCAGGAAGTGCATCGGGAAGAACAGCACGTTCACCCACACCACGCTGTTCCAGAAATGCATCTTGCCCCAGAACTCGCTGTACATCCTGCCGGTCCACTTCGGCAGCCAGTAATAGGTCGCCGCGATGATCGCGAACAGCGCGCCGGTCACCAGCACATAATGGAAATGCGCGACCACGAAATAGCTGTCCTGATACTGGAAATCGGCCGGAACCAGCGCCAGCATCAGGCCGGAGAAACCGCCGATGGTGAACAGGATCACGAACGCGATGGCGAACAGCATCGGCGTCTCGAACGTCATCGATCCGCCCCACATGGTGCTGACCCAGTTGAACACCTTCACGCCGGTCGGCACCGCGATCAGCATCGTCGCGTACATGAAGAAGATGTCGGCACCCAGCGGCAGACCCACCGCGAACATGTGGTGCGCCCACACGATGAACGAGAGGAAAGCGATCGAGGCGATCGCGAACACCATCGCCTTGTAGCCGAAGATCGGCTTGCGGGCGAAGGTCGGGATCACTTCGGAGATGATCCCGAACGCCGGCAGGATCATGATGTAGACCTCCGGGTGCCCGAAGAACCAGAAGATGTGCTGGTACAGCACCGGGTCGCCGCCGCCGCCGGGGTTGAAGAAGCTGGTGCCGAAGTACTTGTCGGTCAGCAGCATGGTCACCGC
>JAGWNA010000100.1 GCA_028871555.1 Lysobacteraceae bacterium
AATCTCGACCTGGTGCGCCGGGCCGCCCAGGGCGCCACGCCGCTGCAGGTCACCGCGCTCGATCGCGTCGATGCGCACCCGATCGCCAGCGGCGGCGTGCTGAAGGTGATCGACAACCAGATCGACACCAGCACCGGCACGTTCCGCCTGAAATCCGAGTTCGGCAATGCCGGCAACGAGTTGTGGCCGGGGCAGTTCGTCAACGTGCAACTGCTGGTCAATACCGTCGATGGCGGCCTGGTGATCCCGGCGCAGGCGGTGCAGCGCGGACCGGACGGCGATTACGTCTATCAGGTGCAGGCCGACAACACGGTCAGGATGCAGCCGGTGGTGGTTGCCGGCGAAGTGGGCGACAGCCACGTGATGATCGGCAGCGGGCTCAAGGCAGCCGACCGGGTGGTGACGGAAGGCCAGTTCCGGCTCAAGCCGGGCAGCAAGGTCAAGCCGCTCAAGCCCGGCGAAGTGCCGGCGGCACCCTCGGCGGCGCAGCTGGAGAAGGCCAGGAAAGACAGCAAGAGTGGCGGCGGTCGCCATGGGCATTGAGTGGCGGCACGCCTCGCGCGCGATGGCGTCGTGCGGCCCTGACCGCGGCTGAAGCCGCTCCATCACGTTACGGATAGCCATGGGATTTTCGACCCTTTTCATTCGCCGGCCGATCGCCACCTCGCTGCTGATGGTGGCGGTCCTGCTGCTGGGCATCCTGGGTTTTCGCCAGCTGCCGGTGTCGGCGTTGCCGGAGATCGAGGCGCCCAGCCTGGTGGTGACCACCCAGTATCCGGGCGCCAGCGCCAGCACCATGGCGACCCTGATCACCACGCCGCTGGAGCGCAACCTGGGGCAGATCTCGGGCCTGAGCATGATGAGCTCGGACTCCTCCGCCGGGCTGTCCACCATCGTGCTGCAGTTCGCGATGGACCGCGACATCGACATCGCCGCGCAGGACGTGCAGGCGGCGATCAACCAGGCCAGGGGCACGTTGCCGGGCAACCTGCCGTATCCGCCGGTGTACAACCGGGTCAACCCGGCCGATGCGCCGATCCTCACCCTCGCGCTGCAATCGGACAGCCGGCCGCTGCGCGAGGTGAACGACCTGGCCGATTCGATCCTGGCGCAGAAGCTGTCCCAGGTACAGGGCGTGGGGCTGGTCTCGATCGCCGGCAACGTGCGCCCGGCGGTGCGCGTGCAGGTGAACCCGGCGCAGCTGGCCAACCTCGGCCTGACCATGGAGGACGTGCGCTCGGCGCTGACCCAGGCCAACGTCAACGCGCCCAAGGGCACGCTGAACGGCAAGACCCAGAGCTACTCGATCGGCACCAACGACCAGCTGTCCGATGCGGCCGCCTACAAAGACACCATCATCAGCTACAAGAACAACTCGCCGGTGCGCCTGTCCGACGTGGCCAGGGTGATCGACGGGGTCGAGAACGACCAGCTCGCCGCCTGGGCCAACGGCAAGCCGGCGGTGCTGCTGGACATCCGCCGCCAGCCCGGCGCCAACATCGTGCAGACGGTGGAGCAGATCCGCCGCGTGCTGCCGGAACTGCGCAGCGTGCTGCCGGCCGACGTGCACCTGGACGTGTTCTCCGACCGCACGGTGACCATCCGTGCCTCGGTGCACGATGTGGAGTTCACCCTGATCCTCACCGTGTTCCTGGTGGTCGGCGTGATCTTCGTGTTCCTGCGCCGGCTGTGGGCGACGGTGATCCCGTCGGTGGCGGTGCCGCTGTCGCTGCTGGGCACGTTCGGGGTGATGTCGTTCACCGGCATGTCGCTGGACAACCTGTCGCTGATGGCGCTCACCGTGGCCACCGGTTTCGTGGTCGACGATGCGATCGTGATGATCGAGAACATCGTGCGCTACATCGAGCAGGGCAAAGGCGGCAAGGAAGCGGCCGAGATCGGCGCGAAGGAAATCGGCTTCACCGTGGTGTCGCTGACCGTGTCGCTGGTGGCGGTGTTCCTGCCGCTGCTGCTGATGCCCGGCGTCACCGGCCGGCTGTTCCACGAATTCGCCTGGGTGCTGACGATCGCGGTGAGCATCTCGATGCTGGTCTCGCTGACCCTGACCCCGATGATGTGCGCCTACCTGCTGAAGCCGGACCAGCTGCCGCAGGATGCCGCCGCGCACGAGCGCACGCAGGCTGCCGGCAAGAGCAACCTGTGGTCGCGCACGGTGGATCTGTATGCCCGCACGCTGGACCGGGTGCTCGATCACCGGCGCCTGACCGTGCTGGTCGCCGCCGGCGCGATGGTGCTGACGGTGTTCCTGTACATCGAGATTCCCAAGGGCCTGCTGCCGGAGCAGGACACCGGCATGATCACCGGCGTGGTGCAGGCCGACGACAACATCGCGTTTGCGCAGATGGAGCAGCGCACCCGCGCGGTCGCCGAAGCACTGCGCGCCGATCCCGCGGTGGCCGGGGTGGCCGCGTTCATCGGCGCGGGCACGATCAACCCCACGCTCAACCAGGGCCAGCTCAGCATCGTGCTCAAGGATCGCGGCAAGCGCGAAGGGCTGGACCGGCTGCTGCCGCGGCTGCAGCACGCGGTGGCCGGCATCCCGGGCGTGGCGCTGTACCTGAAGCCGGTGCAGGACGTGACGCTGGACACCCGCGTCGCCGCCACCGAATACCAGTACACCTTGTCCGAGGTGAATGCGGCCGAGCTGGCAAAGTATGCCGACCGGATGACCCAGGCGATGCGCCAGCGGCCGGAGCTGGCCGATGTCGACAACAACCTGGCCGACAACGGCAATGCGCTCAAGCTCACCATCGACCGCGAGAAGGCCAGCCGCCTCGGCGTGCCGGTGCAGAGCATCGACGACACCTTGTACGACGCCTTCGGCCAGCGCCAGATCTCCACCATCTTCACCCAGATGAACCAGTACCGCGTGGTGCTGGAGGTGGCGCCGGAGTTCCGCAACAGCCGCGACCTGCTGAACAAGCTGACCGTGCGCGGCAACGGTTCGGGCGCGCTCACCGGCAGCAACGCGACCAGCTTCGGCCAGCTCCAGTCGAGCAACTCGGCCACCCCGACCGGCATCGGCAACACCGGCAACATCGGCTTCCAGATCGGCGGCGGCGGCACGATTCCGCTGTCCTCGCTGGCCAGCGCGCAAGTGACCAGCGCGCCGCTGGTGGTCAGCCACCAGCAGCAGCTGCCCGCGGTGACGCTGTCGTTCAACGTCGCGCCGGGCTATTCGCTCTCCGATGCGGTCGCGGCGATCCATCAGCTCGAGCGGCAGCTGAAGTTTCCGCCGCAGGTGCGCGGCGAATTCGTCGGCAAGGCGGCCGAGTTCACCTCCTCGCTGGGCGACGAGGTGTTGCTGCTGCTGGCCGCGATCGTGGTGATCTACATTGTGCTGGGCGTGCTGTACGAGAGCTACATCCACCCGCTGACGATCATCTCCACGCTGCCGCCGGCCGGCGTCGGCGCGCTGCTGGCGCTGATCATGTTCGGTATGAGCCTGTCGGTGGACGGCATCGTCGGCATCGTGCTCCTGATCGGCATCGTCAAGAAGAACGCGATCATGATGATCGACTTCGCGATCGAGGCCAGGCGCACCGGCATGAACGCGCGCGACGCGATCCGGCGTGCCTGCCTGCTGCGCTTCCGTCCGATCATGATGACCACCGCCGCGGCGATGCTCGGCGCGCTGCCGCTGGCGCTGGGCAACGGCATCGGCGCCGAGCTGCGCCGGCCGCTGGGCGTGTCGATCGTGGGCGGCCTGCTGCTGTCGCAACTGGTGACGCTGTACACCACGCCGGTGATCTACCTGTACATGGAACGATTTTCCGAATGGCTCACTGCGCGCCGCGAACGGCGCGCAGTGAGCCGCGCCCAGGCCGACGGCACGGCCTGACCACCTTGCCGTCCTCGCGTAGGAGCGCACCCTGTGCGCGAATGCCTCGGCGTGAAACGGCCATCGCCCACAGGGTGGGCTCCTACAAGATCCGGCTCGCCCGCCCCGTAGGAGCGCACCCTGTGCGCGAAGGGTTCGGCGGGAAACGGGTATCGCCCACAGGGTGGGCTCCTACAAGATCCGGCTCGCCTGCCCCGTAGGAGCGCACCCTGTGCGCGAAGGGCTCGACGGAAACAGGCATCGCCCACAGGGTGGGCTCCTACAAGATCCGGCTTGCCTGCCCCGTAGGAGCGCACCCTGTGCGCGAAGGGTTCGGCGGGAAACAGGCATCGCCCACAGGGTGGGCTCCTACAAGATCCGGCTTGCCTGCCCCGTAGGAGCGCACCCTGTGCGCGAAGAGCTCGACGTGAAACGGGTATCGCCCACAGGGTGGGCTCCTACAGGGTGTGCCGTCAGGTCGGGGTGTGCCGTCAGGTCGACACTGAAAATCGCTTGGCAGCGAACCGAGCGTCTACAGGTTGTGGCCGCAAGCGCCGGATCAACCTTTTTGCCGCTTGCGCGTTACGGGTAGGATGATTCGTCCACGCCTTGTCGGGTGTGCCGCCCGCGCCCCGGTCAAATCCGATCCATGAACATCTCCAGCCCCTTCATCCGTCGCCCGATCGGCACTTCGCTGCTGGCTATCGGGTTGTTCGTGGCCGGCGCGATCAGCTATTTCCTGCTCGGCGTGGCAGCGTTGCCGGACATGCAGTTTCCGGCGATCTTCGTGCAGGCCAGCGAAGCCGGCGCCGACGCCAACACGATGGCCTCGACCGTGGCCGCGCCGCTGGAGCGGCATCTGGGCCAGGTGCCCGGCATCGACACCATGCGCTCGTCCAGCTCCGAGGGCAGCACCTTCGTCTTCATGCTGTTCCAGAACGGTACCGATCTGGATGCCGCCGCGCGCGACGTGCAGGCGGCGATCAACGCCGCGATGCCGGATTTGCCAAGCGGCCTCAACGGTGCGCCGAGCTACCGCAAGGCGAATCCGAACGACGATCCGATCATCGCGTTCGCGCTGACCTCGGACACGCAGTCGGCGGCCGACCTGTACAACGCGGCCGACAGCCTGCTGGCACAGCGGTTGCGGCAGCTGCCGGGGGTGTCGTCGGTGGAGATCGCCGGCGCCGCCACGCCGGCGATCCGGGTCGACGTGAACCTGCGCGCGCTCAATGCGCTGGGGCTGTCGCCGGACCAGCTGCGCAACGCGCTGAGCGCGGCCAACGTGACCTCGCCGGAGGGCTTCCTGTCCAACGGCAGCACTACCATGGCGGTCAGCGCCACCACGTCGCTGCACAATGCGGCGCAGTTCGCCCAGCTGGTGATCGCCAGCCGCAACGGCACGCCGGTGCGCCTGTCCGACGTGGCGCACGTCTACGCCGGCCAGCAGGATGCGTATCAGGCGGCCTGGTTCCACGGCAAGCCGGCCGTGCTGATGTACGTCTACAAGAAGGCCGACGCCAACGTGATCGCCACGGTGGACAGCGTCAAGGCGCAGTTGCCGGAGCTGCGCGGCTATCTGCAACCGGGAACCCAGGTCACCCCGTTCTTCGACGATACGCCAACCATTCGCGCTTCGCTGCACGAGGTGCAGGCGACGCTGCTGATCAGCCTGGCGATGGTGGTGCTGACGATGGCGCTGTTCCTGCGCCGGCTGGCGCCCACGTTGATTGCGGCGGTGGCGGTACCGCTGTCGCTGGCCGGGGCGTTCGTGGTGATGTACGTGCTCGGCTACACGCTGAACAACCTCACCCTGCTGGCGCTGGTGATCGCGATCGGGTTCGTGGTGGACGATGCGATCGTGGTGATCGAGAACATCATCCGGCACATCGACGACGGCATGTCGAGGACGCAGGCAACCCTGGCGGGCGCCAGGGAAATAGGCTTCACCGTCGTCTCGATCACCGCCTCGCTGGTTGCGGTGTTCATCCCGCTGCTGTTCGCCGGCGGCATCACCGGCATGTTCATGCACGAGTTCGCGGTCACCCTGGTGGCGGCCATCGTGGTATCGGCGAGCGTGTCGCTGACGCTCACACCGGCGCTGTGCGGGCGATTCCTGAGCGGCCGTCGCGCGCATGCGCCGGGCGGGTCCGGGCCGCTCCGCAGACCGGGCCGCGGGCTCGATGCGTTCCATGCCGGCCTGCTGCGCCTCTATGCCAGGGCACTGGATTTTTCGCTGCGCCATGCCCTGGCGTTCGCGCTGACGCCGCTGCTGCTGATCGTCGCCACGTTCTTCCTGCTCGGCGCGGTCAAGACCGGCCTGTTCCCGGCGCAGGACACCGGCCTGATCTGGGGTCGGGCCAGTTCCAGCGCCACCGTGTCGTTTGCCGGCGGCAAGCAGCGCCTGGAGCGGCTCACCGCGATGCTGCTGGCTGATCCGGACGTCGCCACCGTCGGATCGCGCCTGGGCAGCAGCCGGCAAGGTACCAGCGGCTCCTTCAACATCGACCTGAAGACGCATGCCCAGGGCCGCACCGACGACACCTTCGAGGTGCTGGCGCGGCTGAGCGCCAAGGCCGCGCAATACCCCGATCTCAACCTGCGGTTGCGGGCGGTCCAGGATCTGCCGAGTGGCGGCGGCGGTACCGGCCAGGGCGCGCAATACCAGGTCTCGCTGCAGGGCAACGACCCGGCCGAACTGCAGCAGTGGCTGCCGAAGCTGCAGGCCGAGCTGAGCAAGAATCCCCGGCTGCGGGATGTCGGCACCGACGTCGACGAGGCCGGCCTGCGCCAGAACATCGTGGTCGACCGCGACAAGGCCGCCCGGCTCGGCGTGTCGATGGGCGCCATCGACAGCGCGCTGTACGACGCATTCGGCCAGCGCCAGGTATCGACCATCTACTCCGACATCAACCAGTACAAGGTGGTGGTCAACGCGATGCCCACGCAGACCGCCACGCCCGATGCGCTCGACCGCATCTACCTGCGATCGGGCAGCGGCAGGATGATCCCGATCACCGCCATCGCCCGCCAGCAACCGGGGCTGGCGCCCTCGCAGGTCAGGCACGAAAACCAGTACACCTCGATGGACCTGAGCTTCAACCTGGCGCCCGGGGTGAGCATGGGCGAGGCCATGCAGATCATCCAGGCGACGGCCGCCAACCTGCGCATGCCGGGCGACATCAAGCTCAGGATGGGCAGCGACTTCCGCCGCTTCCGACAGTCGCAGAGCGGCATGCTGTGGCTGGTCCTGGCGGCCGTGCTGACTGTCTACATCGTGCTGGGCATGCTGTACGAGAACCTGGTCCACCCGGTCACGATTCTCTCCACGCTGCCGGCCGCCGGTGCCGGCGCACTGCTGGCGCTGTGGCTGACCGGCACCGAGCTGTCGGTGGTGGCGCAGATCGCGCTGGTGCTGCTGATCGGCATCGTCAAGAAGAACGCGATCATGATGATCGACTTCGCCCTGGTGGCCGAGCGCGAACACGGCAAGGATGCGCTTCAGGCCGCTCGCGAAGCCTGCATCGTGCGCTTCCGCCCGATCATGATGACCACCATGGTCGCCATCCTTGCCGCATTGCCGATCGCGATCGGCCTGGGCGCCGGCTCCGAGTTGCGCCGCCCGCTCGGCATCGCCCTGATCGGCGGCCTGCTGATCTCGCAAAGCCTGACCCTGCTCAGCACCCCGGCGCTGTACGTGATCTTCTCGTGCCTGGCGGCGCGGCGGAAGGCGTGGAGTGCGCGGCGGCGCGAGCGCCTCGCCGCACGGCGCATCCGGCAGCCGGCGAGCGCCTGAGCCGCAAGTGCGCTTCGATGAGGCCGCAGCTGTTCGCTGCGGATTACGCCGCAACCATCCGCTATATTGTCACTACCAGATTTTGCTTCAATGAGGCCGCAGCTGTTCGCTGCGGATTACTCGACTGCCCCGTCTGCGCGGGATCCGGGCGCACAAGCTTCAATGAGGCCGCAGCTGTTCGCTGCGGATTACTTCGTTACATTGCGCAGGCTCATGCCGACCTCCTCGTGCTTCAATGAGGCCGCAGCTGTTCGCTGCGGATTACTTCAACTCGGCCTCGTAAGCCGCTCGAAGCTCTTGGCTTCAATGAGGCCGCAGCTGTTCGCTGCGGATTACAACCTCCTCAGGGAGGAGGAAGCGTGAGCCGCGCCAGCTTCAATGAGGCCGCAGCTGTTCGCTGCGGATTACGGCCGGGATGGTAGTTCCGATCGGCTGGACCAGTTTTGCTTCAATGAGGCCGCAGCTGTTCGCTGCGGATTACTTAGAACACCACCGAGACGCTAGCGCCAGCGCCAGTCGCTTCAATGAGGCCGCAGCTGTTCGCTGCGGATTACGCTGGTCTCGGCCAAGGCGATGAAGAACCTCAAGTTGCTTCAATGAGGCCGCAGCTGTTCGCTGCGGATTACTCGAGCATGCAGCAGCGCTTTGCCGAGTACATCGTGCTTCAATGAGGCCGCAGCTGTTCGCTGCGGATTACCCGCTGAGCCCACCGGCGCAATAATCATGGCAGACAATATGCTTCAGTGAGGCCGCAGCTGTTCGCTGCGGATTACCGCGTGGCTGCCTCGACCTGGCCGCGCGAGATCTCGCTTCAATGAGGCCGCAGCTGTTCGCTGCGGATTACCGGCTCTCTCTCGATCCGTGTGGTTGACGCTCATGCGGCGTTCTGCTGAGCCCCATGCGTCCATGGGTTCTTTGGCAGATGTTTGAGGTTGGCGCAGATCAGGTAGCTGATGGCGATCAGGTGGCGGTCGGTGCCGTAGCCGCG
>JAGWNA010000101.1 GCA_028871555.1 Lysobacteraceae bacterium
CACCATCAAGGGCCGTTGGCGCATCGAGCGGGATTACCTGGAACTCAAGCAGGAACTCGGCCTGGGCCACTACGAAGGACGCAACTGGCGCGGCTTTCATCACCACGCCAGTCTGTGCATCGCCGCCTATGGCTTTTTGACGTTGGAACGCCTGCGCGGCCGTAAAAAAAACCGTGCTCGATTCAAAGCGCCTGCCGTACCCGAAGGCTTCCGCCCGCGCGGGGCTGGAGCCGATGCAGCGCCATCAGCCGTGCTCGATCGCGACCTTGCGCTTTCGTCTCGCCCGCGTCATCGCGCGACACCTGGCACGATGCCCGTGCTGCGGCAGGGCGCACCGAAGCATTCGACATATTTTATGACACAGTAGAACTAAGGAGACTCAGATTTTGCCCAGTGGTCGAAGCCCCGGCTTGTAGCTGGATCGTACCCGATGACGCTCAAGCGGTAGGCAGGGGAGGTACTTTCCGGGCTGGTAGCTGCCTTGAAGAGGTGATGTGGCGGTGGAAAGCCGCGTTGATCGGCCAGCCCGAGTCTCCGTGGTCAACGCCTCCGCCATAATCGTCACTTAGATCGAATCGCTTTACACCGCCCTTGTTGTTAGGCGCAACCGCCGCGAGTTCCACTCGCGTCATCCGTCGCAACGTCCTCCGCGACCTCGTCGCTGGCATAGGGTGTGCTAGCGGTTGGAGGGGGGCACGACGATCTCCGATTTGGTTCGGGTCCCCGCCGCGGACTCACACATGGCGGTGTTTGGCAACTTGAGATTTGTGGTCACGAATTGGTCACGAGCCACCGCAAACCGCGCTGCTATGCGGTTATGGTTGCCCCTCTTGGGCACCATTTGAGCATCACGCAACATCCCGCAACACCCCGCAACACCCCGCAACACCCCGCAACACCCCGTAACACCCCGCAACACCCCGCAACACCCCTCAAACCGCGTCACGGCGCGGTTTTTCTTGTGCGTCCGGCACGGCGCACTCTTGGAGGTGCAAGTCCTCCCGCAAGCTGACCACAGTGAGCGAAGCGAAGCGTAACGGCGAGAGGGTGTCCCAGCCATCGGCTCGCACAAGCAAGTCGCAACTTGCCATCATGTATCTAAGTGGATACAATCCGCGCGTGCCCTATGCCGTCATGCAAACCGAGGCATTCGTGGCATGGCATCGCGGGCTGCGCGATCTGAAAGCCCGTGTGGCGATAGCGCGACGTATCGAGCGCGCCAGCGCCGGCAACTTGGGCGACACCAAGCCGGTAGGCGAGGGCGTTTCGGAAATGCGGATCGACGTGGGTGCGGGCTACCGCGTGTATTTCACGCTACGGGCTGGCGTGCTGGTGGTGCTGCTGTGCGGTGGCGACAAGGCATCGCAGCGGCGCGACATACGCCACGCCCAACAACTGGCGAAGGAGGCATGACATGAACGCAAAACTGCAACCCTTCGAGATGGCCGACCTGCTGGATAGCGAGGAGGCGATTGCCGAATACCTGTCGCAAGTGCTGGCCGACGGCGACACCGACGAATTGCTGCGTGCGCTGGGGCATGTCGCCAAGGTACGCGGCATCGCGGAGATTGCCGAGGCATCCGGCTTGGGGCGTGAAAGCCTGTACAAGGCACTGCGCCCCGGCGCGAAGCCGCGATTCGAGACGCTGGCGAAGGTCTGCCGTGCGGTGGGCGTGAAGCTGATAGCCGTGCCTGTCTGAAACCTGTCGGCGCTGGGCGTCGCAACAGAATGGCGGTGACTTTGGCGGCTCTTTGTGGTTGTCGCGCCAATTCGCTAGCCTGTCCCGATGTCCGATCCTGCCAATGAAAAAGCATCGCCACCACCGGCATCGGCGGCGCCTGCGCCGATCGAGTCATCGGTGCTGCCGGTTTCGGTGGGCGACGGTTCCCGCTTCGAGTTGCTGTGTGCCCATCCGGTCGGCCAATGGCGCCGGCTGCTGTACTGGTTGCCGGCGCTGGGCGTGCCGGCACGGCATTACCTGCCTTTGGCCGAGGCCCTGGCGGCACGCGGTGTCGCCGTGGCGCTGCATGAATGGCGCGGCATCGGTTCCAGCAATCGGCGTGCGGGTCGCGGCTGCAACTGGGCCTACCGCGAGCTGCTGCTGGACGATTTGCCGGCGACGCTGGCGACGATGCGCCAGCGCTGGCCGCAGGCGCTGTGCTGGATCGGCGGCCACAGCCTGGGCGGTCAACTCGGTTCGCTGTACGCGAGCCTGCATCCGCAGGAGCATGCCGGTCTGGTGCTGGTGGCCAGCGGTGCGCCGTATTGGCGCCGGTTTCGGCACGGCAGGCTGATCAAGGCGGCCTATGCGGTCGCTCCGCTGCTGGCCGATGTGGTGGGCTACATGCCGGGACGCCGGATCGGTTTTGGCGGCAACGAGGCGCGCGGCCTGATTGCCGACTGGGCGCGTACCGGCCGCACCGGCCGCTATGCGGCGGTCGGCGTGAAGCACGATCTGGAACAGCAGCTGGCGTCATTGCGGTTGCCCGTGCTGGCGCTGCGCCTGCGTGACGACTGGATGGTGCCGCCCGCCTCGCTCGACTGGCTGCTCGGCAAGATGCCGCAGACCACGCAGACGCTGGATGTGGTCACGCCGCAGGACATGCATGGTCATCCGGCCGATCACTTCGGCTGGATGAAAACCCCGGCACCGGTCGCCGCCCGCATTTCGGCCTGGATCGCCGGACATGACGGCACCTGATCAGCGCAGGGTTTCATGCAGGGCTCGACGCGATTCCAACCGATCGTCCCGGGTTTGCTACGCCCAGGGCGAACGGTTATTGAAACTCGGCACTGCCCTGGTGGCGACAAGGCTGCTTGATACCGCAGCGGGCCGCCTGCATGTTGGTGGTCCGATACCTGCCGGAATCGCCGCATGAACCTGTTCGAACCGTTTGTCCAGCGTCGCCTCACCTTGCGCAATCGGCTGGTGGTTTCGCCGATGTGCCAGTACTCGGCCACCGACGGCCTGCCGGATGACTGGCATCTGGTGCACCTGGGCAGTCGCGCGGTGGGCGGCGCGGCGGCGGTGATCGCCGAGGCCACGGCCGTATCGGCGCAAGGCCGTATTTCGCACGGCGATACGGGGTTGTGGAATCAGGCGCAGGTCGAGGCATGGCGGCCGATCGTGCGCTTCATCCGCGCGCAGGGCGCGATCGCCGGCGTGCAATTGGCGCATGCCGGGCGCAAGGCCAGCGCACAACGGCCGTGGCAAGGGCACGGGCCGCTGCCGGCCGGGCAGGACGACTGGCTGACGGTGGCGCCGTCGGCGTTGCCGTTCGATGCCGGCTGGCATACGCCGCAGGCGCTTGACGAGGCGGGCATCCAGGGCGTGGTCGCGGATTTCCGCGCGGCCGCGCAACGTGCGCGGGAGGCAGGTTTCGAGCTGATCGAAGTGCATGCGGCGCATGGCTACCTGCTGCACCAGTTCCTGTCGCCGCTGAGCAACCGGCGTACGGACCGCTACGGCGGCAGCTTCGACAATCGCACGCGCCTGGTGCGCGAGGTGGTTGCTGCCGTGCGCGAGGTGTGGCCGGCCGTGCTGCCGCTGTGGCTGCGCATCTCGGCCACCGACTGGGCCGAAGCCGACGCGGGCTGGAACATCAAGCAGAGCGTGCACCTGGCGCAGCGGCTCAAGCCGCTGGGCGTGGACCTGATCGATGTTTCCAGCGGCGGCCTGCTGCCGCATGCCACCATTCCGCTGGCGCCCGGCTATCAGGTACCGTTTGCCGCGCGCATCCGGCGCGAGGCCGGCATCGCCACCGGCGCCGTGGGCCTGATCACCGAGGTTGCGCAGGCGGCCGCGATCGTGGCCGGCGGCGAAGCCGACGTGGTACTGATCGCCCGCGAAAGCCTGCGCGATCCGTATTTCCCGCGCCGTGCGGCCCGGCAGCTGGATGCGCGGATCGACGTGCCGGATCAGTATCGGCGTGCCTGGTAACCGCAAGGAGTTTGCGATGAAAACGGCTCCAACCCTGATCGAAGGTCACCGGCACGATCTCGGCGACGGTTTCAGCGTGCGCCGGCTGCTGCCTGCGCTGCAGGCACGGCATGTCGGGCCGCTGGTGTTTTTCGATCACATCGGGCCGGCCGTCTTCGCCCCCGGCAAGGGCATGGACGTCAGGCCGCACCCGCACATCGGGCTGGCCACGATCACCTGGCTGTTCGAAGGCACGATCCGCCATCGCGACAGTCTCGGCAGCCTGGCCGACATCCGTCCCGGCGGGGTGAACTGGATGACCGCCGGTCGCGGCATCGTGCATTCCGAACGCACGCCGCCGGAGGCGCGCCGCGACGGCCAGACCCTGCACGGCGTGCAGATCTGGGTGGCGTTGCCGCAGGCCGATGCGGAGACCGCGCCGGAGTTTCACCACCACGAACGCGCCGAGCTGCCGGGCATTCGCCGACCCGGGGTGGACGCGGTGCTGATCGCCGGCACGGCCTACGGCCAGGCGTCGCCGGTGAAGGTGTTCGCCCCGATGTGCCTGCTCGAAGTGACCATGGCGGCCGGTGCGGAACTGGCCTTGCCGCCGGAGCATGTCGAGCGCGGCATCCATGTGGCCGAGGGTGCGGTAAGCTGGGGCGGGCTGGAACTGGACGCCACGCAGATGGCGGTGCAGGCGGGGCCGTCGGCGCCGCCGCTGCGCGCCCGCGTGGCCAGCCGCCTGATGCTGTTCGGCGGTGCGCCGCTGGATGGCGAGCGGCACCTGTGGTGGAACTTCGTGGCGGGCACGCGCGAGCGCATCGAGCAGGCCAAGGCCGACTGGCAGGCGCGGCGCTTCGATCCGGTGCCGGGCGATACGGAAGAGTTCATTCCGCTGCCGCCGTGAGAGTCGCCTTGCAGGCTTGCAGCGACCGCGCGAGTGGTTCACTCTGGGTGGGCCGATCCGTTGCGGAGCTACCCATGTCCGGTTTCGCCAACTTTGCCGAGTTCTACCCGTACTATCTCAGCGAACACAGCAACCGCACCTGCCGGCGCCTGCATTTCGCGGGCAGCAGCCTGGTGCTCGTGATCGTGCTGGCGGCGCTGCTGAGCGGCCAGCTGCGCTGGCTGTGGCTGGTGCCGGTGGCCGGTTACGGCTTCGCCTGGATCGGCCACTACGGTTACGAGAAAAACCGCCCGGCCACGTTCAAATACCCGCTGTACAGTCTGCTCGGCGACTGGGTGATGTACGGGCAGATGTGGCGCGGCAAGATTCGCTTCTGACCGGCAGCGGCAGCGACTCAGCGGTATTTCCGGTGGCAGCTCCTGCAGGCGCCGCCGATCGGCTTGAGCGCCGCGGCCAGCGCCGTGCAATCGGCAGGCGCGGCCAGCAGCGCCTGTTCGACCTTCCCCTGCAATTGTCCGGCGGCATCGTTGAACGGTTTTTCGCTGACGTCGAATACCGGCACGATGTCGGTGGCGGTGGACTGCAGGCGGGCGAGCTGCTGCCGGATCTTCGCGGCGTCGCACTGCCGGGCTTTCAGCGCGCGGGCCAGCTGGCCCATGTGGTAATCCATCGTCACCATCACCGCGTGCGGCATCGGGTTGCGCGCATTCAGCGCATTGACGACATTGGCGGTGCCGATCGCGCCGATCACCAGGCCCAGCAACAGCAGCAGTGCAGCACGCATCGATCCGTTCCGTCGCAGGCGAGAAGCCGGTGAGCATAACCTGCGAGCTGCACCCGTTCCACGCGGCCACGATAAAATGCACGCCACACCGCAGGGGCAAACCGATGACACTCGCGCAGAAACGACCCGCCGGCATGCCGGCATGAGCGACACCGGTTTCCCTGCCGAGCGCTTTCAGGGCGTGGAGCGTCTGTACGGCATCGGCAGCGTGGCCCGGCTGGCGCAGGCGCATGTCTGCGTGATCGGCGTCGGCGGCGTGGGCTCCTGGGCCGCGGAGGCGCTGGCGCGCAGCGGCGTGGGCCGGCTCACCCTGATCGATGCGGACGAGGTGTGCGTGTCCAACACCAATCGTCAGCTGCATGCGCTGGACGGCGAGTTCGGCAAGTCCAAGGTCGGCGTGATGGCGGCGCGCGCGCATGCGATCAACCCGACCCTGCGGCTGGAGGCGATCGAGCGCTTCCTCACCCCGTCCACGCTGGACGAACTGCTCGACCGCGGCTACGACGCGGTGCTCGATGCCTGCGACGCGTTCCGCGTGAAGCTGGAGACGATTGCCTGGTGCCGCCGGCGCAAGCTGCCGATCGTCAGTGTGGGATCGGCCGGCGGGCGCACCGATCCCACCCAGGTGCGCGTGCGCGACCTGTCGCGCACCGAGCACGACGCGATGTTCAGCCTGATCCGCAAGAAGCTCCGCGCCGATTTCAACTTTCCGCGCAACCCGGAGCGCTACTTCGGCGTTTCGGCCGTCTATTCGCTGCAGAACGTGCAGTATCCGCAACCGGACGGCACGGTATGCGGCACCCGTCCTCCCGGTGGCGATGCGCTGAATCTCGCCTGCGGCGGCGGGCTGGGCGCCGCCACCCACGTCACTGGCACCTTCGCGTTTGCGGCCGTCGGCAAGGTGCTGGAGAAACTGCTCGTGTAGGAGCGCACCCTGTGCGCGAATGCTCTTTGCGGATGTTCATCGACAAGAGCATTCGCGCACAGGGTGCGCTCCTACAGGGTTGCGGCAATCTCGAAATCGATGGCTCGGCGAGGGGCGGTTACGGGTTGTGCGCCGTGTCGTCGAGCGGGGTCGATGCGGCTTTGTCCCGCTTCTTCTCGACGGGAGTGAGCGGCCCGACGGAGGTGGTCCCGATCGGACTGTTCTCGAATTTCACATCGTAGGGATTGTCGCTGCGGCGGAACTGCTGGTAGGCCACCGAGCCGTCCATGTCGTGGCCGCCCAACAACTCGAAACCCGACGTGTCCACGTGTCGAAGCGAGGCGGCGGGAGTATCCAAAGGGCTGGCGGCCACGCCGCCACTTTCCCCCATCGCTCCTACCCTGAGCATGCCCACGGTGCCGCCCACGTGCGATCCGGTCATCCCCGCACGCACCTGCGCCCAGCGGACCTTGGCCCGGTGCAGGGCGACCTTGTCGCCGTACGTCGGCACCAGTTGCCCGAACAGCGTATCGGCCTTGGCGAACTCGGCATTGCTCAACGCCCTGACCATCAGGTCGCGAGCCTGCGCATAGTGCGGGTCGTTGCGCTCCGCCGCCAGCACCATCCAGGCCGTGCCGAGCGGGCGGTCCGCGGGGACGCCCTGACCGCGGAAGTACATGACGCCGAGGTTGTATTCGGCGGGCTTGTAGGCCCAGGATGCGGCCACCTGGTACATGTCGATCGCGTGGCGGTATTGCTTTTTCTCGAACGCGCGAACGGCGAGCTGGAAGTAATACTCGCCGGGCCTGGCGTCGGCTTCCGGGCTATTGAAGTCCTCGAACGACCGAGCACCGAATGTCGGGTCCGAACTGTAAGAGGGTGCGGTGTCGGTGCTCGACGAAGCGCCGGATGATGTGCCGGACGCAGCCTGCGGGGCGCCGGAGGCGGAGCCGGCGAATGCCGGCTGGCAGAATGCAGCCATGCACAGGCCGATCGCTGCAACGCCGGACCAGAGGAGATTCCTGCCAAGGCGATACGCGGTCATGATCACTTCCTCAGTGAGCACCTTCCCGGTTGCTTATACGCCCAGGCGGGAACCAGGCGCAACCGCGCTCCTGGCGGGGTATGGGGCGGTCGGCAAGATGGCACCATGGGAAAAACCGTTACCCGGAGCCCACCCTGTGGGCGAATGTTCTTGTCGGAATGATCGCGAAGAGCATTCGCCCACAGGGTGGGCTCCTACGCATTCTCGCCGGGGCGGGACTCACCAGCCCATGTAATGCCCGCCGTTGATGGCGAGGTTGGCGCCGGTGATCCAGCTGGCCTGCTCGCCGGTGAAGAACGCCACCGCGTGGGCGATTTCCTCCGGCTTGCCGAGGCGGCCCACCGGGATCTGCGCCACGATCTTCTCGCGCACTTCCTCGGGCACCGCCATCACCATGTCGGTGCCGACGTAGCCGGGCGACACGGTGTTGACGGTGATGCCGAACTTCGCGTTCTCCTGCGCCAGCGAAATGGTGAAGCCGTGCATGCCGGCCTTGGCGGCGGCGTAGTTGGCCTGGCCGTACTGGCCCTTCTGGCCGTTGATCGAGCTGATCTGCACGATGCGGCCCCACTTGCGCGCACGCATGCCCTCGATCACCGGGCGGGTGACGTTGAAGCAGGCGTTCAAATTGGTGTTGATCACGTCCGTCCACTGCTGGTAAGTCATCTTGTGGAAGGTGGAGTCGCGGGTGATGCCGGCGTTGTTGACCAGGATCCCGATCGCACCGCATTTTTCCTCGATCGCCCGCACCATCGCCTCGCAGGCGGCCGGGTCGGATACGTCGCCGGGCACCATGCACACGTCGATGCCTTCCTTCGCCATCGCCTGATGCCACGCCTCGGCCTTGGCCGGGTCACGGTAATTGGTGGCAACGCGATGCCCCTGGCCGGCCAGGTAGCGGATGATCGCGCCACCGATGCCACCGGTACCGCCTGTAACCAATGCCGTGCGCTGAGTCATGTTGTGGATCTCCTGTGTGGTGAAGCAAGAGGGTGCGTGTCA
>JAGWNA010000102.1 GCA_028871555.1 Lysobacteraceae bacterium
CAGGAACAGTCGTCCGGCATCGACCAGGTCAACAACGCCGTGATGCAGATGGACGAGATGACCCAGCAGAATGCCGCGCTGGTCGAGGAAGCCGCCGCCGCCGCCCGTTCGATGCAGGAGCAGGCGGACGAGCTGACCCAGCAGGTCGGCTTCTTCCAGCTGAACGACGACGCCGCCGCTGCCGCGGCACCGGCCAGCGTCGTGAGTCGGCAGCAGGCAGCGGTTGCCGAAACCGCCGCGGTGCTGGCCACGATCCGCAAGAGCCGGCCGGCGGGCCGAACCGAGGAACGCGCGGAGGCTACCGCCGATGCCGGCGCGTGGAAGGAATTCTGATCGATGAACGCGTCCGTCGTGCACGACGAGCAGGTCGCCATGGCGGGCGCGAACGGGCCGCTGCTCGGCGATGCCGATTTCCAGTTCCTGCGCCGCTACGTGCACGAGCAGTGCGGCATCGCGCTGAGCGACCAGAAGCGCCAGCTGGTGCAAGGCCGTCTGCTGCGGCGACTGCGCGCGCTCGGGCTGCAGGATTTCAGCGGCTACTGCGACCTGCTGCGGCGCGACCCGGCGAGCGAGCTGGGCGAACTGGCCAGCGTGATCAGCACCAACGTCACCGCGTTTTTCCGCGAAGTGCACCACTACGATCTGCTGGCCGACGAACTGCTGCCGGGCTGGCTGGCGCACAAGCGCCGTGATGCCGATCGCCTGCGGATCTGGTCCGCGGGCTGTTCCACCGGCGAGGAGCCGTATGCACTGGCGATGGTGCTGGCCGAGGCGCTGGAACGCACCGGCAGCAAGCTGGATGCGAAGATTCTCGCCACCGATCTGTCGCCGCAGGCACTGGAGGGCGCACGCAAGGGTGTCTACCCGCTGGAGCGGCTGACCGGCGTCGATCCGCGGCGGCGCCAGCGCTGGTTCCTGCGCGGCGAGGGCGACTTCGACGGGCTCGCCTGCGTGCATCCGCGGCTGCGCGAACTGGTCAGCATCCTGCCCTTGAACCTGCTGCACGAATGGCCGATGCAGGGGCCGTTCGACGCGATCTTCTGCCGCAACGTGGTGATCTATTTCGACCAGCCGACCAAGCGTCGCCTGTTCCAGCGTTATGCCGCGCTGCTGCCCGTTGGCGGTTACCTGTTCCTCGGCCACTCCGAGTCGATGCATGGGCTTTCCGACGAATTCGAGCTGATCGGCCGTACGGTCTACAGGAAGCGCGCATGAGTGCCGTGGTCGCCGCCGACGTACCGGTAGCGGGCCTCGATGCGGTGCTGCCGGGCTTCGAGCACCTGCGGCGGTTCTGGGATCCGGTGCTGAACTGCGTTTCGGTGAAGGTGTTGCCGGGCGAGTTCTACGTGAGCACCCAGCCGGAGATGATTTCCACCGTGCTCGGCTCATGCGTCTCGGCATGCATCTTCGACCGGCGCCGGCACATCGGTGGCATGAATCACTTCATGCTGCCCGAGCCGCTGAACGAGCGGGCCGGCGCCCGTGCCGGCGCAGCGGATGCCTGGACGGCGGCGGTGGGCCGCGCGACGCGCTACGGCATCGATGCGATGGAACATCTGCTCAACGCGATTTTCAAGGCCGGCGGCCAGCGTGCGGACCTGGAAGTGAAGATCTTCGGCGGCGGCCGCGTGCTGGCGCAGATGACCGACGTCGGCCGGCGCAACATCGAGTTCGTGCAGCGCTACATCGCCACCGAGCGGCTGAATCTGAGCGCGTCCGATCTCGGCGACGTGTATCCGCGCCAGGTGCAGTTTTTCCCGGCGACCGGCAAGGCGCGCGTGCGCCTGCTGCGCCGCCGTACCGATGCCGTGCTGGTCGACGATGAGCGGCAGTACCTCAAGCGTCTGGCGATGAGTCCGATAACAGGAGAGGTGGAGCTGTTCTAGTACGGATGGGCCTGGGGCCGTGGGGGCGTTGGAAGCCCGTCGTACCCGCTGCAGTTCGTCGAAACAGGCCGTTGGTGCGAGGGGGCCGATCGCCTCCACGACCCGAGTCCCATCTGCTTCACCACCCATGGCAAAGCGAGACCGAAGGCAATGGATAGAGTGCGTGTTCTGGTAGTCGACGATTCCGCACTGGTGCGCAAGATGTTGTCCGCCATGCTTGCCGGCGACCCGTCGATCGAGGTCGTCGGCACGGCCGCCGATCCGTTGATCGCGCGCGAGAAGATCAAGCAGCTCAACCCGGACGTGCTCACCCTCGACGTCGAGATGCCGCGCATGGACGGCCTGACCTTTCTCGAGAACCTGATGCGGCTGCGGCCGATGCCGGTGGTGATGGTGTCCTCGCTGACTTCGCAGGGGGCCGAGGTGACGCTGCGCGCGCTGGAGCTGGGCGCGGTGGATTTCTTCACCAAACCCGGCAGCGACCTGGCCGGCAGTTTCGCCGCGAGCGCCGAGGAAATCCGTGCCAAGGTCAAGACGGCGGCGCGCGCGCGGCCGAAGGCGCGCACCGCGGTGCGCAAACTGGATGTGGCGCCGCGGCTTTCCGCCGATGCGGTGTTGCCGCTGGCACGAACGCCCGGCTCGCGCGGCGGCAGCCCGATCATCGCGATCGGCGCGTCCACCGGCGGCACCGAGGCGATCCGCGTGGTGCTGGAGGCGATGCCGCCGGATGCGCCGCCGATCGTGATCACCCAGCACATCCCCGCCGCCTTCAGCGGCCCGTTCGCCGAGCGCATGAACAAGTGCTCGGCGATGCGGGTCTGCGAGGCGGGCGACGGCCAGCCGATCCAGCAGGGACATGCCTACATCGCCCCTGGCGGCGAGCATCTGCTGGTGATGTGGGACGGCGCCAAGCCGGTGTGCCGGCTGCACGACGGCCCGGCGGTGAACCGGCACAAGCCGAGCGTGGACGTGCTGTTCCGCTCGATGGCGGCCAGCGTCGGTGCCGCCACGGTGGCGGCGCTGCTCACCGGGATGGGCGACGACGGTGCGCGCGGGTTGGCGGAATTGCATGCGGCCGGCGCCGCCACGCTGGTGCAGGACGAAGAAAGCTCGGTGGTCTGGGGCATGCCCGGCGCCGCCTGGAAGCTGGGAGCGGCACGCGAAATGCTGCCGCTGGATCAAATTGCTGCGCGCCTGCTGATGCTTGCGCGGCAGCTCAATGCCGGCGCCTTGCGCGCCTGACCGACGGATACTGGCCATGACCGTGATTGATCGCACTTTCTGCTTTGCCGCCGCACGCCCCTTGTATGGCTGGCTTGCCAGCACGGCGTGCCTGTTGCTGGTGCTGCTGTGGCCGGTGCCGTGGCTGGCGCCGGTACTGGTGATCGCACTGACGGTCGTGTGGATATTCGAGAGCAGGCATCGCCTGGAACCGGCACCGGCGGCGCCGGAACGCGACAGCGCGCCGGTGCGCGAGGCGCTGGAGGACGTGCGCAGCGCATTGGTCGACGAACTCGGCCATGCGACCCGCGAGCTGCATCAGGGGCTGGACCTGCTGCGCGATGCGGTGTCCGAACTGGGTGGCGGCTTCGACGGCCTGTCGCGGAAGACCGGCCTGCAGCAGGCGCTGCTCAAGCAGATCATCGAGGCGCAGAGCGGCGGCGTATCGGTGCAGGATTTCGCCGCCCGTACCGGCGACCTGCTGCAGCATTTCGTGGGCATGATCGTGCAGATGTCGCGCGAGAGCCTGCGCATCGTCTATCGCATCGACGGCATGGCCAGGGAGATGGATGCGGTGTTCGGGTTGCTGAAGAACGTCAACACGATCGCCGAGGAAACCAACCTGCTGGCGCTCAATGCGGCGATCGAGGCGGCGCGTGCCGGCGAATCCGGTCGCGGGTTCGCCGTGGTGGCAGGCGAAATCCGCAATCTGGCCAGCAACTCCAACCAGTTCAACGTGCAGATCGGCAGCCATGTCGAGCGCGCGCGTGCCGCGATGGAGCAGTTGCGCGGGCTGGTCGGCGCGATGGCTTCGCAGGATCTGAATGTGGCGCTGTCGGCCAAGGGCGGCATCGATGCGATGACGGAGCATGTCACCGAGAGCGACGCGCGCACCAGCGCCGTCGCCGACCAGGCGGTCGAAATCAATCGCGGCCTCGGCAGCGACGTCTCCACCACCATCCGTTCGCTGCAGTTCGAGGACATCCTGAGCCAGCTGTTGCAGCAGACGCGCACCCGGCTGGTCGAGCTGCAGGAGATCGTCGCCGAATGCACCCGCGACATCGAGGAGCTGGCCTGTGCGCCGATCGATGCGGACGAACTGGTCCGGCATGCCCAGCGGGTGCGCAGCCGGCTGTCCATGCAACGCGAGAAGGCGCGGCTGCGTTCGCGCGGCCCGGCCCTGCAAAGCTCGATGGATGCCGGCGAAATCGAACTTTTTTGAGGAGCTCACCATGATTGTCCATCACGATGCCGAACACGATTGCCTCACTGTCCAGCTCGGCGAGCGTTTCGATTTCAGCATTCACCGCGATTTTCACGATGCCTGCCTCGGCAGCGGCGCCGCCGCGCGCAGTTACGTGATCGACCTCGGCGAAGTGACCAGCATGGACAGCTCAGCGCTGGGCATGCTGCTGCTGCTGCGCGAACACGCCGGTGCCGATCGCGCCGATATCCGCATCGTCAACGCAGGCGGCGAGCTGCGCAGCACGCTGCGCGTGGCCGGATTCGACAAGCTGTTCGTGCTGCATTGAACGGTGTGGGCGCCCGGGCGCAGCTTGTGCGCGATCGCCCTTGGCTGGGCGGGCTACATGATACGGCTTGCCTGCCGTAGGAGCGCACCCTGTGCGCGAATGCTCTTGTCAGGGTGCCGGCGAAGAGCGTTCGCCCACAAGGTGGGCTCCTACAGACGGGTTGCGCGAGGCCCGTAGGAGCGCACCCTGTGCGCGATGCTCTTGTCAGGGTGCCAGCGGAGAGCGTTCGCCCACAGGGTGGGCTCCTACAGACGGGTTGCGCGAGGCCGGTAGGAGCGCACCCTGTGCGCGATGCTCTTGTCAGGGTGCCGGCGAAGAGCATTCGCCCACAGGGTGGGCTCCTACAACAGCAAAGCCGTACAGGCGGCAGCGACGTCGTCGGTGCGCCTGATGCTGCCGCGACAGGAGCCTGCTTGCAGGCGATGCTCTTCGCTCCGGCACGATCGCGCACCTCGGTGCGCTTGTGCGATCGCGGTTGTTCGAGGTGCCCCTCGCGGACCTACCAGGTGCGCACGGAAACCACGCCGACGGCATAGGTCTGCATCTGGGCCTGGTAGTGAAACAGGCGGCCGAGATCGAATGTCACCGCCTGGCCCGGCGCGATGTTGGTCGTGCCGGCCGGCCAGCCTTTCTTGGTCTGCAGCGGGCTGCCGCTGCCATCCCTGGCCTGGATCTGCAGTTCTGCCGCGGCCGCCTCGGCGCAGTGGTTCACCAGCTCGCCTTTCATGTTCATCCTTGGACGTATGCCGCCGCCGCTGACCGTGACCGTGAAATTCTGGATGGTGAAATCGGTCGGCGCGCAGGCCGCATTGGCGGCGACCGGGGCGAACAGGAACAGGGCGGCGAGCAGGCTTTTCATGAGCGTGAATCCATCGATGAAGGTGATCAACCTCGTTACCCACCACATCGACTGCCGCCCGGAAAACTTTATAGCGGGCCGCCGCCCCGGTTGCCGGCATGTTCGATGAACCACAGCCCGGCGAACAGCTTCGGATCGATCGAATAGCCTTCGGCGGCCCGCGCGAACAGCCAGCCGCCGGCCTCGCGCCGCGGCACTTCGTGGACCACGATGTTTTCGGTCGCATCGCCGCCGCCGGGGCCGGTCTTGTGCAGATCCCACGCGCGCACGAAGGCGATCATCTCGCTGCTCATGCCCGATGACGAGGGGCCGCGATGGATGAACTCCACGCGCCGGCAGCGGTAGCCGGTTTCCTCCTCCAGCTCGCGCCGGGCAGCCAGCAGCGCGCTCTCGTCGGCCTGGCCGGCCAGGTCGCCGACCAGGCCGGCCGGCATCTCGATGGTGTACTGCCCGATCGCCACACGGTACTGCTCGACGAACAGCACCTTGTCATCGGGCGTCAGCGCCAGGATGATCACCGCGCCGGCCGGGTTGTTGCGTTCGGCGTACTCCCAGCGGCCACGTTTGCGCAGGGTGAGCCAGTGGCCCCGGTACAGCGTCTGCAGCGGCGCGTCGGCATCGACGGGCATGCGGTCGGCGTTCTTGTCCATCGGTGATCGTGCGCTCGGTCGGCAGGCCAGCAGGCATGTTGACCGGTCCGGCAGGCAGCGGCAACCGGTGCCGGGGAAAACGGATTTTCACGGCCTTTCAGCGCAGCAGCGCGCGCAGGCGGCTGCGGGTGAAGGCGCCGAAGCGCAGCTGCTCGCACAGCGTGTCGAGGCGATCCCGGTCGCCGGGCCGGCGCCGCAGCACATCGACCGTGCTGGCGCCCGGCGCATCCAGCGCGATGCGGGTCAGTCGCCGGAAAAGCCGTGCCTGCTCGCCGTGTTCGCGCAGTTTCGCGGCGCAGCCGGCGGCGCCGCGCAGGCGCAGGAAGGCCACCTCGTCGATGCGTTCGAGCAAGCTGTCCAGACTGCCGAAATGGGCGAGCAGGGCGGCCGCGGTCTTCGCGCCGACGCCGGGCACGCCGGGAATGTTGTCCACCGCATCGCCGCACAGCGCGAGGTAGTCGGCCACCTGGTGCGGGTGCACGCCGAGCTTCTGGTGCACGCCGGCCGGTCCCCAGCGCAGGCCGCGGGCGTAGTCCCACTGCTCGTCGTGCTCGCCAAGCAACTGGCCGAAGTCCTTGTCGGCGGAGACGATCACGCTGCGCCAGCCCAGTGCGCGCAGGTTCCACACGGTGCTGCCGATCAGGTCGTCGGCCTCGAAGCTGTGGTCGATCATCAGGTGGATGCCGAGCGCCTCGGTGATCGCGCGGCACTGCACGAACTGGCGCTCGAGGTCCGGCGGCGGCAGCTCGCGGTTGGCCTTGTACGCCGGGTAGATCGCGTTGCGGAACGAGCTGGTCAGCGAGGCGTCGAACGCCACCGCGATGTGTTCGGGCTGGGCGCTTTCCAGCAGTTCGCACAGGAAGCGGGCATAGCCGTGCACCGCATTGACCGGGTGGCTGTCGGCATCGAAGAACTCGTCGGGCATCGAGTGCCAGGCGCGGAACACGTACAGGCTGCCGTCGACCAGATGGACGGCCGGCCGCTCGCCGGACGGGGCGCCTACGCGGTCCATGTGCTGAGCAGGTCCGCCAGTGCCGGACGGTCGCGTTCGGGCACCTCGACCAGCGGCGTGCCGAGGTGGACGAAGCCGATCACCTGTTCGTGATCGCCAAGGTGCAGGATTGCCGCCGCTTCGCGATCGTAGGCGGCCCAGCCGGTCAGCCATTGCGCGCCGAAGCCCAGCGCGTGCGCGCCCAGCAGAAGATTGTGGGCCACGTTGCCGGCGCACAGCTTCTGCTCGATCTCGGGAATCGCGCTGTCGGCATGCAGGCAGGCCACCACCACCAGCACCAGCGGGGCGAAGGTGTAGCGCAGGCGCTCTTTCTCCTGCCGGGCTGCGGACAGCTCCGGGTCGTGGCGAACGGCCAGCGCCGCCAGTTGTTCGCCCAGACGCAGTTTCGCCTCGCCCTGCAGGCGAATCAGCCGGAACGGCACCAGCTTGCCGTGGTCGGGTACGCGGATCGCCGCTTCCAGCAGCGCCTGCAGCGTCGCCTCGTCGGGCGCCGGCTCGCCGAGCTGGCGCGAAGGGACGGAACGGCGTTGCCGGAGCAGGACAAGGGGATCGGACATGGACGGACTCGGGGATGCAGGAAGGTTCATGGAGACCGGCGGCTCTTCATCGTGCGCCATCGGGCGGATCCAGTTCGAACCATGCCTTGACGCGTGCCAGTGCGGCGCCGTCGCCGCCTTCCCGGCGCGCGAACTCGTTGGTGGCCGGCGAGTACACATAGTCCTGCGCCCACTCGTCGACATGCTCCACGATTTCCCGCACCGCGTGGATCGTGTGGTCGATGTCGGCCATCGTGGTGCTGGGGTGGAACGACAGCCGCACCCAGCCAGGCTTCTCCGACAGGTCGCCGTGGTCGATGCGGTCGGTGATCGAGTGGGACAGCGACGGGTCGACATGCAGCAGGTAGTGCCCGTAAGTGCCTGCGCACGAACAGCCGCCGCGCGCCTGCACGCCGAAGCGGTCGTTCAGCAGTTGCACGATCAGGTTGTAGTGGATGTTCTCGACGTAGAACGAGAAGATCGCCAGCCGCTGCCGATGCAAGGGCGCCAGCACGCGCACGCCGGGGATCGCCTGCAGCGCGTCCATCGCATACGGGACGATCGCCTCCTCGCGCCGGCGCATCGCCGCCACGCCCATCTGGTTCTTCAACTGCACCGCCAGTGCGGCCCTGATCGTCTGCAGGAACCCCGGCGTGCCGGCATCCTCGCGCGCCTCGATGTCGTCGAGGAACGAATACTGTCCCCACGGATTGGTCCAGTTCACGGTGCCGCCGCCGCAATCGTCGGGCACGGTGTTGCGGTAGAGCGCGCGGTTGAAGATCAGCACGCCGGTCGAGCCCGGCCCGCCGAGGAACTTGTGCGGCGACCACAGCACCGCATCGAGCTGCTCTTCGGGGTCGGCCGGGTGCATGTCGATGTCCACGTACGG
>JAGWNA010000002.1 GCA_028871555.1 Lysobacteraceae bacterium
CAGGTGGTGACCACGCTGTGCTCGGCCTGGCCCTTGTCGATCAGGCTCTTTTCCGACAGCGTGGCGGTGGGGCAGGCCTGCACGCAGGCGCCGCAGGACACGCACTCGGAATCGAGGAAGCGGTTGTCCTGGCTGGCCGCCACCTTGGATTCGAAACCGCGGCCCTGGATGGTCAGCGCGAACGTGCCCTGTATCTCGTCGCAGGCGCGCACGCAGCGCGAACAGGCGATGCACTTGGACGGGTCGAAGGTGAAGTAGGGGTTGGATTCGTCCTTGGCCACGAACAGCGGGTTGGGGATTTTCCCTTGTGATCGTCCCTGATCACCAGAATCAAGAACCGGCCATCCATGGCCGGACTTTTCAATATCCATCTCCGGATAGACGTGGTTGGCACCCTGGTAGCCGTAGCGCACTTCGCGCAGGCCGACCACGCCGGCCATGTCCTGCAGTTCGCAGTGACCGTTGGCGGGGCAGGTCAGGCAGTCCAGCGGATGGTCGGAGATGTACAGCTCCATCACGCCGCGGCGGATGTCGGCCAGCTTCGGTGTCTGCGTGCTGACCGACATGCCGGCGGCAACCGGCGTGGTGCACGACGCGGGGTAGCCCTTGCGGCCTTCGATCTCGACCAGGCACAACCGGCATGAACCGAACGGTTCGAGCATCTCGCTGGCGCACAGCCGGGGAATGTTGATGCCGGCCTGCGCCGCGGCGCGCATGATCGAGGTGCCTTCGGGTACGCGCACGGTCCTGCCGTCGATCTGCAGCGCGATCATGGTCCGGGAAGTTGCCTTGGGCGTGCCGTGATCGATCTCGACGATGGACAACATGGTGCGTTACCTCCTCAGGTCGCCGTCTTGTCGGCGGCGCCTGCAAAATCTTCGGGGAAATGGTCCAGGGCGCTGAGCACCGGGAACGGCGCCATGCCGCCCAGGGCGCACAGCGAGCCGGCCAGCATGGTCTGGCACAGGTCGCGCAGCAGCACCTCGTTGCGTTCGCGCTCGGCGGCGTTGCCGGCGACGATGCGGTCGATCACCTCCACGCCGCGGGTCGAGCCGATGCGGCACGGCGTGCACTTGCCGCACGATTCGATCGCACAGAACTCCATCGCGTAGCGGGCCTGGGCGGCCATGTCGACGGTGTCGTCGAATACCACCAAGCCGCCATGGCCGAGCATGCCGCCGATCGCCACAAAGGCTTCGTAGTCGATCGGCGTGTCCAGCTGTGATGCCGGGATATAGGCGCCCAGCGGACCGCCGACCTGCACCGCACGCACCGGCCGACCGCTGGCAGTGCCGCCGCCGTAGTCCTCGATCAGCTCGCGCAGGGTCAGGCCGAACGCGCGTTCGACCAGGCCCGGCCGTTTCAGGTTGCCGGCCAGCTGCAGCGGCAGGGTGCCGCGCGAGCGGCCGATGCCGTAGTCGCGGTAGTACGCCGCGCCCTTGTCCAGGATGATCGGCACCGAAGCCAGCGTGACCACGTTGTTGATCACCGTGGGCTTGCCGAACAGGCCCTCGATCGCCGGCAGCGGCGGCTTGAAGCGGACCTGCCCGCGTTTGCCCTCCAGCGACTCCAGCAGCGAGGTTTCCTCGCCGCAGATGTAGGCGCCGGCGGCCATGCGCACTTCCAGCCGGAACGGCCTGCCGCTGCCGCGCACGTCGTCACCGAGACAGCCGTCCGCCTCGGCGCTGGCGATCGCGGCCTCCAGCGCGTGCCGCGCATGCGGGTATTCGCAGCGCAGATAGATATAGCCGCGGCTTGCGCCCACGGCCAGGCCGGCGATGGTCATGCCCTCGATCAGCGCGAACGGATCGCCTTCCATGATCATGCGATCGGCATAGGTACCCGAGTCGCCCTCGTCGGCGTTGCAGACGATGTACTTCTGGTCGGCCGGCGCGTCCAGGCAGGTCTTCCACTTGATGCCGGCCGGAAATGCCGCACCGCCGCGGCCGCGCAGGCCCGAGTCGGTGACTGCCTGCACGATGTCGGCACCGCCCAGGCGCAGCGCCGCCTCCAGCCCGCGGTAGCCGCCATGCGCGCGGTAGTCGTCCAGGCTGCGCGGATCGACGATGCCGACCCGGGCGAAGGTCAGCCGTTGCTGGCTCTTCAACCACGGGATGTCTTCGGTCGGCCCCCATGCCAGCGGGTGAGTGCCGGCATGCAGGAAATCCGCGTCGAACAGGGCGGCGACATCACCGGCCTGCACCGGCCCATAAGCGACGCGACCGTCGGCCGTGCCGACCTCCACCAGGGGTTCCAGCCAATACAGGCCGCGCGAACCGTTGCGCACGATGCGCACGTCGACATTGCGCTGCCGTGCTTCCCCGGCGATGGCCGTGGCCACCGCTTCGGCGCCCAGCGACAACGCACCGGCATCGCGCGGGACGTAAACCGTGATGCTCATGTCTTCTCCGCGGCCAGCCACGCATCGAACCCCGCGGGGGTCAGCCGGCCCTTCAGCTCGTCATCGACCATCATCGCCGGCGAGCACGCGCAGTTGCCCAGGCAATAGACCGGCTCCAGCGTGAACGCGCCGTCGGCGGTGGTCCCGTGAAAGTCCACGCCCAGCCGCTGCTTGACGTGCTTTTCCAGCGCACCGGCGCCCATCGCCTGGCACGATTCGGCCCGGCACAGGTAGATCACGCGGCGCCCGGCCGGCTTGCTGCGGAAATAGTGATAGAAGCTGATCACGCCATGCACGTCGGCCCGGGACAGGTTCATCTCGCGGGCGATCAGCGGCACACACGATTCCGGAATGTGCCCCAGCGCCTCCTGCACACCGTGCAGCACCGGAAGCAGGGCGCCGGGCTGGTCCTTCAGCCCGGCGGTGACCTTCAGTACCGCTGCGCGGACATTCTCCGGAATGTCCGGCAGCGACGCGGCATTGGCAGCACGTTTCATGTTGTGCCTTTCAGAACAGCGCGGCGGCCTTGGCGATTGCGATATACAGGCCGATGAGGAAAGGTACACCCACGGCCAGCCAGGCCAAAATGCCCGTGATGCCGAAGGCGCCGCGTGCCGCCGTCTCGGCGCTGGCGAAGACGCGATCGTCGTGCTGCAGCGAACGTTCGTGGGCCAGTTCCTCGTCGCTCATGAAGTGAGACGGCTTGACCGGTTTCACCAGCGCATTGCAGATCAGGCCGCACAGCAGCAGAAACGCCATCAGGTAGAGCGTGCGGTCGTACACTAGGTTCTTCGCCACGCCGGCGTCGAGCTGGGCCTGGCGGATGGCGGCGATCACGAACGGACCCACCACGCCGGCGGCCGACCAGGCGGTGAGCAGCTTGCCGTGGATGGCGCCGACCATCTGCGTGCCGAAGATGTCGGCCAGATAGGCGGGCACCGTCGAGAAGCCGCCGCCATACATGCTCAGGATGATGCAGATCGACACCACGAACATCGACGCGAGTCCGAGATGGCCCCAGGTGGGCAGCAGGCTGTACACGATGATGCCCAGCACGAAGAACGTGTAGTAGGTGTTCTTGCGCCCGAGCATGTCCGACAGCGAGGCCCAGAAGATGCGCCCGAGGCTGTTGAACAGGCTGATCAGGCCGACCAGTCCCGCGGCGGCGGCCACTATCGCGGCCTTCTGCGCGGCGGTGAGCGCCGCGGCCGCCTCCGTCACCCCCACCAGCTTGCCGCCGAATACATCCTGCAGCATCGGGCTGGCCATCGAGATCACCGCGATGCCGGCCGTCACGTTGAGGAACAGCACGCCCCAGATCAGCCAGAACTGCGGGGTCTTCCAGGATCTCTCCACATGCACGTGGCGATGGGTGATCATCTCGTTGGCGTGGCTGTCTTGCGGCGGCGTCCAGCCGGTCGGATGCCAGCCGTTGGGCGGCACGCGGAAGCCGAAGGCGCCGGCCGACATCACCACGATATAGATCGCGCCCATCACCATCAGCGTCGGCGCCACGCCCTGCACTCCCGGAGCGGAGAAATGCTTCATCAGCGCCACCGCCAGCGGGGCTCCGATCATCGCGCCGCCGCCGTAACCCATGATGGCGAATCCGGTGGCCATGCCGCGACGGTCGGGGAACCACTTGATCAGCGACGACACCGGCGAGATATAGCCCAGGCCCTGACCGATGCCGCCGAGGAAGCCGGCACCCAGATAGAGCAGCCACAACTGGTGCACCATCACGCCGATGCCGCCGAGCACCAGGCCACCGCCCCAGCTCAGTGCGGCGATGAAGCCTGCCTTGCGCGGGCCCGCATGCTCCAGCCAGCCGCCCCAGATGAAGGCGGAAATGCCCAGCATGGCGATGAAGGTCTCGAAGATGTGGGTGACCTGCGGCACCGTCCAGTTGCAGCTGGTGCTGGTCAATGCCGCGAAGAAACTCAGCTTGGCGCAGACCAGCGGGTCGGTATTGTTCAACAGCTTGCTCATCGGCAGCCAGAACACCGAAAACCCGTAGGCCATGCCGATCGACAGGTGGATCGCCAATGCCGCAGGTGGCACCAGCCAGCGGTTGAAGCGCGGGCTGGCGATGGTACGTTCCCTGGCGAAGAATCCCGGCGTGCCTCGTGCCGCCGTCTGTGAAGCCATGGTCCCCGATATCTCAGCCATAAACTGTTACCCCTGGTTCATCCGGCCCCGGCGCCGGACATCGCCGTTACATTTAATGGCTGTCGGAAATCGATACCACTCGACCAAAGTCGTATGCATCGGCGCATCGCGTGCGCTCGCCGGGCCTGGATGCCATCATGAGCGGACGCCGATTTTCTTTGATGCAGCGCACTGCAACGCACAGGTTGGGAACACACGATGCGCATGGTTTTCCGTTGCCTGATGGCCCTGGGCGTGCTGATCGCGCCGCTGCCCGCGCAGGCGGGAAACGGTCGCCACATCACGATCGCCGCCGCCGCGGACCTGCGTTTCGCGATGGATGCCATCGTCGCCTCCTACCGGCATGGGCATCCCGGCGATGCCATCGATGTGGTCTACGGTTCCTCCGGCAAGCTGCTGGCGCAGATCGAGCAGGGCGCGCCGTTCGAGCTGTTTTTCTCCGCCGACAGCAGTTACCCGCAGCAACTGGTCGCGCACGGCCAGGCCGGCGGACAGCCCGTGCCCTATGCGCTGGGCAGCATCGTGCTGTGGAGCGCCAGCATCGACATGCGCCGGGTGCAGCTCGGCGACCTGCTCCAGCCGCGCTTCGGCCGCATCGCGATCGCCAATCCGCAGCACGCACCGTACGGCAAGCGGGCCGAGCAGGCGCTGCGTGCCGCCGGGATCTGGGAGCAGCTGCAGCCGCGGCTGGTCTACGGCGAGAACATCGCGCAGACCGCCCAGTTCGCGCAAAGCGGCAACGCCGGGGTCGGCATCGTCGCGCAGTCGTCGATGCGGGATCCGGCGATGGCCGGGGGCAGCTACGTCGCGGTGCCGGCTGCGGCGTACTCTGCGCTGCGGCAAAGTTTCGTGTTGACCCGGCGCGGTGCCGGCAACCCGCTGGCGCGGGATTTCGCGCAGTACATGCAGGGTGCGCAGGCGCGCGGCATCCTGATGCGCTACGGTTTCCATCTGCCTGATGCAGCAGGAGGCTGACTGAACCCGATGCCGTTGCTGTCGCCACAGGATCTGCAGGCGCTCTGGCTGACCTTGCGACTGGCCGCGACGGTGACCGCGCTGCTGCTGCTGCTGGGTACGCCGCTGGCATGGTGGATGGCGCGCACCCGTTCGCGCTGGCAGCGGCCGGTGGCCACGGTGGTGGCGCTGCCGCTGGTGCTGCCGCCCACCGTACTGGGCTTCTACCTGCTGCTGCTGCTGGGGCCGCACAGTGTGCTGGGCCGGTTGATGGCTGCATTGGGGTTGTCCGCGCTGCCATTCACTTTTGCCGGGCTGGTGGTGGCATCGATGCTGTATTCGCTGCCGTTCGTGGTGCAGCCGCTGCACAACGCCTTCGAGTCGATCGGCGTGCGGCCACTGGAAGCGGCCGCCTGCCTGCGTGCCGGCCCGCTCGACCGCTTTCTCTCGGTGGCGCTGCCGCAGGCCATGCCGGGCTTCGTGACCTCGGCGGTGCTGGGTTTCGCGCACACCGTCGGCGAGTTCGGCGTGGTGCTGATGATCGGCGGCAACATCCCGGGCCGGACGCGCGTGCTGTCGCTGCGCATCTACGATCACGTCGAAGCCGGCCAGTACCACGAGGCGCACATGCTGTCGCTGTGCCTGCTGGTGTTCTCGTTCAGCGCGCTGCTGGCGATGTCGCTGCTGCGCCCACGGAGGCGCCGGCATGACTGAATCGGGCGGACTCGACGCCAGGCTGGAGTGGCGCCGCGGCACGTTGACGCTGGATATCGACATCGCGCTGCCGCCGCGCGGGATCACCGCCTTGTTCGGTCCGTCCGGCGCCGGCAAGACCAGCTGCCTGCGCGCGATCGCCGGGCTGGAGCGCGACGGCAAGGGCACGGTGCGTTTCGGCGGCGAGCTGTGGCAGGACAGTGCGCGCGGCATCTTCGTGCCGCCGCATCGGCGCCGGCTCGGCTATGTCTTCCAGGAAGCGAGCCTGTTCGCGCACCGCTCGGTGGCCGGCAACCTCGACTACGGCTACCGGCGCGCCGGGCGGCCGGCGCACCTGGACCGCGAGGGGCTGGTCGACCAGTTCGGCGTGCGTCCGCTGCTGGCCCGGCGGGTCGACACGCTGTCCGGCGGCGAACGTCAGCGCGTGGCGATCGTGCGTGCGCTGGCGTCCGATCCCGCCCTGCTGCTGTTCGACGAGCCGCTGTCGGCGCTCGATGCGGCGGCCCGGGACGAACTGCTGGGTTGTCTGGAAACCCTGCACGCCTCGCTGGCGGTGCCGATGGTCTACGTCAGCCATGCCATCGACGAGGTCGCCCGGCTGGCGGATCATCTGGTGCTGCTCGATGCCGGCCGCGTGGTGGCGCAGGGGCCGTTGCAGGCGACCTTGACCCGGCTGGATCTGCCGCCGGCGCTGTCCGGAGCGGTGGGCGCCGTGCTCGAAGGCATCGTGGTCGGCCATGATGCCGATGACCACCTCACCGAACTGGCGTTCGCCGGCGGCACGCTGTTCGTGCCGCGCCGCGGCGATGCCGTGGGGCGAACGCTGCGCTGCCGCATCAGCGCCCGCGACGTGGTGCTGACCCGCGAGCGCCAGCACGCCAGCAGCGCACTCAACCAGATCCGCGCGCGGGTGGTGGCGATGGCCGCGGCGGAGCATCCTTCGCAGTGCCTGGTCCGGCTCGATGCCGGTGGCTGCGCATTGCTGGCGCGCATCACGCGCCGTTCGTGGCAGGCGCTGGAGCTGGCCCCGGGCAGCGAGGTCTGGGCACAGGTGAAAGCCGTGGCGCTGGCCGGGTGAGCGGCTGCCTGCGACCATGGCCGCGGTTGTCAAAGGCCATGCCTGCCACCATGCTTTCAGTCAACGGCGCGCAAGCGTCATGCCCGGCCCGGATCGTCGCATCGATGAGTGAGTTGACCAGTGTCGCCGAAGCCGAAGACCTGATCGCCCGGCACATGCCGGCGTTCGGCAGCGAGCCGGTGGCGCTGGCCGAGGCGGGCGGCCGCGTGCTGCGCCAGTGCGTGCATGCCGAGCGCGACCAGCCGCCTTTCGATCGCGTGATGATGGACGGCGTCGCCGTGCGCTGGCGCCGGCCGCTGCCGCGCAGCTTCAGTGTGGCCGGTGTGCAGCTGGCCGGCATGGCGGCGCAGACCCTGGCCGACGACGATGGCTGTCTCGAGGTGACCACCGGGGCCATGCTGCCGGACGGCTGCGATTGCGTGATACCGGTCGAGCAGACGCATCGCGATGGCGACCGCTGCGTGCTGGCCGACAGTTGCACGCCCGTCCGCGGTCAGTTCATCCATCCACGCGGTGCCGATTGCAGGGCAGGCGCATCGCTGCTGGATGCCGGCATGCGCCTGGATGCGCCGGCGATGGCCGTGCTGGCAGCCAACGGCATCGCCGAGGTGGAAGTGGCCATGCTGCCGTCGGTCGCCGTGATCGCCACCGGCGACGAGCTGGTAGGCGTTGCCGCGCCGCTCGGCGAAGGGCAGATCCGGCGCTCCAACGATCGCGCGCTGGCCGCCGCCCTGCACAGCCGCGGCTTCCATCGTGTGGCGCTGAGCCAGGTGGCCGACGATCTGGCGGCGACCACCGGCATGCTCGCCGCCTCGCTTGCCGCGCACCAGGTGCTGATCCTGTCCGGTGGCGTCTCGATGGGCCAGCGCGATCACGTCCCTGCCGCCCTCGACGCGCTCGGCGTGCGCCGCGTATTCCACCGCATCGCGCAACGGCCGGGCAAGCCGATGTGGTTCGGCATCGGGCCGCAGCAGCAGGCGGTGTTCGCGCTGCCCGGCAACCCGGTGTCGGCGCTGGTCTGCGGCATCCGCTACGTGCTGCCGGCGCTGCTGGCGGCGATCGGGGCACGGCGCGCGCCAGCGGAACAGGTTTGCCTGGACGCGGCGGTCGACAGTCACGCCGGCCTGACCTGTTTCGTGCCGGTGCGGGTGCAATCCGATTCGTCCGCCCGGGCGATGGCGCATCCCGTGCCGGTGCGCACTTCGGGCGATTTTTCCTCCCTGCCGCGCACGGATGGCTTCGTGCAGCTGCCGCCGGGCCGGGCGGCAGCTGCCGGCGACGTGGTGGCGTTCCATCGCTGGTGACACGATGGACTCCCGCACCGTCATCAACCTTCCTGCCGCGGACGCGCCGCCACGGGATCGCCATGGCCGGCCGTTGCACGACCTGCGCATCTCGGTGATGGATCGCTGCAATTTCCGCTGCCCGTACTGCATGCCCGAGTCGGCCTACGGCGAGCACTTCGCGTTCCTGCGCGACGACGAACGGCTGAGCTTCGAGGAGATCGAGCGGCTGTGCCGGCTGGCCGTGTCGCTGGGCGTGTGCAAGCTGCGGCTGACCGGCGGCGAGCCGCTGCTGCGCCCGCGGCTGGCCGAGCTGGTGGCGCGACTGCGCCGCATCGAGGGCGTCACCGATCTGGCGATGACCAGCAACGGCGTGCTGCTGGCGCGGCAGGCGGCCGCATTGCGCGACGCCGGACTCGATCGCGTCACGGTCAGCCTGGACACGCTCGACCCGGCCTTGTTCCATCGCATGAGCGGCGGTCGCGGCGACCTCGGCCCGGTGCTCGAGGGGATCGACGCGGCGCGTGCGGCGGGCTTTCCCGCCGGCATCAAGCTCAACACGGTGGTGCAGCGCGGCGTCAACGAACACACCGTCGGCGCGCTGGTCGAGCGCTTCCGCGGCAGCGGCATCGTGCTGCGCTTCATCGAGTACATGGACGTGGGCAACCGCAACGACTGGAATCCCGGCGCGGTGGTGCCGTCGCGCGAGCTGATCGCCGGCATCGACGCGCGCTGGCCGCTGGAGGCGCTGCCGCCGAAATACCCGGGCGAGGTCGCCACGCGCTACCGGTTCCTCGATGGCGCCGGCGAGATCGGGGTGATCTCCTCGATCAGCGAACCGTTCTGCGGCAACTGTTCGCGCGCGCGGCTGTCTTCCGAAGGTACGCTCTATACCTGCCTGTTCGCTGTCCGGGGCACCGACCTGCGCACTGCGCTGCGCGCCGGCAGCAGCGACGAGGCGCTGCTCGAACGCCTGCGCCAGGTCTGGCTGCACCGTACCGACCGCTACAGCGAGGAGCGTGTGCAGCGGCGCGAGGTTTCCCGCCGCAAGATCGAAATGCACTACATAGGAGGCTAGACCCTTGCCGACCGAACCCGGACTCTCCCACGTCGACGCCGCCGACCAGCCCAGGATGGTGGACGTCGGCGCCAAGCCGGCGACCCGGCGCTCGGCGCAGGCGCGGGCGCGGGTCACCTTTCCCGCCGAGGTCGCGGCGAAACTGCGCGCCGCCGGCTACGTGACGCCCAAGGGCGCGGTGCTCGCGGTGGCGCACATCGCCGGCGTGATGGGGGCCAAGGCCACCGCGCAGCTGATCCCGCTGTGCCATCCGTTGAGCCTGGACAAGTGCGACATCGCGATCCGGATGGAGGGCAACGACGCGCTGATCGACTGTACCGTGTCCTGCCGCGGCAGCACCGGCGTGGAAATGGAGGCATTGACCGGTGCCGGCATCGCCGCGCTGACCATCTACGACATGTGCAAGGCGATGTCGCACGACATCGTGATCGGCGAGATCCGCCTCATGCGCAAGAGCGGCGGCAGGCACGACGTCGATCACACAGCCGAGGGTACCGTTCACCGCGATGCCGGCACCGCCGGTATCGATATCGCGCCGGTCGACACGGCCGATCTCGATGCCATTCCGAGCCGTCCGCCGTCATGAGCATCGAAAAAAACACGCCGCCGCGCCGCGCCGTGCCGCGCATTGCGCCATCGATCTACGGGCTGCTGCTTGCCGGCGGCGCCAGCCGGCGCATGCGGCGCGACAAGGCGCAGCTCGTCTATGCCGGCGAGCCGCAGTTGCTGCGCGCCTGGCGCCTGCTCGAAGCGGTGACCGAACGCGCCTTCCTGTCGGTGCGCGACCACCAGCGCCAGGATCCCCTGCGTGCCGGCCTGCCGCAGATCGTGGACAGCTACGATGCGATCGGTCCCGCTGCCGGCATCCTCTCGGCGCAGCAGGCCTGCCCGGAGGTGGCCTGGCTGGTGGTCGCCTGCGACCTGCCGCTGCTGGACGAACGCACGCTGCGCAGCCTGATCGATGCCCGCGATCCGGCCGGCGACGCCACCGCCTTCGGCAGCCGCTTCGACGGCCTGCCCGAGCCGCTGTGCGCGCTGTGGGAACCATCCAGCCACGCGCTGCTCAGGCAGCGCGTCGAGGCCGGCAACTACTGTCCGCGCAAGGCGCTGATGCTGGCGCGCACCACGCTGCTGGCCGCACCCGGCGACGCCCTCGACAACATCAACACCCCGCAGGAATTCGAGCAGATGCAACGCCAGATCGAGCCGCTGTCATGACCACGGTCACCCTGCAGTACTACGCACAGCTGCGCGAACAGGCAGGTGCCGGCGGCGAGCAGCTGAGTACCGCTGCGACCACGTTGCGCGAGCTGTATGACGAACTGCGTTCGCGCCACGGCTTTTCGCTGGCTAGCGATGCGCTCAAGGTGGCGGTGAACGCGCAGTTCAGCGATTGGGACACGGTGCTGCACGAAGGCGACACCGTGGTTTTCATCCCGCCGGTGGCCGGCGGATGAGCCGCTTCAGCCTCAGTGCGGGACCGGTCGATCTCGTGCAGTTGCGCGCGGACCTGCAGCAGCCCGGCAGCGGCGGCTTCTGCAGCTTCGAGGGCTGGGTGCGCGACAGCAACGAGGGCCGCGAAGTCAGCGGCCTGGAGTACGAGGCCTACGCCGAACTGGCGCAGGCCGAGGGCGAGCGCATCGTCGCCGAAGCCATCGCGCGCTACGGCGTGCCGGCCGCGCGCTGCGTGCATCGCACCGGCGCGCTCGAGGTCGGCGATCTGGCGGTGTGGATCGGCGTGTCCGGCGCGCATCGCGACGAAGCCTTCCGTGCCTGCCGCTACATCATCGACGAGATCAAGCACCGCCTGCCGATCTGGAAGAAAGAACACTATCTCGACGGCGACACCGCATGGGTGGCCTGCTCGCACACCGGGCGTGCCCACGAAGGCGAGCACGGGCACGAGCCGTCAGCCGCGCATCGCGGGCATGCGCATCGTCACGACGCAGCCGCGCCCACGCCCACGTTCAGTCCCGACTACTCGCGCCAGACGCGATTGCGCGACGTGGGCGACGCCGGTCAGGCGAAACTCGCCGCCGCCCGCGTGCTGGTGATCGGTGCCGGTGGCCTCGGTTGCCCGGTGCTGAGCTACCTGGCCGGTGCCGGCGTGGGTACGCTGGGCATCGTCGATGGCGATCTGCTGGACGCCAGCAACCTGCATCGGCAGACCATCTACGCCGCCCGCGACATCGGCCAGCGCAAGGTCGACCTCGCCGCCCGGCACGTCGCACAACTCAACCCTGCGGTTGCCGTGCATGTCCGGGCGCAGCCGCTGCATGCCGGCAACGTGGCCGAAGTGTTCGCGCAGTACGACCTGGTCGTCGAATGCACCGACGACATGCGCAGCCGCTACCTCAGCAACGACGCGGCGGTGCTCACCGGCACACCGCTGATCCTGGCCAGCGTGTACCAGTACGAGGGCCAGTTGCAGGTGGTCAGCGCCAGATCCGGCGAGCCCTGCCTGCGTTGCCTGTGGCCGGATGAGCCGGCGCCCGGCGTCGCCGGCAGCTGCGTCGAGTCTGGCGTGCTCGGTCCGGTGCCGGGCGTGCTCGGCACCATGCAGGCCGTCGAGGCGCTGAAGATCCTGCTCGACCTGCCGCGCCCGGCAGGGTCGGCGCTGCTGCTGGTGGATCTGCTCGATCCCGGCGTCCAGCGACTGCCGATCGAGGTCTCGCGCGGCTGTGCGCGGCATGGCGGCTGCGCTGCGGTGGCGCAACGCGGGCTGGCGCAGGCACGCGATGCCGGCGAGGTGGACGTGGCCTTCGATTGCCTGGACGACGCCATCGCGGCCGGTTTCCGGCTGGTCGACGTGCGCGAACCGGACGAGGTCGCCGCGCAGCCGCTGGATGCACCGTCCAGCCGGATGCCATCCGCGCAGCTCGCTGTCTGCGCCGCCGAACTGGCGCCCGGGCCACTGCTGCTGGTCTGCGCCAGCGGCCGGCGCAGCGCCCATGCCGCGCGCGAGTTGCGGGGGCAGGGCAGGCGGGACGTCTATTCGCTGCGCGGCGGCGTGCTGGCGTTGCAACCTTCGCGCGCACGCGCCATCGCCAAGGTTCGCCGCGGGCCATGATCGACTATGCCGAAGCCTTGCAGCGCCTGCTCGCCGGGATCGTCCCGTTGCCGGCGGAAACCTGTCCGCTGGCGCAGGCGCCGGGTCGCGTGCTGGCCGGCGCCGTCCGCAGTCCGATCGCACTGCCCTCGTTCGATCATGCCGCGATGGACGGCTATGCGCTGGCCGCCCGCGAGCCGCTGTCCACCGGCTCGGAGCACGCGGTGCATGGCTCGCAGGCTGCCGGCGAGGCCGCCCGCGCATGCTCCGGCGGCGCCTGGGAAATCATGACCGGCGCACGCCTGCCCGATGGCCTCGATGCGGTGATTCCGGTGGAGCGCACCGAGCTGCTGGCAACCCGGGCAGACGGCATGCCGGCGCGTATCCGCCTGCTCGATGCGCTGGCAGCCGGACAGAACGTGCGCCTTGCCGCCAGCGATGTCGCGCCCGGTGCCGCCGTGCTGCCTGCCGGTACCGCCATCGGTGCCGCCCAGGTGATGCTGCTGGCGGCGCTGGGCCTGGCCGGAATCGAGGTGGCGCGCCGACCGCGGGTGGCGATCATCTGCACCGGCAAGGAGCTGCAGGCCGATGCTGCCCGGCCGCTGCGGCCCGGACAGATCTACAACTCCAACGGCCCGTACCTCGCCGCTGAGCTCGCCGCCGCCGGCGCGCAGGTGCTGTCCTGCGACACCGTCGACGACAGCGCCGGCACCTTCGCCGAGGCGCTGCAACGCGCGCTCGACGCCGGCGCCGAGCTGGTGCTCAGTACCGGCGCGGTGTCGATGGGGCGCC
This sequence comes from Lysobacteraceae bacterium, assembly GCA_028871555.1. GTDB lineage: Bacteria > Pseudomonadota > Gammaproteobacteria > Xanthomonadales > Rhodanobacteraceae > Rhodanobacter. The sequence goes on from JAGWNA010000002.1 coordinate 13,519, forward strand.
ATGATTTCGTGCCCGATTGCCTGCGGCGTTTCGGCGCGCGGATCCTGTTCCACAAGGTTGCGATGCGTCCCGGACGGCCGCTGTTGTGCGCGCGTCTCGCCGCCGGTCCGCTGGTGCTGGCGCTGCCCGGCACGCCGATGGCGGTGGCCGTCGGGCTGCGCTTCTTCGTCGTGCCCGCGCTGCGTGCGATGGCCGGGCAGCCTCGCGAGCCGGTCTGGCACGCCGTGCTCGATGCCGCGCAGCACCCGCGGCCCGGCCTGCGCCACTTTCTGCGCGCCACGCTGCAGCAGGCGCCGGACAGCCGCCTGCTGGCCAGCGTGCAAAGCCTGCAGCAGCCGTTCCGCATCCGGCCGTTCGCCGAGGCCGACGCATGGGTGGTGCTGGACGAAAACGCCGGCGACTGTGCTGCCGGTACGCAGGTCGAGATCGTCAGCCTGCAGCCCGGCCTGCCGCCGTACGGCTACCCGATGGCGGCAGGCCGACCCGGACAGGAGACACGCCCGTGAAATTGCAGATCGATGGCCAGAGGCTGCGCGTTCGCATCGACGAGGACGAGCTGGCGAGCCTGCTGGCGGGCGGCATGCTCGAAGTCCGCACGCAGTTCGCGTCGGTGTTTGCGATACGTTGCGCATTGCGGCTGACGACAGGCGATGATGCGGCACTGGAGGGGAGCGCCGATGCCTGGCGGCTCGACTTGCCGGACACTGCCGTGCGCGCGCATGCGGCACGGTTGCCCACCCGCGAGGGCCTGCGCTTTGCATTGCCGGGGAAGGGCGACAGCGACACGCTGGAGCTGTTGTTCGACGTGGATGTGCGCGACAGCGTGAGGCGCCGCCGGCCGGCGTGAGATCGTGCCGGCCGCCGCCTATCGCGGGCGCACTTCGATGACCTGCTCGGACAGGGTCTTGCCGTGGACGTCCCAGGCGCGCAGGCGATAGCGTCCCGGCGCCAGATACAGCTTGCTGGCGCTGTCGCCGTGCGTGAAGGTGTAGCGGTCGACGGCGATGGCGTCGTCGGGCTCGCCGATGGCATGCGCGTCGACGACGCAGGGTATGACGACCCTGCACAGCATCGTGCTGATCCTGACCGGAAAACGCCCACTCTGCCGGGCAAGCCAGACGGGACGCTGCGTATTGACGAAGTGTGCCAGCATCGGTTGCGTGCGCACCGTGTCGCTCACGATCGCCAGCGGCTGGACGACACCGCTGTCGAGTGCGCCGCGGCCTGCGGCCGGAGGCAGGATCACGCTGATGTCGTGCTGTGCCGGGTCGTCGCTCCATGGCTTGCCGCTGGCGCGGTTGACCAGCACGGTGGGAACCTTGGGGTGAAAGTCGCCGATCAGTTTCCGGTAGGCGTCATCAGCGGCCGGGAGCTGTTCGAGGAACCGGGTCTGATCGATCGACAATGGTTCGAACCCGGTCAAGCGCCGCAACTGCATGGCCATGGGCCGGACGGTGCCCAGGCGTCCTGTCGCCTTGTCGATGTGCGCATAGCCGGCGTGGACGAAAAGGCGGGCACCGGGATGGCCGGCAAAGACTCGTCGGTAAAGATTGTCGGCCTGTCCCGTTTCGCGCTGTTGTGCCGCGTCGGACGCCACGTCGTACGGCACGATCTTGAAGCCCAGTTTGATCGCTTCGCGCACGATCCTGCCGTAGGTGGGCTCGTGCAGATAGATGGTCCCGCTGGCCTCGGTCGGGTAGCCGCGTCGCATCAGGGCCGGATCCGTGTCGAGCAGCGCCTCGGCGGCAAAGTAGTCGAACCCGAGCTTGCGCAGCCGGGGCAGCAGGGCCAGCGTGAGCTGACGCGTGTGGGCGTCGTGGTGCGCCTCGTTGATCATCACGATGCGCCGGCTGGCGGCGAGTTTCGCGATGACGTCGACCGCGGCGGCGGACTGCCACTCATCGGGTCCGGGCAGCACGACATCCGCCGGCACGCGGCTCTCGAGCGGAAAATCGCGGATCGCCTCGTTGTAAAGGCCAAGCTCGTCCTCGCTCGAAGCCAGCATCTGCAGGGCGATCGCCCGGTCGGAGGCCGACAGCTGCGGCAGCAGGCCGCGCAGGTAGACGTAGCGGGCCAGATCGTTGGGCTGCCGATGCAGCGCATGGAACATCGCGGTCACGGCGGGGCTGAACGACTGGGCGACTGCGGCCGGTGCCGTCAGTGCACCGGAACCGGCCACGGCAAGCGCCATCAGCAGCGGCATGCTGCTGATCCACGAACGGCGCGAAGGCGGCGGACCCGCGAAAAAACCGCGGTGCGACGGTTCCGGAATGCCGATGGGCATGGATCACCTCGCGTATGCTTTCCGATGGATGCCCCACGCAGCGATGTACTGATCCTCGGCGTTGGCGTGATCGGCCTGGCCTGCGCACACTGTACCTGCTCAAGGCTGGCGCCGGCGTGTACATGCCCGAGCCAGGGCACGCCCGGTTGCGGCAGTTCGCACGGCAACTGCGGCACGCACCGTCACGCCCAGTCACGCGGCGCCGCGGGCCAGGCCGGGAATGATGGGCATGGCGCTTCGAACCTGCCGCCGGCCACGGCGCACGGCATGCCCGGGGTGAGCATGTCGGCGACCGGCGAGACGCGTCCGCGCAGATAAGCACCTGCGTGCCTGCGGCGGCGGGCCATCCATGGCCGGCAGGCACCTCGAAATTTTCGAGGTGCCCTACAATGCCCGGCATGGCCAACTTCACCTTGCAGCGCGGCCGTGTGCCGTTGTTGATCAGCCTGCCGCACGACGGCAGTTTCATCCCTGCGGACATCGCCGCGCGGATGCACCCGGCGGCGCGGCGTTCGCCGGATACCGACTGGCATGTGGGGCGGCTGTACGAGCCGTTGGCGCATGCGCTGGGTGCCAGCCTGATCAAGCCGCTGGCGTCGCGCTACGTGGTCGACCTGAACCGGCCTGCCGATGATCACGCGCTGTATCCCGGGCAACGCGGGACGGGTCTGGTACCGACGATCGGCTTCGACGGCGAGCCGTTGTATCGGGATGGCGAGTCGTTGGATGGCGCCGAAGTTCAACGGCGGATAAACGCGTTCTGGCAGCCCTATCACCAGGCTTTGGCGCAGGAACTTGCGCGACTGCGCGCCGAGCATGGCCGGGTGGTGTTGTGGGACGGCCATTCCATCCGCAGCCGGGTGCCGATGCTGTTCGAGGGGCGATTGCCGGATTTCAACCTCGGCACGGCAAGCGGGACGAGTTGCAGCGCGGCTCTGCAGGCACGCCTGCAGGCCTGTCTGGAGTCCCAGTCGCGTTTCAGTTTCGTTGTCAATGGCCGCTTCAGGGGCGGTTACATCACGCGTCACTACGGCGATCCCGGCGCTGCCGTGCAGGCGGTGCAACTGGAGCTGGCGCAGGTCAGCTACATGGACGAAGCGAGTTTCGAGTACGACGAAGCGCGGGCGCTGCCGGTGCGCGAATGTATCGGGCGCATGCTGCAGATATGCCTTGACTGATCGCAAGTTGTTGCAGCCTTCATCGCGCCGCTGATCAAAGTCGGGATCGTGCAAGCCCGCTGCACTGGGAGTCGGGACGTCGTTCAGCCGGGGTATCCTGTTCGCGCTGTAATGGTTGGCTTGTCGTGCCACCCGAGTTGCCGGGTTCCGGCCGGGTTCGCGATACCCTGATCATGCGAGGCTCAACATGATGATGCGTAAACTTGCGGTCGCTTTCCTGGTCGCGGCGGGCGTGGCGCTTTCCGGCTCCGCACTGGCCGATGCCGTTCCGCAGGCAGCGGCGGCGACCGGGCAGAGCGCTCCGGCGGCGGATACCGCGCCGAAGACGGCACCCATGAAACACATGACTCATCACAAGGTTCACCACAGGACCCACCACAAGACCCACCGTATGGCTCGCCATCACAAGGCAGCCGCGAAGAAGGCCAGTGCGCCGGCCGCCGGTTCCACGGCTGGCTGACAGCCGGGCCGGTCGCCGTGAAACGGACCCCCGCCGGAACACCCGGCGGAGGTTTTCATGGGCGAAACGCGGAACTCGCCCGGCGCGTCGGCACTTCACCGCCGTGCGCGGGCCGGGAGTGCCGCCACACATTTCAGTTCGATCGCGATCGGCGTCGGCAGTGCGCTGATGCCCACGGTGGTGCGGCAGGCGTCGACACCGGCGAAGTATTCCGCATAGAGCCGGTTGTACACCGCAAAATCACGCGGCAGGTCGGTCAGGTAGACGGTGACATCGACCAGATCGTTCCATGCCGCGCCGCTGGCTTCCAGGATGGCGCGCACGTTGGCGAATACCTGCCGGCACTGTGCCTCGATGTCGTAACCGGTCAGCCGGCCGTCGTCGGCGTGCACGTTGCCGGGGATCGCATTGCTGCCCGGCTGGCGCGGCCCCACGCCGGACAGGAACAGCAGGTCGCCCACCCGGCGTGCGTGCGGATAGGCTCCGACCGGGGCGGGTGCCGCATGGGTGCGGATGATGCCGCTCATGGTTGCGTCAGCGGCATCTTCAGCAGTCGCTGCAGCGACTGCTCGTAGGCCGGCTGCAGCGCGCTGCGCGAGTCGACGTGCATGGCCAGGTCGCGCATGCGGCCATTGTCCAGGCTGTAGCACCATGCGTGCACCGACAGCTGCTGGCCGCGCTCCCAGGCATCCATCACCATCGTGGTGCGGCAGACATTGGTCGCCTGCTCGATCGCGTTGAGTTCGCACAGCCGGGCATTGCGCAGCGACATCGGGTCCAGCCCGGCGAGCACCGCGGAATGTTTTTCCGCCACGTCGCCGACATGCCGCAGCCAGTTGTCGACCAGCCCCAGCCGGCGCTCGTCGAGGACTGCCTGGACGCCGCCGCAGCCGTAATGACCGACGATGATGATGTGTTCGACCTTGAGGACGTCCACCGCGAACTGGATCGTGCTGAGGCAGTTGAGGTCGCTGTGTGCGACCACGTTGGCCACGTTGCGCTGCACGAAGATCTCGCCGGGCGGCAGGTCGACGATCTGGGTTGCCGGCACGCGCGAGTCCGAACAGCCGATCCACAGGTATTTCGGCGACTGCTGTTTCGCCAACTGCTCGAAGAAATGCGGGTTTTCCGCATGCATCGCGGCGGACCAGCGGCGATTGCCGTCGAGCAGATTTTGCAGGGGATTGGTCAAGGCGTGGTTTCCATCGGTGGGTTGTCGTCAGTAACGAATGCAGATGTTTTTCGCTTCGGTGAAAAAGTGCAGCGCCTCGTTGCCGCCTTCACGTCCGAGTCCGGATTGCCGGGCGCCGCCGAACGGCGTGCGCAGATCGCGCAGCAGCCAGCAATTGATCCAGACGATGCCGAATTCGAGTCGGCCGGCGAGCCGGTGGGCGCGCGAGAGATCCTGCGTCCACAGCGAGGCGGCCAGGCCATAGCGGCTGTCGTTGGCGATCGCCAGCGCCTCGTCCTCGTCCTCGAACGGAATCAGGCTGACCACCGGGCCGAAGATTTCCTGCTGGTTGGTCGGCGCCGCCGAGGGCAGACCCTCGATCACCGTGGGCGCGACGAACCAGCCCCCGGCGCAGCGGCCGGGCAGGCTGAGCGCCGTGCCGCCGCACAGCACGAGGCCGCCATCGCTGCGTGCCTGCTCGATGCAGCCCAGTACCTTGGCGCAATGCGCACGGGATACCAGTGCGCCGAGATCGCTGTCCATGTCGTTCGGGTCGCCGACCCGCAACGCGCGTACCCGCGCCAGGTAGCGTTCGCGGAACGCGGCGTAGATCGAGCGCTGCACCAGCACCCGCGAGCCGCACAGGCAGATCTCGCCCTGGTTGGCGAAGCCCGAGCGCACGATGGCAGCCATGTTGGCGTCGCCCAGGTCGGCATCGGCGAACACGATCGCCGGGTTCTTGCCGCCCAGCTCCAGCGAGACTTTCTTGAACTGCGGCGCGGCGGCACTGGCGATCCGCGCTCCGGTCGCGGTGCTGCCGGTGAACGAGATCGCCTTCACCGCAGGGTGTTCCACGATCGTCTGGCCAACCGTCGGTCCGGGGCCGTGCACGATGTTCAGCACGCCGGGCGGGAAACCCGCCGCGATGCTCAGTTCGCCCAGCAGCGCGGCGGTGCAGGGCGTCACTTCCGAGGGTTTGGCCACCACCGTATTGCCGGCGGCCAGCGCCGGTGCGATCTTCCAGGTGAACAGATACAGCGGCAGGTTCCAGGGGCTGATGCAGCCGACCACGCCCAGCGGCTGGCGCAGCGTGTAGTTGATCGCGCCGCTGCCGGTGATGCCGCTTTCCATTGCGTGCGATTCGCTGCCCCAGGTCATGATCGCGGCCGCGAAATGGCGCAGGTTGCTGACCGCACGCGGGATGTCGAGCCTGCGTGCCAGGCTCACCGGCTTGCCGCTGTCGCGCGATTCCAGCGACGCGAATTCCTCGAGCCGCGATTCGATCATGTCGGCCAGCCGTGACAGCGCTCGTGCGCGCTCCTCGACCGGCGTACTGGCCCAGCCGGCGGCGGCGCGGCCGGCGGCGGCGACGGCCGCCTCGACATCGGCCGCGCCGGAATCGGGGCAGTGCGCGAACACGGCGCCGGTGGCCGGCTCGTGCACATCCAGCCATGCGCCGCGGATGGGTGCCTGCAGGCGACCGTCGATCAGATTGGCAAGGCGCTGGTTCGGCATTCCCGCAAGCTTAAGGCAACACTGATCAAGTATCACCGTCGTCACCCGTCCTGTCTGTCCGCAGACCACAGGGCCGTCGGCGAAGGCAGACTGGCCGTCTGTCGGGACGACGGACCGAACGCCGATGCTTGGTCGCGCTGGACGTGTGCTGGCGGCGATTACAGCGAGTGCATGCGCCCGCCATCGACCGGCAGGCTGACGCCGGTGATGTAGCCCGCTGCCGGCGAGGCCAGGAACGCCACGGCGGCGGCGGTTTCGGCGGGGTCGGCGAAACGGCCGAGCGGGATTTCGGCGGTCATCGCCTGTTGCACGTCCTGCTCGCTGCTGCCGGATTTCCGTGCGCGCGCGGCGATGATCTGTTCGATGCGCGGCGTATGGGTGGAGCCGGGCAGCACGTTGTTGACGGTGATGCCGAACGGCGCCAGTTCCGTGGCCAGCGTCTTGGCCCAGCTGGCCACGGCGCCGCGGGTGGTGTTGGAGACGCCGATGCCGGGGATCGGTTCCTTCACCGAAGTGGAAATGATGTTGACGATGCGCCCCCAGCCGGCCGCCTTCATGCCGGGGATGACCGCCTGCGCCAGCACATGGTTGGCCAGCAGGTGCTGGCGGAAGGCGTCGAGAAACTCCGCCGGCGTCGCAGCGGCGACCGTGCCCGGCGGTGGCCCGCCACTGTTGTTGATCAGGATGTGCACCGGGCCGCCGGCAATCAGGCGGTCGGCGTGCACGCGCAGTGCGTCGGTGTCGCCGGCGTCGGCGACGACGAAGCCGTGCTTCTGCGCGTCGTGGGTGCGTGGCAGCGCCTGCACGAGCGCGGCCAGCACCTCGCTGCGTCGCGCCAGTACGGTGACATTGGCGCCGAGCAGCGCCAGTTCGATCGCGCTGGCGCGGCCGATGCCTTGCGATGCGCCGCAGACCAGCGCGTGCCTTCCACCCAGATCCAGTTGCATGTCCGCTCTCCGTCCGGTTTCAACGCAGCAGCATGCGCATCGCCAGCGCAGCCAGCCAGCACAACCAGCCCAGCCACGGGCTGTAAAGCCACAGACGCCGCCAGCCGTCGAGGATGGTGTCGCCCATGGCCGGCAATGCCGGTGAGCGCAGTGCATGCTGCAGGCGGATCCAGGTGCGCCATGCCGATGCCCTGCCGTGCTCCGGCTCGGCAATGATCCGCCATTGCTGCGGATGGCGCTGGCGCAGCAGGGCGGCGAGGCGGAACTGGGCCACAAAGGACAGCACGAACAAACCGACGCCGCCGAGCAAGAGGCCGAGATACAGGATGATCATTTGGGGTGGCTGCGGTTGTCTTTGTTGCCGTCTCCGCTCCATGGCAGCGTGGAGCGCAGCGTATTGATCACGCCATCACCCTGCGTGGCCTTCCGGCAGATGGCGTTGTCCACCGCATTGGCATACGTCTTGTCCATCAAGCCTATCCACAGGATGCCGTTGGGACCATGCGCAATGCTGAAATTGCCGGTGGGGTTCATGTCGAGCGAGGCATTGGTGGAAAACGCGGCGGGCGATTGCTCCCAGTAGGTCTTGCCCGTTTGCTGCGCGGCGGAGCTGTAGACCAGCAGGTAGCGGGCCTGCTTGCTGTCGATGGTGAAGCTGCCGAACGCGCCGGTGGTCTCGTCGCTCCAGCCCATGTGTTCGCACAGTGTGACGTCGGCGGAGCGGATCGGCTGGAACCCCCCGTCCAGCAGCACGATGGTGGGTGCGAACAGGTAGCTGGAATGCAGCCAGCGGCCGTTCAATTCCGATTTCAGCGCCACGCGGTAAGGCAGCTTCAGGTTGGCCGGCAGGCGGAACGCGAGGAAATAGCTGTGGGTGCCGCTCATGTTGGCCACCATGCTGCCGCTGCCGAGCGTGAATTTCCTCGGTTGCCACGGCAGCATGGTCTGATAGGAAAAATCGGCGAAGCTGCTGCAGCAGGGCGTGGCCTGCTGCAGTTGTTCACGGGCAAGTTTGAGTGCGTCGCCGCTGTCTTCCGACGGCGGCCGCAGGTTGGGCGGGATCAGCACTTTCACGCTGTGGCATCCGCCCAGCAGGACCGTCAGGACCAGTGCTCCGGCGATGGTGGCGAATCGGCTCGACATTGCGGGGACGATACTCAGAATTCGGCCGTTCCTGCGGCACGGGGATAGGGGATCGCATCGCGGATGTTGGACAGGCCGCAAACGTAGACCAGCAGTCGCTCGAAACCCAGGCCGAAGCCGGCGTGCGGCACCGTGCCGTAGCGGCGCAGGTCGCGGTACCAGCCGTAGGCGGCGGGATCGAGGCCGAACTGGAGCATGCGGCGGTCGAGATAGTCCAGCCGTTCCTCGCGCTGCGAGCCGCCGATGATCTCGCCGATGCCCGGCGCCAGCACGTCCATCGCCGCCACGGTTTTCTCGTCGTCGTTGAGCCGCATGTAGAACGCCTTGATTGCCTCGGGGTAGTTCATTACGACCACCGGGCGGCCGATATGTTTCTCGGCCAGGTAGCGTTCGTGTTCGGTCTGCAGGTCGATGCCCCAGGCCACGGGATAGTCGAACTTCTGCCCGGATTTCCTGAGGATCTCCACCGCCTCGGTGTAGTCGATGCGCTCGAACGGCTTGGCGATGAAGGCCTCGATGCGGCTGACCGCGTCGCTCTGCACGCGCTCGGCGAAGAACGCCATGTCGTCCGGGCGCTCGTCCAGCACGGACTTGAAGATCGCCTTGAGGAAGCCCTCGGCGCAGTCGGCGTCGGCGGCCAGGTCGGCGAAGGCGATTTCCGGCTCGACCATCCAGAACTCGGCCAGATGGCGCGGCGTGTTGGAGTTCTCGGCACGGAAGGTCGGGCCGAAGGTGTAGACCTTGCTCATCGCCAGGCAGTACGCCTCGACGTTGAGCTGGCCGGACACGGTGAGAAACGCCTCGCGGCCGAAGAAATCCTGGCGGAAGTCGATCTTGCCGTCGGGCGTGCGCGGCAGGTTGGCCAGGTCCAGCGTGGACAGGCGGAACATGTCGCCGGCGCCTTCGGCGTCGGAGGTGGTGATGATCGGGGTGTTGATCCAGAAGAAGCCCTGTTCGGTGAGGTGGCGGTGGATCGCCGTCATCATCGTGTGGCGCACGCGGGTGATCGCACCGAACAGGTTGGTGCGCGGGCGCAGGTGGGCAACCTCGCGCAGGAACTCCATCGAGTGCTGCTTCGGCTGGATCGGATAGGTTTCCGGGTCGTCGACGAAGCCGGTGACGACGACCTCATCGGCCTGCAGCTCGAAACGCTGGCCCTTGCCCTGCGATGGCACCAGGGTGCCGCTGACGATCACGCCGGCGCCGGCGGTGAGGTGCTTCACCTCGCTCTCGTAATTGCCCAGCGTGGCCGGCACCACCGCCTGGATCGGGTCGAAGCAGGAACCGTCGGTGACGTTGACGAACGACAGGCCGGCCTTGGAGTCGCGCCGGGTGCGCACCCAGCCTCGCACGGTGACCGTGCTGCCGGCTTCGAGCGTGCCGGAAAGCGCCTGCTTTACGCTGCATAAAGTCGGGCTGCATGCCGTCGGGCTGACCAATGCCATGAATGGAAACTCCTGATGAAAACCGCATATTCGGTAAGTGGGAAGTGAACGGCGCCGGCGCGCAGCGGCGTGCAAGGCCGAACATGCATGATAATGTAGCCGTTGCCCGGGCCGCGACTTTCCGGGCTGCGTGCGGCAATCACGAGCACGGCAATCACGTGAGCAGCGAGGCTGGATCCCTGTCATGACCATTACCATCACCCCCGCCGCCCGAGAGCGCATGCGCCATTTCCTGGCGGCGGCACCGGCTGCGGCGGGCGTGCGTTTTGGCGTCAAGCGCACCGGCTGTTCCGGTTTCGCCTATGTGGTGGATCTGGCCGAGGCGATCGGGGAGGACGAGCGGCTGCTCGAGGTCGATGGCCTGCCGTTGATCGTCAACGACAAGATCCGGGCCATGGTCGAGGGTACCGTGATCGATTTCCAGCGGCAGGGGCTCAATGCCAGCTTCGTGTTCCACAACCCGAACGCCACCGGCGAATGTGGTTGCGGCGAGAGCTTCACCGTCAGCTGATCGCGCCTGGCGTCGCCCGTCAATTCAATGACTTGCGGTACTCTTCGCGGGTGTCGTACAATTCCGCTTCTGTCCGCGCCCGATCGGCGATGGACGGATACTTGCCTCACCGCGCCAGCGGGAGGCTGCCAGGCCGATTGGCCGCATCCACAAGGAGTCAACCCGAGATGACGCTGCGTCATTACGAAGTCGTGTTTCTGGTCCACCCTGACCAGAGCGAGCAGGTTCCCGCGATGATCGAGCGCTACAAGGCGCTGATCGAGACCGACGGCGGCAAGATCCACCGCCTGGAAGACTGGGGCCGTCGCCAGCTGGCCTATCCGATCGTGAACCTGGCCAAGGCCCACTACGTCATGCTCAACATCGAAGTGAGCCAGAACGCGTTGAACGAGCTGGAGTCGGGTTTCCGCTTCAACGATGCCGTGCTGCGCCACCTGGTGGTGCGTCGCGACGAAGCCGACACCGAGCCGTCCTTCATCCTGAAGAGCAAGGAAAAGGATGATGCCAAGAGCACGCGCCGCCGTGACGACGACAGCGACGGCGAAGGCGAGGGCCGCCCGCGTGGGCGTGACGACAACGATCGCGACAGCGACGACTGACAGGAACTCAAGACCATGTCCAAATTTTTCCGCCGCCGCAAATTCTGCCGCTTCACTGCCGAAGAAGTGAAGGAGATCGACTACAAGGATCTCAACACGCTGCGCCAGTATGTCAGCGAGAACGGCAAGATCGTGCCCAGCCGCATCACCGGTACCAAGGCGCGTTATCAGCGTCAGCTGGCCACCGCGATCAAGCGCGCACGCTTTCTCTCGCTGCTGCCGTACACCGACAACCACGACGTGTGACAACAAATCCCTCTCCTCCGGGGAGAGGGAGCACGAAATTCGGACAGCCGTCCACGGCTGCGTCGGGCCACACCGGCGCTAACGAACAGGAATCATCATGGAACTCATTCTTCTGCAGAAAGTCCGCAACCTCGGCACGCTCGGCGACAAGGTCGTCGTGAAGCCGGGTTACGGCCGCAACTACCTGCTGCCGCAGGGCAAGGCCGTGCGCGTCAATGCCGCCAATCTGGCTGCATTCGAGCAGCGCCGTGCCGAATACGAATCGAAAGCCAACGCCCTGCTGGCCGATGCCGAAGACCGCAAGGCCAAGCTCGACGGCGTGTCGGTGACCATCGCCGCGCATGCCGGCGCCGAAGGCAAGCTGTTCGGATCGGTCGGCCCGCGCGACATCGCCGAGGCCCTGCTGGCCGCCGGCCATACGGTCCACAAGGGCGAGGTGATTCTGGGCGAAGGCCCGCTGCGCCACACCGGCGAGTTCGAGGTGGCGATTCACCTGCACGCCGACGTGCACACCACCGTCAAGGTGGTCGTGGTCAGCGACTGACGGTCGCACATCGCACGAAGCTGTACATGGACGGGCGCCTCAGGGCGCCCGTCCGTTTTTGGAAGTGGGACCGCTCCCACCCGCTTCCCACGCCTCTGCGCCCCCCTCACGCCCACTTCATATCCACAACAAAACACAGCTTATCCACAGGGTTGTTGTCTCGGCGGGTGAGATGGTGCCGCGTATGATGAGCGTCGGTGCCGCGATCCGTCAGGTGTCGGAATGCGCCGCGTTTTTCGTGAGGCAGTTGCTCCCCCCGAGGCAAGTCGATGTCCTTTGTGCCAGAACGCAAACCCTCGTCCCCTGCCATCGAGGCATTGCGCGTGCCGCCGCATTCCATCGATGCGGAACAGGCGGTGCTGGGCGGCCTGATGCTGGCACCCGATGCGCTGGACCGGGTTGCCGACCGGCTGGCCGAGCAGGATTTCTACCGCAAGGATCATCGGCTGATCTGGCGCGCGATCAACGAGCTGGCGAACAAGGGCATGCCGTGCGACGCGGTGACCCTGGGCGACTGGTTCGAGAGCAACGGCCTGGCCGAGATGGTCGGCGGCGCCGGCTATCTGATCGAGCTGGCCAACAGCACGCCGAGCGCCGCGAATATCGGCGCGTATGCCGACATCGTGCGCGAGAAGTCCGTGCTGCGGCAGCTGATCGATGCCGGCACCTCGATCACCGAGGACGGCTACCGGCCCGAAGGCAAAAGCATGCAGGAGGTGCTGGAGAACGCCGAGCAGCGCGTATTCCACATCGCCGAGTCCGGTGCGCGCGGCAAGAAGGATTCCGTCTCCATGCGCGAGGCGGTGAAGGATGCCTTCCGCCTGCTCACCGAGCGCTACGAGAACCGCGGCCAGCTCACCGGCGTCAGCACGGGATTCGCCGATCTGGACGCGCTCACCTCCGGCCTGCAGCCGTCGGACCTGGTCATCGTGGCGGCGCGCCCCTCAATGGGCAAGACCGCCTTCGCGCTGAACATCGCCGAGACCGCTGCGCTGGGCGGCAGGAAGGCGGTGGTGGTGTTCTCGATGGAAATGTCCTCCTCGCAGCTGGCGTTCCGCCTGATCTCGTCGGTCGGCCGCATCCATCAGCAGCATCTGCGCAACGGCACGCTGGAAGAGGAGGACTGGCCGCGTGTCTCCAACGCGATCGCGCTGCTGTCCGATGCGAAGATCTTCATCGACGACACGCCCAGCCTGTCGCCGGTGGAGCTGCGCTCGCGGGCGCGCCGGCTGCATCGCGAGCACGGCGGGCTGGGGCTGATCGTGATCGACTACCTGCAGCTGATGCAGGTGCCCGGCAATACGGAGAATCGCGCCACCGAAATTTCGGAAATTTCGCGTTCACTGAAAGGGCTTGCCAAGGAGCTGAACGTGCCGGTGATGGCCTTGTCGCAGTTGAACCGCTCGCTGGAACAGCGTGCCGACAAGCGGCCGATGATGTCGGATCTGCGCGAGTCCGGCGCGATCGAGCAGGACGCCGACGTGATCATGTTCATCTACCGCGACGAGTACTACAACAAGGATTCGCAGGACAAGGGGCTGGCCGAGATCATCATCGGCAAGCAGCGCAACGGCCCCACCGACATGTGCAAGCTGACCTTCCTGGGCCACTACACCAAGTTCGTGAACTACGCGTCCGATTCGTTCGTGGGGAGTTTCGAGTGAAGGCGGGGAACGGGCCGCATCCGCCGGTGCACCGTTGCCCGCCTGATGAAGTTTGCTTCAGGGCAGGGCGGCACACGGCCGCGCGTGCGCGCCATGTTCCCCGTTCCCCGTTCCCCGTCTCCCGCCATCTGGCCCCATGAGCCGCACCACGGTCGCCACCATCCACCTCGGCGCCTTGCGCCACAATCTGGCGCGGCTCAAGGCGCTGGCCGCGCCCGCGAAAGTGATGGCGGTGGTCAAGGCGGACGCCTACGGCCATGGGCTGGAGCGGGTCGCGCGCGCACTGGACGGCGAGGCCGATGCGTTCGCGGTGGCCGCGCTGGGTGATGGCCTGCGCCTGCGCGCCGCGGGCCACAGCCAGCGCATCGTGGTGTTGTCCGGCCCGGACGGCGCCAGCGACCTCGTCGAAATGCAGCGGCTGGGGCTGGAAGCGGTGATCCATCACGACGCACAGCTGCGCTGGCTGGCGCACGCATCGCCTGCGCGCGGGCGCCTGCGCGTCTGGCTGAAGGTCGACAGCGGCATGCATCGGCTGGGCTTCGCGCCCGAACGCGTCGCCGAGGTGCACGCGCAACTGCGCGCGATGCCGGGCATCGATCCCGAGATCGGCCTGCTGACCCACTTCGCCGAATCCGAAGTGTTCGATGGCGAGCGGACGGCCGCGCAGATCGCCCGCTTCGTGGAAGCCACGCGCGGTCTGCGCGGGCCGCGCTCGTTGTCCAACTCCGCGGCCGTGCTCGGCTGGCCCGACGCACGCGGCGAATGGGTGCGCAGCGGCGGCCTGCTGTACGGCCTGTCGGTGGTCGATGGCAGGAGCGGGGCGGATTTCGGTTTCCGCCCGGCGATGACGCTGGGCACGCAACTGATCGCGATCAATCACGTGCGGCGCGGCGAGCACATCGGCTACAACAGCACCTGGACTTGTCCCGAAGACATGGCCGTCGGCGTCGCCGCGGTCGGCTACGGCGACGGTTACCCGCGCAGCGCGCCGGCCGGCACGCCGGTGCTGGTCGGCGACCGGCGCGTGCCGCTGATCGGCCGGGTCTCGATGGACCTGATCACGCTGGACCTGCGCGGCGCGCCCGCGGCGAAAGTGGGCGATCGCGTCACCCTGTGGGGTCCCGGGCTGCCGGTGGAAACCATCGCCGCCCACGCCGGCACCATCGCCTACGACCTCACCTGCGGCATGACCCGCCGCGTGCTGTTCGTCGAGGACGAAAGCTGACGGCGTTTTGCGCCGCCGCGTCTCGCGCTTTGCGATGGCGGCAGGCTAAGCTCGCCGTCATCATCAGCCTTTCGATCGGGAACCCTCGTGGCCAAAGCCAGGACAGCCTATGTCTGCACCGAGTGCGGCGCCGAGCACAGCAAGTGGCAGGGGCAGTGCATCGAGTGCGGGGTGTGGAACACGCTGAGCGAGATCGTGCTGGCGCCGGCGCCGGGCGCGAAAGCGTCGGTGGGGGCGCAGCGTTCCGGCTATGCCGGCCATGCGGCCGGTGCGCCGCGCATCACGCCGTTGATCACGGTGGCGCTGACCACCGAGGCGCGCACGCAGACCGGCATCGGCGAGCTGGACCGGGTGCTCGGCGGCGGGCTGGTGCAGGGCTCGGTGGTGCTGGTCGGCGGCGATCCGGGGATCGGCAAATCGACCCTGCTGCTGCAGATGCTGGGCACCCTGGGCGCGCATCTGTCCAGCGTCTACGTCACCGGCGAGGAGTCGCTGGCGCAGGTCGCCGCGCGCGCGCAGCGCCTGGGCCTGCCGCTGGAGCCGCTGCAGGCGCTGGCCGAAACCTGCATCGAGCGGATCCTGGAGCAGGCGATGGCGATGCGCCCGCGGGTGCTGGTGATCGATTCGATCCAGACCATCTGGACCGAACTGCTCACCGCCGCGCCCGGCTCGGTGAGCCAGGTGCGCGAGTCGGCGGCCAAGCTCACGCGCTTCGCCAAGGAAACCGCCACTTCGGTGTTCCTGGTCGGCCACGTCACCAAGGAAGGCGGCATCGCCGGCCCGCGCGTGCTGGAGCACATGGTCGATGCGGTGCTGTATTTCGAGGGCGAATCGGGCAGCCGCTTCCGCGTGCTGCGCGCGTTCAAGAACCGCTTCGGCGCGGTCAACGAACTGGGCGTGTTCGCGATGTCCGACAAGGGGCTGCGCGAGGTGCCCAATCCTTCGGCGATCTTCCTTTCCGCGCACGCCGGCCCCACGCCGGGCAGCGCGGTGATGGTCACCCGCGAAGGCACCCGGCCGCTGCTGGTGGAGGTGCAGGCGCTGGTGGACCAGTCCTCGCTGGGCAATCCGCGCCGTGTGGTGCTGGGGCTGGAACAGAACCGCCTGGCCATGTTGCTGGCCGTACTGCATCGGCACGGCGGCGTGGCCGCGTACGACCAGGACGTGTTCGTCAACGTGGTCGGCGGCATCCGCGTGCAGGAGACGGCGGCGGACCTGCCGGTGCTGCTGGCGGTGCTGTCCAGCCTGCGCGACCGGCCGCTGCCGGAGCAGACCGTCGCGTTCGGCGAGGTGGGCCTGTCCGGCGAGATCCGCCCGGTGCCCAACGGCGAGGAGCGCCTGAAGGAGGCGGCCACGCACGGTTTCAGGCGCGCGGTCGTGCCGAAGGGGAATGCGCCGAAGAAGGGCCGGGTCGGCGAACTCGAGGTGATCGCGGTGGAGCGCCTGTCCGAGGCGATCGACGCCTGCCGCTGACCGCGGCTCAGTCCGCGGGCAGCGGCCAGGCGCGGAACGCCGGCAACTGTTCGGCGCGCGCGGCGAAGGCGACCAGCGCCGGGTAATCGCGGGCGGCCACCAGCTCCGGTACCACGAGCTGGATGAAGCTCCAGGCCACCGCGACCGTGACGTCGGCCTGGCCCGGTTGCGCACCCTGCAGCCAGGGCGACGCGAGCGCGCCGATTTCGCCATCCAGCATCGCGCAGGCCGAGTTCAGCTGTCCGGCCACCCGCTCCAGCCAGGGCTGGTAGCGCAGTTCGTCCGGGCGCTTGCGCTCGTAGACGATCTGCACGGATTTCTCCGCCGCCAGCAGCGCCACGGCGATCAGCCGCAGCGCGGCGCGGCGGCTTGCCGGCTCGGCCGGCAGCAGGCGCCGGTCCGGCGCGACGGTCGATTCGAGATAATCGATGATCAGGCCGGAGTCGACCAGCTGCACGCCGTCGTCGCAGATCAGGGTGGGTGCCTTCACCAGCGGGTTGATCCGGCGGAACGTGTCGAAGTCGCGGAACACCGACAGCGATCGATGCTCGAACGCGATGCCGAGCATCTGCATCGAAATCGCCGTGCGGCGGACGAAGGGGGAGTCGAGCATGCCGATCAGTTGCATGGGATCACCGTTGCGATGGCCGGTCAGGAGAAGAAAACCACGGTCTTGCGGCCGTCGATCAGCACGCGGTCGTCCAGTACATGGCGCAGCGCGCGCGCCAGCACCCGGCGTTCGATGTCGCGACCGATGCGGATCATGTCCTCTGGCGTGTCGTGGTGGCTCACGCGCTCGATGTCCTGCTCGATGATCGGCCCCTCGTCCAGCTCGGGCGTCACGAAGTGGGCGGTGGCGCCGATCAGTTTCACGCCGCGGCGGTGCGCCTGATGATAGGGCCGCGCGCCCTTGAAGCCGGGAAGAAACGAGTGGTGGATGTTGATGCAGCGGCCGGCCAGCCGGCCGGCCAGTCCGTCGGAAAGCACCTGCATGTAGCGCGCCAGCACCACCAGTTCGGCGCGGCTGCGCTCGATCACCTCCCATACCTGCGCTTCCTGCGCCAGCTTGCTGTGCTTGTCGACGGGCAGGTAATGGAACGCGATGCCGTCGACATTGAGGTGCCGGAAAGTCTCGCGCGGATGGTTGGCGACGATGCCGACGATCTCCATCGGCAGCTCGCCGATGCGCCAGCGGTAGAGGATGTCCGCCAGGCAATGGTCGAACTTCGACACCATCAGCAACACCCGGCGGCGCTGGCCGCGGTCGCGCAGCGTCCACTGCATGCCGAAGCGCTGCGCCACCGTCGTGAAGCCCTCGCGCAGGCCGTCCAGCGGCGTGTGCGCATCGCACGGGTGGAACACGATGCGCATGAAGAAACGCATGGTTTCCGGGTCGCCGTACTGCTGTGCCTCGAGGATGTTGCAGCCCTGCGCGGCGAGATGGCCGGATACCGCGTTGACGATGCCGGGACGGTCGGGGCACGACAGCGTCAGGACGAATTGCAGGTGGCCCACTCACACCCCCCGGTGCAGCACCAGCTCCAGCACCGCCTTGGAGCCGAAGAACGCCAGCAGCAGCACGGCCATGCCGATCAGGGTCAGCTTCACGGCGCGCTGGCCGCGCCAGCCGTGCCGCCAGCGTCCGTAAAGCAGCACGCCGAACACCAGCCACGCCACGATCGACAGCAGCGTCTTTTGCGCCAGATGCTGGCCGAACAGGTTGTCCACGAACAGCGCGCCGGTGAGCAGGGTCAGCGAAAGCAGCGTGAAGCCGGCGCCGATCAGCCGGAACAGCAGGGTCTCGGTCAGCGTCAGCGGCGGCAAGGCGCGCAGCCACGGACCGAACTGGCGATGGCGCAAGGCGCGCTCCTGCACCGCCAGCAGGATCGCCAGCGCGGCGGCGATCGACAGCACGCTGAAGGCGATCAGCGCCACCGTGACATGCAGCTTGATCTGCCAGTCCATCGGCTGCGGCAAGGTCGGCGGCGCCAGGAAACTGTCCACCGCGATCAGCACGGCAGTGAGCGGAAACACGATCACGCCCAGTGCGGCGACCGGGCGCGAAAGGTTCACCAGCAAGGTCAGCGTGGACACCACGAAGGCGGTCAGCGACAGCGCCGCGAAAAAGTGCAGGTCCAGCGCGCCGCGGTGCATGCCCAGCAGGATTCCGGCATGGACCAGCACCGCCACGCCGGCCAACCCCAATGCCAGCCGGTTCAGCGGCGGGCCGCCACTGAGCAGGGGGCGCGCCAGCCCTCCCGCGGCGGCGAGATAAAGCACGATGGCAAGCAGGGCGAGCGCGTGTATGACCATAGTCGTTCAGTGTCGCACAAGGCTGGCCGATCGTGCATGCGCAGTGTGCGGGCTCGGCCGCCATGCCGTCCGCTATAATCGGCCACTTTCCCGTACGCCGGTCCCGTCATGTTCGAGTCGCTCAGCCAACGCCTGTCCACCACCGTCAATCGTCTGCGCGGCCGAGGCCGGTTGACCGAGGAAAACATCCGCGATGCCCTGCGCGAGGTGCGCATCGCACTGCTCGAGGCCGACGTCGCGTTGCCGGTGGTGCAGGCGCTGATCCAGCGGATCAAGGTGCGCGCGGTCGGCCAGGACGTGCTGAAAAGCCTGACCCCCGGCCAGGCGCTGATCAAGGTGGTCAGCGACGAGCTGACCACGGTGATGGGCACGGCCAATGCCGAGTTGAACCTGGCCCAGCAACCGCCGGCGGTGGTGCTGCTGGCCGGCCTGCAGGGCGCCGGCAAGACGACCACGGTGGCCAAATTGGCGCGCTTGCTGACCGAGCGCAGGAAGAAGCGGGTGATGGTGGTCAGCTGCGACGTCTATCGTCCGGCCGCGATCGAGCAGTTGCGCACCCTGGCCGAACAGGTCGGGGTGAAGTTCTTCCCGTCCGGGGCCGGCGAGGATCCGGTCGCCATCGCCAAAGCCGCGGTTGCCGCGGCCCGGCGCGAAGTGATCGACGTGCTGCTGGTCGATACCGCCGGCCGGTTGCACGTGGACGAGGCGATGATGGCCGAGATCAAGGCCCTGCATGCCGCGATCACGCCGATCGAAACCCTGTTCGTGGTCGATTCGATGACCGGCCAGGATGCCGCCACCACCGCCAAGGCGTTCGCCGAGGCACTGCCGTTGACCGGCGTGATCCTGACCAAGACCGACGGCGACGCCCGCGGCGGCGCGGCGCTGTCGGTGCGTTACGTCACCGGTCGGCCGATCAAGTTCCTCGGCGCCGGCGAGAAGAGCGATGCGCTGGAACCGTTCCACCCCGATCGTCTCGCGCAACGCATCCTGGGCATGGGCGACGTGCTGTCGCTGGTCGAGGAAGTCGAGCGCAAGGTCGACCAGGAAAAGGCGCAGAAGCTGGCACAGAAGGTGATCAAGGGCAAGCGCTTCGACCTCGACGACATGAAGGATCAGCTCGAACAGATGGGCAACATGGGCGGGCTGGCCGGCCTGATGGACAAGCTCCCCGGCGTGGCCAACCTGCCCGACAGCGTCAAGTCGAAGGTCAACGACGGCGAGATGAAGCGGATGATCGCGATCATCTGTTCGATGACCAAGAAGGAGCGTCGCCATCCGGACCTGCTGAACGGCTCGCGCCGCGCCCGCGTGGCGCGCGGTTCGGGCACCCAGCCCGCCGACGTCAACCGCCTGCTCAAGCAGTACATGCAGATGGAAAAAATGATGTCCAAGCTGTCCAGGGGCGGCAGCAAGGGGCTGTTGCGGCAGATGCGCGGCGCCATGAAAGGCATGGGCGGCATGGGCGGCATGGGCGGTTTGCCGCCGCCGCGCTGAGGCCTTGCCGGTGCGGCATAACCCCGGGTGAATGTTCCGGTTGCCATCATCCGCACGAACCGATCGATCCCGTTCGCCTGCCGCCACGGATTTACCACACGCCAGCCCGTCGGCGTGCGCACCAGCCGCCACCCGCCAGGGAACGCCCACCGGCCATGGAGACCTCGATGAGCCAGTCCGCCGATTCACCCTCCACGGCATGCCGGGCCTTAACGACCCGCGGCAGGGTCGCCGCATGAGTTGGCAGGCATGGGCCGTCGTGGCGGTCATCGTCTTCGCGATGGTGCTGTTCGCCAGCGAGAAGGTACGCATCGACCTGGTCGCCCTGATGATGCTGGCCGTGCTGACGATCCTGGGCATCGTCAGCCCGGTCCAGGCGCTCAGCGGTTTCAGCAACGAGGCCACGGTGACGGTGGCGGCGATGTTCGCGCTGAGCATGGGGATCGAGCGCTCCGGCGCGCTGGAGCCGCTGAGCCGCCTGCTGATGGGGATCAAGCGCCCGTGGCTGCTGACCCTGGCGTTGATGCTGGCGATCGCGCCGCTGGGGGCGTTCATCAAGAACATCGCGCTGGTCGCCACCTTCCTGCCGCTGGCGCTGAAGGTGTGCCAGCGCACCGGCACCTCGCCGGCGCGGGTGCTGATGCCGATGGCGTTCGCCGCGCAGATGGGCGGCGTGTGCACGCTGATCGGCACCTCGTCCAACCTGCTGGCCGATACCCTGGCGCAGAAGGAGGGCATGCCGGCATTCGGCGTGTTCGAGTTCACCGAGATGGGCGCGGTGCTGGCGGTGGTCGGCATCGTCTATCTGATGCTGATCGGCCGCTGGCTGCTGCCGCGCCACGTCGAGACCGACATGCCCGCCGAGGCGGACATCGGCAAGTACGTCACCGAGCTGGAAGTCACCGGGCAGTCCCTGCTGCTCGGCAAGAGCATCGCCGATGCCCGGCTGGGCGAGCGCTTCGGCGTCTATCCGCTGGAGCTGCTGCGCGGCGAGCGCCGCATGTGGTCGCCGCGCTCGCAGTTGCTGGCGGTGGGCGATGTGCTGCTGATCCGCGGCGACTGGGACAAGATCGAGGAGTTTCGTCGCCAGACGCATCTGCGCAACGCGCCCGGAAGCCACTACCCGCGCACCGACCATCATCCGCGGGTGATGGTCGAGGCCATGGTGGCGCCGGCCAGTCCGGCGCAGGGGCGGCGCTTCAGCGAAACCGGCATCGGCTGGCGCTACAGCGCGGCGGCGCTGGCGATCCATCGGCGCGGCCAGGTGCTGCGCGACAAGCTCAGCGAGGTGCCGCTGGCGGTCGGCGACGTGCTGCTGATGCTGGTGGACGAGGAGGCGATGGCCAACCTGCGCAACGACGAGACGCTGATCGTGCTGAGCGAGCGCGAGGATGCGCACCGCACGCCGCGCAAGGCGCTGTATGCGGTGGCGATCATGGCGGCGGTGGTGGTGACCTCCGGCATGCACTGGCTGCCGATTCCGATCGCCGCGATCTGCGGCGCCCTCGCGATGGCGCTGGCCGGCTGCTTCGGGCGCAAGGACGTCTACGAGGGCATGGACTGGAAGATCATCATCCTGCTCGGCGCGATCCTGCCGCTGGGCATCGCGGTCGAGAAGAGCGGGCTGTCGGCCATCGTGGTGCACGCCGGCATGGCGCTGGTCGGCAGCCACGACCCGCTGGCGGCGCTGCTGATGGTGTACCTGCTGACCGCCCTGCTGACCGAGCTGATGGGGCACAACCCGTCGGTGGTGCTGATGGTGGGCATCGCCGCCTCGGTGGCCCATGCGCTGCACGTCGACCCGCGCCCGTTCGTGGTGGCGGTGGCGTTTGCCGCGGCCACCTCGTTCGCCACGCCGGTGGGCTACCCGACCAACACCATGGTGTATTACGCAGGCGGCTACCGCTTCACCGACTTCATGAAGGTGGGCATACCGCTGATCGCGCTGTTCTGCACGCTGTCGATGTGGCTGATCCCGCAGTTCTGGCCGTTCCATCCGGCGTTGCCGCACTGACATCTCCCGGCCGGCTTGAACGGTCCGGGCCGGGCGGCAGCTGCGCGCGAAACGCCCTTTGCCGGAGCAGCTTTTGGTAGGAGCCCACCCTGTGGGCGAACGCTCTTCGCCGGCACCCCGACAAGGGCAGCGCGCACAGGGTGCGCTCCTACCGGCGTCGCGCAACCCGTCTGTAGGAGCCCACCCTGTGGGCGAACGCTCTCCGCTGGCACCCCCACAAGAGCATCGCGCACAGGGTGCGCTCCTACCGG
Source organism: Lysobacteraceae bacterium (assembly GCA_028871555.1). GTDB lineage: Bacteria > Pseudomonadota > Gammaproteobacteria > Xanthomonadales > Rhodanobacteraceae > Rhodanobacter. The sequence continues at coordinate 35,999 of JAGWNA010000002.1, forward strand.
CGTCGCGCAACCCGTCTGTAGGAGCCCACCCTGTGGGCGAATGCTCTTCGCCGGCACCCCGACAAGGGCAGCGCGCACAGGGTGCGCTCCTACCGGCGTCGGGCAACCCGTCCGTAGGAGCCCACCCTGTGGGCGAACGCTCTTCGCCGGCACCCTGACAAGAGCATCGCGCACAGGGTGCGCTCCTACAGGCATTGCGCAACCCGTCTGGAGCCCGCGATGCGGGCTCCTTGAAACGTCGTGCACGGGGTGCGCTCCTGGGCCTGCGAGTCTTGACGGATCGCCGCGACCGGGTCAGGTTGGGCATCATGCTGCGGCATCGGCGTCCGCCAGTGGCGCAGGCGAATGAACGAATCACGCCCGCACAAGTCAGAACCCATAACGGGGCGCGGGCGAGGAGGTTGGCGATGGGCAGGCAATCATCAACGGGAAGCTGGGTGGCGGCGGTGGTCGTGGTGCTGGCGGTCGTCGCGGCCGGCGTGTACATGGCGCGCAAGGCCTTGCACGAAAGCACGCCGGCTCCGGCTCCCGCACCGGCAGCGGCTTCCACTGCCGCCGCGGCGCCGGCGCCGGCCATCCGGCATCCGATCGCGCAGGCGTCCGGTCCCGCGCCGGCCTCGACGGCGCCGCTGCCTTCGCTCGAAAACAGCGACGCCGCCGTGACCGATACGCTCGCCGCGCTGGCCGGCGGCAGCGGGCTGCGGTCGCTGCTGGTGTCCGCGCAGATCATCCCGGACATGGTGGCCACCATCGATGCCCTGCCGCGCCGGGTGGTGGCCCCGCGCATTCTTCCGCTGCGTACGCCCAAGGGCGGCTTCCTCACCGCCAGCGTCGACGGCAAGACGGTGATGAGCGCCGCGAACGCCGCGCGCTACGCGCCTTACATGCACGTGGTGGCAAGCGTCGATCCCAGGGCGCTGGTCGGCTGGTACGTGCGCTACTACCCGCTGTTCCAGCAGGCCTATGTGCAGCTGGGCTATCCCAAGGGCTACTTCAACGATCGCCTGATCGCGGTGATCGACAACCTGCTGGCCGCGCCGGATCTGTCCCGGCCGGCGGCGCTGGCGCAGCCGAAGCCGCCGTTCTTCGTCTACGCCGATCCATCGCTGGAAGCGCTGTCGGCCGGACAGAAGATGCTGCTGCGCGCCGGCCCGGCCAACGAGGCCGTGCTCAAGGCGAAATTGCGGGCCATCCGCGCGCAACTGGTCGGCGCGGTCCTGCCTGCGGCAGCGGCCCCGGCACCGGCGTCCTCACGCACGGCGCAATGAGTTCGGTGCCACCGGGTGCCCGGGCGCGGCCGGCGGCAACCCATCGGCTGTTCTTCGCGCTGGTGCCGGACCCGGCCACACGCGAGCGGCTGGCGCATGCCGGCGAAACCTTCGCGGCAAGCCGGCCGGATGCGCGCCTGCGCCGGGTGCATCCGGCGCGCTATCACGCCACGGTGCATTTCCTCGGCAGCGACACGGCGCTGCGGCCCGACCGGGTCGCTGCCGCCGTGGCGGCGGCCGATACCGTCCACAGTGCGTCCTTCACGTGGACGCTGGACCGCGTCGCGAGCTTCCACGGCCGCCAGCCGCCGTGCGTGCTGTGCAGCGCGGCAGTCCCCGCGGCGCTGCAGGAGCTGTGGCATGCGCTGGGCCACGCGCTGCGGCTCACCGGTCCGGGTGGGCCGCCGGAGCGCGGATTCATTCCGCATGTCACCCTGGCCTACAGCCAGGGTCCGGTGCCGGAGCCGGCGGCGATCGCGCCCATCGTGTGGCCGGTGACGGATTTCGCGCTGCTGCATAGCGTGGCCGGGCAGGGCGGTTACCGCAGCCTCGGGCGTTGGGCGCTGGCGCAGGAATAGCCGGCCGCCGTGCGGGCAGGGCGGGCGGCGTTTGTCGAACTTGCATCAGGCCCGCTCCGTGTGCGTAACTCGGTATGCGTGGTGATGCGGACGCAGGGTCTGGGGCAGGAAGGCGAAAGATGGATTCGTTGAACCGTGAATCGGGCAGCCTGGTGTGCGTGGGGCTCGGCATGACGCTGGGCTCCCACCTCGGTCCGCTGGCGCGCAGCCACATCGAGCAGGCGGACGTGGTGTTCGCCGGGGTTTCCGACGGCATCGTCGAGCTGTGGCTGCAGCGCATGCACCGGGACGTGCGCAGCCTGCAGCCGTTCTACCGCGAAGGCAAGTCGCGCATGCAGACCTACCGGCAGATGGTCGAGGCCATCCTGGCCGAGGTGCGTGCGGGCAAGAAGGTCTGCGGGGTGTTCTACGGGCATCCCGGCGTGTTCGCGTGGGCGCCGCACAAGTCGATCGAGATCGCCCGCCGCGAGGGCTACCCCGCGCACATGGAGCCGGGTATTTCCGCCGAAGACTGCCTGTACGCCGACCTGGGCATCGACCCGGGCACCTATGGCTGCCAGCACTACGAGGCCAGCCAGCTGTTGTTCTACCGGCGCCGCATCGACTCCAGCGCCTACCTGGTGCTGTGGCAGGTGGGGCTGGTCGGCGACCGGTCGCTGGCGCGCTTCTCCACCGGGGCGTCCTATCGCCAGCTGCTGGTCGACGTGCTGGCGCGCGACTACCCGCTGCAGCATGAGGTGATCATCTACCGCACGCCCACCTTGCCGATCCAGCAGGCGCGGATCGAGCGGGTGGCGCTGGGCGACCTGCCGCAGGCGGACGTCGGCATGGCCGACACGGTAGTGATCCCGCCAGCGCAGCCGCTGCTGGCCAACCCGGAGATCCGCGCGCGGCTGGATGCGCTGGACATGGCCGCCGCCGGCGAGGTCTCGGCCGCATGAGCGATATCGAGCCGTCGATGTTCGAGTGCGAGACGGGGAGGCTGCGCCTGCGAACGTTGCAGGCGGATGACGAAGCCTTGTTCCACGCCCTCTACACCGATCCGGAGACCATGCGTTTCATCGGCACGCCGCTGTCCGCGGAACAGGCGTCGGGCAAGTTCCTGAAAATCGTGCGCCGACAAGCCGAGCCAGTCCTCGATGGCCGCTACTTGGTGATGGTGGAAAAAAACACGCGCAAATCTCTGGGTATTTGTGGTACGGGGCACTATGATCAGGAGGCCATGCGGATCGAGGTAGGCATGGTTTTGACGTCTGCGGGGCGTGGACAGGGCTTTGCGACCGAGGCACTGGCGGCTCTGGTCGACCAAGTGTTCGAGCAGCATCCGATGGAGGTCGTGTACGCGCGTTTCGATGCAGGCAATGCCGCAGCGTGGAACCTTGTCAGCCGCCTGGGATTTGCTCCGGAGGTTGTGGCAGAGGGATTGGAACAGGCTTCAACCAATTGCCGCTGGTCAGTGCAACGATCAAGGTGGCATGCAAGCAACATAACCAACAGTCAGGGGATTACCGATGTCCAATGTGATCGACTTTCTTGAACGGGTGGGACAGGACGCGCGGTTGCGCCATGCCTCGCAGGACGTAGTGCAACTTGCGCTGGCGGATGCGCAGATCGATCCGGAGTTGCGGGTGGCGATCCACGCCAAGGACCAACGGCGACTGGAAGCGCTGCTGGGGAAAAGTACGCTTTGCTGTGCATTCATGGCTCCAGAGACGGAAGATGAGGGTGAAGGGATGAGTCCCGCGATGCTGGGAGCGATTTTTTGCGGAGACCAACCGAAGCTGCAGGCGTTGTTGGGTTTAGATCATTTTTGCTGCATGTTTTTTGCAGACGATGGGGACGAGGAGGAGAGCAGGGAGAAAGCGGAATTTTGTGTAGCCGGAGTTTGAGTTACCACTGAGGAAGCCGCTCCTCGAACTGGATCGCAAAACGGTCCAGTTCGGCTTTCCGGTCGCGAATCGGCATGGCCCATTTCCTACTGATGTTGCGCGGGTTCATGTTGACCGAATCGATGACGTTGGTCGTGTCCCACGGGGGCTTGCTTCGGTCGTAGGGCACCTTGCGGATCTCAGGCGGATAGTCGAAAAGTGGGGTGGTGTGATCAGTTGTGCCGGCACGACTACTCGTTCGGCAGGTGCTCCTTGTCCCACTTCGCCTCGAACTCGCTGAGCCATTGCTCGGCCTCCGCAGCGGCGGAAAATCGGGGCGCCGGACAAGTGGCCATCAGCTGGAGGTACGCATAGTGCTGGCGAGGCAAGAGAACAGGGAATGTTGTCCGAACGCAGGTGGTCGGTTTATCGATCATCGTGGTACGTAGCCGCAACAACCAATAATCAGGGGAAACATCATGTCGAACGTTGTCGATTTGCTTGAACGGATGGGACGGGACGCGCAGTTGCGTCATGCATCGCAGGGCGAAGTGGAGCTTGCGCTGGCAGAAGCGCAGATTGATCCTGAGTTGCAGGCGGCAATTATCGCCAAAAATCAACGGCAGTTGGAGGCATTGCTGGGGCGGGGGAGTCTCTGCTGTTTGATGCTTCCGGCCAAGGAGGGTGAGGACGACGACAGCGAGGAAAGTCCATCGCAAGATGGCGAAGAGATTACCTTGCATCACGCGTTTCGCACTGCGACATCGGCCGGCTAGTCGATGTTCCGCTCGGGCAGTCGGTACCGGGTGTTCTTTGTCGGCTGGACCCTGCCGGCGCTTTTGCTGATAGGCACAGCCGTAGCGGCCGTGTCTGTGTCAGACGATCCTGCTCAAATGCTCAGGCAGGCTGACGCTGCCAAGACATCCAACCATGCTGAGTTCGCTGCGTTGATGCAGCGGCTCAGCAACGGCACGATGAAATTGTCTGCGCAGCAGCAACTGTATCTACATTACCTTCAGGCATGGCGGATGGGTTATAGCGGCGATTACGATTCAGCCATTCCGCAGTTGAATTCAATTATAGCCGAATCTAGAAATGCTACCTTACGATTTCGCGCAGGCGTCACTTTAGTCAATCTGCTTGGCATCGGAGCTCACTATGAGGAGGCTTTTTCACGCCTGAATCAACTCCTCGATCACTTGCCGGAAGTGGCCGACAAGGATGCACGCATACAAGTTATAGGTATTGCCTCACAACTTTACATCGAGGCAGGGCAATACGATCTGGCCACGAAATATGCGGATCAGATGCTCAAGGAAAATCCAGTTGGCGCAAATGCGTGCAAGGCCAACACTTTCAGACTTCAGTCGTTATACAAAAGCCAAAAACTGCAGTCGCTTGGCACGCAGTTTCAGGCCGGTATCGAGACCTGCGTTAGAGCGGATGAGCCCCTGTTCGCCAACGCGATACGGTCCTATGTAGCGAGTTTTTATCTTCAGCAAAGTCAGCCTGAGGCTGCGATCAGTTTGTTGCAAAATAATTATGCTGGGGTCAAGGCTACTCGTTATCCGGCCATGATTTCGACTTTCGATGCATTGTTGGCGCAGGGGTACTGGAACGTTGGTGATTTAGCGAGAGCCAGGCAATTTGGCCTTGATGCGATCGACAGTGGTGTCAAGAACGCATACACCGAATCGCTTACTACCGCCTATGGACTGCTCTATCGGATCGAAAAGAAGCAAGGCGATCTGGCGGAAGCACTCGCCTATCACGAAAAATACATGGCCGCCAACAAAGGCTATCTGAACGAGGTCAGCGCCAAGGCATTGGCGTACCAGATCGTCAAGCAGCAGGTGCTGGCGAAAAAGCAGCAGATCGACACGCTGAGCAAGCAGAACCAGATCCTCACACTGAGGCAGTCGCTCGACCGGAAGGCGGTCGAGACCAGCCGGCTGTACATCACCTTGCTGCTGACGGTGCTGGCGTTCATTGCGCTGCTGACCTACCGGATCAAGCGCTCGCAGCTGCGTTTCATGAAGCTGGCCCGCCGCGACGGCCTGACCGGGGTTTACAACCGCCAGCATTTCCTCGCCGAGGCCGAACGCGAGCTGCAGTACTGCAGGAAATCGGCGCGTGATGCCTGTCTGGTGCTGATCGACCTGGATCATTTCAAGGATTTCAACGACACCTATGGCCATGCGACCGGCGATCGCGTCCTGATGCACGCCGTCCAGTCCTGCCAGACGCACCTGCGGTCGACGGACATCTTCGGCCGCCTCGGCGGCGAGGAGTTCGGCGTGCTGCTGCCCGAGTGCTCGCTGGCCCAGGTCGTCGGCCGCGTCGAGCAGCTGCGTTTGGCGATCGCCACGGTGGCCGATGCCGACGTGCTCGACGTGGTGGTGTCGGCCAGTTTCGGCGTGGCCACCACGGCCTGCTCCGGCTATGAGTTGCGCGAACTGCTGATCCATGCCGACGACGCGCTGTACCAGGCCAAGAATACCGGCCGCAACCGTGCCGTGGTGTTCGACAGGACGGAAAACCTGGCACGCGAAAAGCTGCGCAAGTCCCGTGTGGGGACGCCCGCTGCTGCTGCCCAGCCGAATGCCTGACTTCAGCGGGCAGTGGTTGAAGCCATCCCGTTCGAATGGTATTGCAAAGCCCGTCATTTCCGTTTCGCGGGAATGACGTAAACGAGGCTTCCAGCTCAAGTCAGCGCCGTTCGGCTCGAAGCCTGCCACGCTCCAGATCCGTGGACGAACGGTTACTGAAATTCGGTGCTTGATCAGGCAAGATGATCGTCTGCCACTGCTGGAGCTGTCCGATGCGCGTCGCGACCATCGTTTCCCTGCTTGCCTTGAGCGTGGCCGCCGGTCCATTGCTGGCGACATCTCCGCCGCCGGCGGCGCACCCGCCGCTATCCGCCGCGGAATCCGGCACGCCGGTGGCGCTGGCGCCGCAGATCAACGCCGCGGATTTTGCCCTGTTCGACAAAACCCTCGCTTCGGACGCCTTCGGCGGGCGCAAGCCCGGCACGCCGGGTGCGCAGCGCACCACCGACTGGCTGGTGGCGCAGTTCAGGCGGATGGGATTGCAGCCGGGCAACCACGGCTCGTTCTTCCAGGCCGTGCCGGCCGACTCGACCCTGCTGCTCAATACCGATGTCACGCTGGATATCGCCAGCCACGGCAGGCACGCAACATTCGCCTACCGCACCGACATGATGGCGCAGACGCTGCAGGCGAAGGCCAGGGTCGACCTGAAAAACTCGCCGGTGGTGTTCCTCGGCTACGGCGTGGATGCGCCGAACTGGCACTGGAACGACTACCGGGGCGTCGACGTGAAGGGCAAGACGGTGATCGTGCTGGTCAACGATCCGGGCTTTGCCAGCGGCGATCCGAAGCTGTTCCAGGGCCGCACCATGACCTACTACGGCCGCTGGACCTACAAGTACGCCGAGGCCGCGCTCGAGGGCGCCGCCGCCTGCTTCATCGTGCACACCAGCGACGCGGCGGCCGGCTATCCGTTCAGCGTGCTGCAGAACAGCGGCAGCGGACCGCAGCTGAGCCTGCCGCCGAGTGTGGATCCGGCGCCGCGCTTGCCGGTGGCGGGCTGGTTGACGCATGCCGCCGCCACCCGGCTGTTTGCCGCGGCGGGCAAGGACTTCGACCAGCTTGCGGCCGCCGCGGCGAAGCCGGGCTTCCGGCCGGTGCCGCTGGATGCCACCGCTTCGATCAGCCTGCGCAACCGGATCGGCCACTTCGAGTCGAAGAACGTGCTGGCGATGGTCAAGGGCAGCCGCAAGCCCGGCGAGGCGGTGGTGTTCACCGCGCACTGGGATCACCTGGGTACCGATCCCACGCTGAAGGGGCACCAGGTCTACAGCGGCGCGATCGACAACGGCACCGGGCTGTCCATGCTGCTGGAGATCGCCGACGCGTTCGCGCACCAGAAGGTGCCGCCGCAGCGCAGCGTGCTGTTCTTCATGCCCACGCTGGAGGAGTCCGGCCTGCTCGGTTCGCAGTACTACGCGGCCAGGCCGGTGTTCGCGCTGGACAAGACGGTGGCCGACATCGCGGTCGACGCGCTGCCGATCATCGGCCGCGCCCGCGACATGACGGTGATCGGCAAGGGCCAGTCGCAACTGGAGGACATGCTGGCCGACGTGCTGAAGACCCAGGGACGGGTGACCGCACAGGAAACCACGCCGGAAAACGGCTTCTATTTCCGCTCCGATCATTTCAATTTCGCCAAGGCCGGCGTGCCCGCGATGCTGGCCAGCTCGGGCCTGGACCTGTTCGATGGCGGTCGCGCGGCGGGCGAGAAGGCCGCCGCCGACTACACCGCGCACCGCTATCACACGCCGAACGACGTGTTCGATCCGGACTGGGATTACTCGGGCATCCTCGAAGACACCCAGGCGCTGTACGAGCTGGGCCAGCGCCTGAGTCACACCGGCGTGTGGCCGCAGTGGTATGCCGACAGTCCGTTCAAGGCCCGGCGCGAGGCGATGATGAAGCCGGCCGCTGCGGCCGGTGCAACGGTGAAATAAGTCGCGGACCCGGGCTCCTTCCCGAATGGCACTTGCTTGAGCGCCGTCATCCCCGAAGCGCCGTCATCCCCGCGAAAGCGGGAAGGGCTTTACAACGGCGAAGCCGGTCATCCAGTACCTTCAAGCGCCGGGAGGCCACGAAAGATACTGGATAACCGGCATGCGCCGCTGAAAAGCGCCTCCCGCTCGACCAGCTTTGCTGTCGTGACGCTTCAGAAGCGCTTCGCGGGAGTGACGGAAAACAGGATTTCGCGCTTGGCAGACTGCTAAGCAAGTGCCGTTCGGTTTCCCTCCCTGCATGCAGGGTGGGAGCCTCACATCCGCAAACCGTTCGCCCCCACAATTCGCGCTACGATGCCGGTATCGATCCCGATTTCGGCGGAAGGTGGACGATGGCGCGCTGGCTGTGGCTGGGATGGTTCGTGGTCTGCTGCACGCTTTCGACGCGCGCCGCCGCGACCGTTGCGGCGACCGCACCCGATCACGCGCAGGGCACGGCCGTGGTGGCGCAGATCGCGCTGGACGGGCCGATCGGGCCGGCCGCGGCGGAGTATTTCGACGATGCCTCCCGGCGCGCGGTGGCCGATGGCGCGGTGGCGATCGTGCTGCGGCTGGATACGCCGGGCGGGCTGTCCGATTCGATGCGGCAGATCATCGCGCGCATGCTGGCCAGCGAGGTGCCGGTGCTGGTGTACGTGGCGCCGGGCGGCGCACGGGCGGCCTCGGCGGGCACCTACATCCTGTATGCGGGGCAGATCGCCGCGATGGCGCCGGCCACGCACGTGGGTGCGGCCACGCCGGTGAGCCTGGGCGGCGGCACGCCGTTGCCGTTGCCGAAAACCGGCGCCAGGCAGCCCGCCGCGGCAGGTTCGTCGGCTGCGCCGGCGGTGGGTGATGGCGGCGACGCCGAGTCGCACAAGGTACTCAACGATGCGATCGCCTATATCCGTTCGCTGGCGCAACTGCGCGGGCGCAATGCGGCCTGGGCCGAGCAGGCCGTGCGCGGCGCGGCCACATTGACCGCCAGCGAGGCGGCGCAGCGGCACGTGATCGATTTCGTGGCGAACGACGTGCCCGATCTGCTGGCCAGGGCCGATGGCCGGCAGGTGCAAGTGGGCGACCGCACGGTGACGCTGCGGCTCAAGGGACTGTCCGTGCGCGACTACGCGCCGAACGCGCGCGCCCGTTTCCTGGCGATCATCACCAACCCGACCATCGCCTACCTGCTGTTGCTGGCCGGCATCGGCGGACTGTTGCTGGAGGCGACTCATCCCGGCGCGATGCTGCCGGGCATCGCCGGCGGCATCAGCCTGCTGGTCGGCCTCTACGCGCTGCAACTGCTGCCGGTGAACTATGCGGGGCTGGCGCTGATGGCGCTGGGCCTCGGCCTGCTGGTGGCCGAGGCGGCCAATCCGACGGTCGGTGCGCTGGGCATCGGCGGGGTGATTTCATTCGTGCTGGGATCGGTGATGCTGATGAATACCGCGGTGCCGGGCTATGCCGTGAATCTGGGCGTCATCGCAGGTATCGCGGTGTGTGCCGCGGGCCTGCTGGGCTTGCTGCTGTGGCTGGTGTTCCGGGCGCGGCGTTCGCGCCGGGTCACCGGGGACCCGGCGATGCTGAGCGAGACCGCCCAATTGCTGGAACCGGTGGCCGCCGGCGGCGAAGCCTGGGCGCTGGTGCACGGCGAACGCTGGCGCGTGCATTGCGAGACCGCGCTGCCGGCGGGCGCGCGGGCGCGCATCGTGCGCCGGCAGGGCCTGTTATTGTGGGTGGCGCCGGAGTGAAAAACCCGCTGGTTCACAACACGATTCACGGGAGACAGTCATGATCGGATTCGTCGGAATGCTGGTGATACTCGGGGCGATGCTGCTGTTCTCCTCGATCAAGGTGCTGCCCGAGTACCAGCGCGGCGTGGTGCTGACGCTGGGTCGCTACACCGGCACCAAGGGGCCGGGACTGGTGATCCTGATTCCGGTGGTGCAGCGGATGATCCGGGTGGATCTGCGGGTGACGGTGATGGACGTGCCGCCGCAGGACGTGATCTCGCGCGACAACGTGTCGGTGCGGGTCAACGCGGTGGTGTACTTCCGCGTGGTGGAGCCGGACAAGTCGGTGCTGCAGGTGGAAAATTTTCTCCAGGCGACCAGCCAGCTGGCGCAGACGCGGCTGCGCTCGGTGCTCGGCCAGCATGAGCTGGACGAGATCCTGTCGCAGCGCGACTCGATCAACCGCACGCTGCAGACGATTCTCGACGAGGCCACCGATCCGTGGGGCATCAAGGTCGCCAACGTGGAGATCAAGGACGTCGATCTCAACGAAACGATGGTGCGGGCGATCGCCCGCCAGGCCGAGGCCGAGCGCGAACGCCGCGCCAAGGTGATCCACGCCGAGGGCGAGATGCAGGCCGCCGAGAAACTGCGCGACGCCGCCGCGATGCTGTCGCAGCAGCCGCAGGCGCTGCAGTTGCGCTACCTGCAGACGCTGGCCGACATGTCCAGCAACGGCAAGTCCTCGACCATCGTGTTTCCGCTGCCGCTGGACCTGATCCGGCCGCTGATGGAAGCGTTGCCGTCGAAACCGGCAACGCGGCCGGAGTTGTAGGAGCGCACCCTGTGCGCGAATGCCCTCATCGAATGTCGCCAAAAGCCGCAGGAGCGTGCTTGCGCGCGATGCCCTTGGCTCTTGTGACCCCACACGAGCATCGCCCGCAAGCGCGCCTCTGCAGACAGGCCGGGGTTATTCGAGGGGCTTGTCCAGCTGGTCGAAATGCACGATGGCGTTGATCACCAGCGGGTAGCTGCCGATGGTCTCGCCGCGCCAGATCGGGTTGCCGGCGAACAGCAGCACGTGGCCCTTGCCGTAGCGGGCGTCCACCACGGCGGCACGCTCGGCCATCTGATCGGCGCCGTCGAGCAGGCCGGCGATCAACAGGTGTTTGGCATCGGCAAAGCGCAGGATCACCTGCGGGCGCTGGTCGGCCGGAATCGCCCATGGATTGTTGCGCGTCTGCTCGGCGTTCAGCGGCAGGGCCTGCCACGGCTTCACGTCGGGCAGCGCCGGCGGTTCGGCTGCGGCGCGGGCTTCGGGCATGTCGATGTCGTGCGGGCCGCCGCGACCGGTTGGGCGCTGGTAGTCCTTGGCGTTGGGCAGCTCCTTGTCGCCGGTGACCAGGTTGGACACGGTGAACGATTGGCCCGCGGCGCTGTAAAGCGCAAGGTCGTCGCTGGCATAGCCTGCCGCAATCGGGCTTTGGCGATCGACGAACTTCGCCTGCAGCACGCTGCCGACCACCTTGAGCTTGCCGGTGGCGGGCGTGATGAAGACGCCGGGCGCCAGGCCTTCGTCGATGGCGAATTTCGCGGTGTCCTCCGACGTGACGAGCAGGCCGCCGCTGCGCACGAATTGCCGCAGGTGTGCGACGCCGTTTTCGCCCAGTCCGGGGCGGATGTCGTCGGTGCTGTCGATGCGGCCGATGTTCGGGGTCAGCCGGGTGGTCTTCCACGGCATCGGGTTGCCCCACATCGGCAGGCCGTCGACGATCTGCCGTGTGCTCACGTCGCCGACGGGGCCGAACAGGATCACGTCGTACTTCGCGCGCAGGTTGCCGATGCGTGCCGCGTCCTGGGTGCTGATGTAGTCGTACGGCACGTGCAGCCTGTCCAGCGCCATGCGCCACCAGCCCTCGGTCTGGGTATCCAGCCAGGTGTGCATCAGGGCGATCCGCGGCAGCCTGGCCTGCGGCAGGTCCACCGCGGCCAGCCCCGACGGCACCGCAACGGGCTTGTCGAGCAGGCTCATCGGCGCCTTCAGGATGCTGCTGTCGGTGACCCGCACGACCTGCACGTCGAACAGGTCGCCCATCGACCAGCCGGTATCGTCGTAGGGGTGGTGCTGCGGATCCTTGGGCGACCAGTACTGGCGATCGAGCAGCGCATCGGCAATGCGCGAATACGGCTGGTCCATGCGCACCACGTAGCTGCCGGCGGGGAATGCGCGCCGGGCAGCGGGTATCGGCTTGCCGTCGGCGTCCTTCGATGCCGGTATCGCCACCGTGGCCGGCGCGGCGAGACGGCTGATCTCGGCGTGCTGCCGCTGCAGTATCCGCAGCAGCTGGGCCCGCGATCCGTTGCGCTTGTCGTCGGCGGGAAACACGTAGGCGGCCGGGCCGGCCAGCTGCGGTTTCTCGATCGAGCGCTTGCTCTTCAGGTAGAAGTTCTTCAGGAACAGCTGGCTGTTGCCGGAAAAGTAATGCAGCGCGGTCAGCAGGCCGGTTTCCTCGTAGTTGTTGTTGTCGCGCTGCGACCAGATCACCTCGGGCAGCGGCGGGTTGGGCTTGTACCAGGTGCGCGCATATTCTTCGGGCGCGAGCATGCGCTTGACGGTGTCGGCGCCGCCGTTGCCGAAGGTCTCGTACAGCCGGCTGATGCCGTTGTGCATGGCGGCGATGAACATCAGGTAGCCCGGGCTCCAGGTGTCGAAGTCGCCGTGGGTGAACACGCCGAGCATGCCGAACCGGGTCATCTGCTGCACGTTGTCCCAGCCCAGCTGCTGCCATTCGCCGGTGAGGATCGGATCGATCCATACGTTGTAGGGGCCGTCGCCGACGGTGTTGTCGTAGAAGAACGGCACCGACTCGTGCAGGTCGTGCAGCACCTGCGCATGCCAGCCGATGTAGGTGTCGGCCACGTTGCGCGTGAGATCCAGCGTCATCGCCATGGCGTCGCGGTTGTTGTCGTGCGCCACGTAATGCCCCCAGTACATCAGCGGCGGGTGGTTCTTGCCGGGGTGCGCCAGGTGCCAGTTGTACAGGTCCACCATGCGGTCGCGGCCGTCGACCTCGACGATCGGCGTGATCAGGGTGATCACGTGCGAACGGATGTGCCGGATGTAGGGCGCATTGTCGACCGCGAGGCGATAAGCCAGTTCCATCAGCGCGGTCGGCGCGCCGGTCTCGGTGGAGTGGATGGTGCCGGTGATGTAGTAGATCGGCGTGGATTGCGCGATCAGCCGGTCGGCGGCGGCGTCGTCCATACCGATGCGGCGCGGATCGGCCAGCCTGGCCAGGCGTGCCTTGTCGGCATCGAGGTCGGCCAGCAGGTTTTCGTCGGCGACCGCCACCGCGATCATCTCGCGGCCTTCCTCGGTCCTGCCGATGGTGAACACCTTGACCCGCGGGCTGGCCGCGGCGAGCGCGCGGAAGTAGCGGTAGACGTCGGCCGAGTAGGGCAGGTAGTCCGGTGCGCCGGCGATGTGGCCGAGCACTTTCTCCGGCGTCGGCACCGTGGCCGAAGCCGGCAGGTAATCGGTCAGCGGCGAGTCGAGCGACGGATCGGTGGTGTCCTTGAGGATCTGCGCGGTGTAGGCCTGATCGACCGGCTGGCCCGGGTCGCGGGCATACGGCACCGGGCCGTTCGGGGCGGTTGTCGCCAAGGTGCTGGCGCTGCCGAGCGCCAGCAAGGCGGTCAGGGATAGCTGGACGGATACGTGCATGGTCGAGGATTTTCCTGGGGCCGATGGCAGTGCCACGCACTTTGCCAGAACACGCTCTCTTGTAGGAGCGCACCCTGTGCGCGAATGCTCTTGCGTCTGCTGGCGAAGAGCATTCGCGCACAGGGTGCGCTCCTACGGGTTGTCTCAGTGGCCGGTGCCGGCCGGGCTTGCGTCGGCTGCGCCCTTGCCGATGTTGGCGTCGAGGAACTGCAGCAGCTTCGTGTAGAGCTCGGTCCGGTTGGCTTCGTCGTAGAAACCATGCATTTCGTCGGGTTTGAACAGCCATTCGTGCGCGATGTGCCGGGCGGTCAGCGCCTGGTGCAGGCTCAAGCCCTGGACCGGCGGAACCCGCGTGTCACGGCCGCCGACGACCAGCATCACATGGGCTTTGAGCCGGTCGAGCTGGTTGATCGGCGAGCGCTGCGCCAGCACGGCCATGTCGTCGCCCAGTTGCCGCTTGAGGTAGGCATCGCCGTAGGAGGATTGCGGGATGTCGCCGCGGCGGTACATCAGCGGCAGGTCGTAGACGCCCACGTAGCCGATCGCGCACTTGTACAGATTCGGCTCCTTCACCGCGCCTTCGAGTGCCGCATAGCCGCCGTAGCTGCCGCCGAAGATGCAGATGCGATCCGGATCGGCGATGCCTTGCGCGATCGCCCAGCGGGTGGCGTCGGTGACGTCGTCCTGCATCTTGCCGCCCCACTCGCGCCAGCCGGCCTGTTCGTAGGCGTAGCCGTAACCGCCGGAGCCGCGGTAGTTCACCTGCAGCACGACATAGCCGCGGGTCGCCATGGCCTGCACGTCGGGATCGAAATTCCAGTCGTCGCGTATGCCGAACGGGCCGCCATGCACGAACACCACGGTCGGCAGGTGCTTCGCGCTTTCCCGGCCTGGCGGATAGCTCACGTAGCCATGCAGCTTCATGCCGTCGCGCGCGGAAAAATCGAACGGCTGCTTGCTGGCCATCTGTTCCGGATCGATCCACGACTCGCGGGCCAGCAGCGGCGTGAGCTTTTTCGCTTTCGCGTCGTACAGCACGAACGTGCCCGGATCGGCGTCGGCCTCCACCAGCACCACGCTGCGGCTGCCGTCGCGCGTGCCGGAGACGAAACGGACGCTTTCGCCGGGAAACTGCTTCATCAGCGCCAGCAGGGTTTGCGCGTCGATCGACTGGGCATCGAACAGCGCGGTGCCGGTGCGGCCGTCCATGAAACCCACACCCATGACGCTGCCGTCGGCCAGGCCCTGCAACAGGCCGCGCGCTTCCACGGTGGGGTTGCTCCACACGACGGCCAGCGACTTTTTCGCCGGGTCCCAGCGGCAGATGCCGTAGGCACCCGGTGCCGGGCAGCTGAAGTACGCCGCACTGTCGTCGCGATTGAACGCGATCGGCGTGGACCGGTTCGCGCCCAGCTCCGGCAGCAGCTGCCAGCCGTCGCCGTCGACCGGAAGCAGGTACACCTTTTCGTTGCCGTCGTTGTCCTCGCCATAGGCGAAGCGGATCCGGCCATGATGGTCGGCAACGAACTGCATGCCGCGCATCGGTGCGGTGATGATCTTGCTTTTCATGCCGTCGCGAACGTCCATGCGGTAGGCCACCGGCAGAGCGCGCTCGAACCCGGCGGCATCCCACAGGCTGACGGCGACCAGCATGTGCTCGGGATCGTCGGGAATCGCCGCGATGAAGTCGGCACTGCCGCGCTCGGACACCGCGTGCTGGATGTGCGAACCGGTGCTCATGCCGTTCATGCGGTAGCCGTAGAGCATGTCGGTGCCGCTGCCGTCGGCATTGGCCGCGAACAGTTCGCCGGTGGCCAGCGGCGAGTCGTAGCCGCCGACGCGGGTACCCACGGCATAGACCACCCGCGTGGGCGACACCCACCAGAAGTCGGTGACGTCGTCTTCCTCGCGCGGGCGCACGATGTTGCCCTTCTTGTCGGACAGGCGGATCAGCGCCAGCACGGTGCGCCCGTCGACCACGGCAGTGGCGGCCAGGTACTTGCCGTCGGGCGAAATCTTCACGTCCTTGTACTGCGCGTGCCGGGCCAGGTCGGCCAGGGACACCGGCTGCGCATGCAGCGCGGCAACACACAGCAGCAACGAAACCGCAAGCATCCAGCGTGGCCAGGCGATCATTCCATTCCCCTTGTCGGTGAATCGCGTGAACACCATGTCCGCGCGACTGCTTTCCGTCGTCCTTATATAGCAGCAGATCCGTCGGGCGGCGAGTACACATTGCCGGGATTCGCTGGCGGCTGCCGGTTCAACAGCGCCGTCGGCCGGTCGAGTCGCGCGCGATGGCGGTCGAGCACCGCGGCGGTAACGGCGGCGTAGTGATCGGCTCGTCCCAGCGGCGCGCCTCGATCGCCCCGCGCACGCCGGTCACGGTCCTGACGCCGTAGCCGTTCGGCTGCAGGCAGTGCGGCGTCGCCCGCGTGGATTCAGGGAATCTGGCACGCCGCTGCGCTGGACTGAAACTGGCTGGGCACCGCGCCGACCGGCGCACAGGCAACCAGCGGTTTGCGCACCGTCCGTGGCCGGTCCGGAACCGGCCGGTCCGAGCCGGGCGGATCGTCGGCCAGCGTGTCGTCGCTCTTGTCGGTCACCGCGATGTCCTGCTGGAACAGCACGTTGGCATAGGAATCGCTGTAAGTGAGCTTGTACTTGCCCGGCCGCAGATAGAGGTCGCTGACCGGGATGATCAGGCCGTTGCCCACGCGGTCGCTGGTCACGGCATTGAGCGGCAGGGGGTCGAGGATCAGGCGGTCGGCCGGAATCGCATCCTTGCCCTCGTCGGCATAGCGTGCTTCGACGAGGCAGGGAAAGGTGCGGTCGCAGCGGTTGCCGCTGACGAAATAGGGCTTGCGCAAGCCACCGAGGCTGAGCCAGGTGGGGCGGTCGCGGCGGATCTTCTGCGGCGGAAAGAACACGCTCACGTCGTACCCGGGGCGCAATGACCATGGTTTTCCCGCCCGGTTCACGAACACGATCGGCTGTTCCGGATGCAACTGCCGCATGACGGCGGCGTAGTAGGGGTGATCGTCGGCCGCGGATTGGTGCGGGAACAGCATGGTCTGCTCGACGGTGAGCGGATCGATGCCCGAAAGCTGGTGCAGGTGTTCGGCCATGCTGGAGCCGCCCAGGAAGACACCCGACTCCTGGATGTGCGCATAACCGGCGTCGAGCACCAGCCGCGCCTTGGGATCCTTCCGGAATACCTGGTTGTAGATGTTGCGCGCCTGCTCGGCTTCGCGTGCGTCGCCGGTGGCGTCCGACAGCGCCTCGTAGGCGATCACCTTGAAGCCGAGCTTCAGTGCGGTGCGCACCATCTCGGCGCAGATCGGCTCCTCGGTGTAGAAACCGCTGCCCTTGATCGGATAGCCGCGCGATTGCAGCTTGGTATCGGACTGGTACAGCGTTTCAGCGGCGAAGTAATCGAAGCCTTCGGCACGCAGTTTGCCGAGCAGTTGCACGGTGAGCGTGCGGGTGAGCGGAATGTTGTGCGCTTCGTTGAAGAACACCGCCCGGTAAGGTCTGGCCAGCTCGGGGATGGCGTCCAGCGCCGGGCGGGCGGTGTAATCGGGGTTGGACAGCGGCGACGGCCGGTCGTCCGGCAATGCCGGCTCCTTGATCGAGAAACTTACCGCCGCATGCGGGTAGTCGCCGACGAAGGTCTGGTACCAGCTCAGGTACTGGCCGAAGATGACGCGGAACGCCGGATCGGTGTCGCTGACGTAGGCATCGCGCATCACCAGATACTGGGACAGCAACCCCTTGTGCGTGTCGGCCTCGCGCATGATCTGCTCGGACTTGCGCGAGGCTTCGAGCTGACGTTCCATCCACGCCGAAACCCGTTGCGCGCGGCCGGCAGTGCAGCTGCCGGCCAGCAGCAGTGCGCAGACGAACATGATGCGTGTGCGTGATGACGGCATCGAGCTTTCCTGTGTCCGTTTCCGGTGTGATTGCCTGCCTGTCCTGCCGGAGTGAATCCGTTGCGAAGCAAAGCGAATATACCCCTGCATCGCGAGGGTAGCAGCACCATGCATGCGACATGACCCCTGCCGGTTGGCACAGGACGGCTGCGGCGATCGGGCGGCACAATCCGGGGCGCCCTTGCCGTGAATGCGGAGCACGTCATGCAGAACGACTGCACGCCCGGGGGTGCGGCCGCCGATCCCCCGCCGCTGCGGCCGCCCGAACCGGATGCCGCCGAGTGCTGCGGCGAAGGTTGCCCGCGTTGCATATTCGACGTCCATCAGGAAGCGCTCGAACGCTATCGGGTCGCGCTCGCCGCGTGGCAGGCCCGCCATCCATGATTCAATGCCGATATGCCGCCGTGAATCGGGGCGCTAAACTCCCGAATGCAGGTACCTCGAAATTACCCCGATTCGTAGGAGCGCACCCTGTGCGCGATGGCTTTTGGCTTGGTCAGCGCAAAAGCATCGCGGCTGAACGCTCCCACAAGGGCATCGCGCACAGGGTTCGCTCCTGCGAATGCCGGGAACCGGGTTATTCGAGATTCTCGTCGACCAAGGAACCCCATGTGGACCGCCATCACCCGTGAAGTCAGCCCCGCGCTTGCCGGCTGCCAGTTGTCGTTCATCCCGCGCGACGCGATCGATGTCGCGCTGGCCGGCGCGCAGCACCAGGAGTACCGGTCCGCGCTGGAAGCGCTCGGTTGCCGCGTGCTGGCACTGCCGGCGGAGCCCGCGCTGCCGGATTCGGTGTTCGTCGAAGACGTGGCGATCGTGCTGGACGAAGTGGCGATCCTCACCCGTCCGGGTGCGCCGTCACGGCGTGGCGAAGTGGCCGGCATCGCGGTGGAACTGCGCCGGCATCGGCCGGTACTCGCGATCGAGGCGCCCGGCACCATCGATGGCGGCGACGTGCTGCGGCTTGGCCGCACGCTTTACGTAGGCCAGTCGGCACGCAGCAACGCCGACGGCATCGCCCAGCTCGGCCAGCTGCTGGCCGGTTTCGGCTACGTCGTGCACGGCGTGCCAACCCACGGTTGCCTGCATCTGAAATCCGCGGTGACCCAGCTGGACGACGACACCCTGCTGCTGCAGCCGGCGTGGGTCGATCGCGAACGCTTCGCCGATTTCCGCATCATCGAGATCGACCCCGCCGAACCGCACGCGGCGAACGTGCTGCGCATCGGCGATGCGCTGCTGATGCCGGCCAGCTTCCCGCGGACCCGGCAGCGATTGATCGACGCCGGCTACAAGGTCACCGCCGTCGACGTCAGCGAACTGCAGAAGGCTGAAGGCGCCGTGACCTGCTGCAGCCTGGTGTTTCGCGATATGGGGCAGCGCGACGGCGAAGGTCCGGGCTGGAATCGCCGATGGGCGGCGGCGCGAGACCAGGACTGGACGCCCGGGTCCGGCACTTTCAGTGCGGGCTGTTGCCCGACCTTGGCTCGGCATGGGACAGGTCCGAATCGGAGGGGGTCCCAAGCTGGTGCATCAATTGCTGCTGCTTGGACAGGGCATCGGGAATGTTTCCGTAGCGCAAGGAGGTATCGCAGTCGTCCAGCGCCGCCTTCGGATGCCCGAGCTTCATTTTGTCGTAGCAGCGGTTGTTGTAGTAAGCGGCCAGGTCGGGGTGCGTTACCCGGCCCGCAACGAACAGGTTGCCGAACCCATTCATGGAATCGAGCGCATCCTGGAATTTGTTCTCCTTGTCGTAGATGATCGAGATGGCAAGGGCGGAGTAGGTCCTGAACTCCATGGACGCCTGCGAATCGGCCACGGCCTGGTAATCGGCAATGGCTTCCCTGCCGCGCCTGATCGCGTCATACACCCGCGCCCGGAAGAAACGGGCCTGCCAGTCTTCACTCGCATCGATGATGGCGGAACAGACTTTCAGCGCCCGTGGGTAACGTTTCAGGCGGAACAAGGCTTCGCACGACAAGCGGTCGAACCCGGGATCTGCTCCGAAACCTCCCGAGAGTTTGGCGGCTGCTTCCCCATAGGCAGCGACCTGCTGATAATTGCTCAACCGGGCGTAAGTCGATGCCAGTTCGCGGTAGGTCTGCGCCTTGGCATCATTGGCCTCTGCCTCGCTCGCAAAGCGCGTATTGGGCAGGTCCTCGATGGCGCGCCTGCCCCATGTCAGGGCATTGGCATAGTTGCCCTGCTTGTACCAGATGAGCGACGCAACCCGGTCGATGGCATAGTCGTTGCCCCCGGCTTTGTGGGTGGCGAGCTGGGTGTCGCTGTGAAGCGCATCGGTGGCAGATTGCAGGAAGCGGTTCGCGAACGCTCCGCCGCCAGGCGCCATCACCATCGCGTCGAGAGCAGCTTCGATTTCCCCGACGGCATTTGCATCGTCGCGCTTGGCAAATGTCCGGATGACGTCGCGTGCGTCCCGGGTCGCCGTGCCGTCGGCGAGTCGCCCCATGGCCCGTTCGACGCATCCATCCTGCCCATCGCTGCCCGGGTAGGTGCGGCAGTCCAGCGAAGCCGCACCCAGCAAGTCGGCGTACAACTTCAGGTGCAGCATCTTCAGGGGAGAGCCGGATGGCGCGGCAGCGGCGTACCGTTGCACGAACGCCTTCATCGCGTCGGTGGAGCCGCCCCATTTGGGTTGCAGGCCGCTCAGTCGCACCTCATACAGCGGATAGTAGTTCGGGAACCTGGCGATGGCTTTTCTGAAGGTGGCCTCCTGCACGGCGTCGCTCTGCGTATCCCTTGCGATCAACAGCGCCAGATAACGGGCGTACGGGTTGTCCGGTGCCAGTTGGACAACGTCGTCGATGTCCCGGGCCGCGAGTTCCAGCTCGCGCTGGAAGCGGTTGGCATGAGTGGAATCGACGTCGTTGGCAAAGCCATGCCCGCGAATCCACCAGCCCAGGTTGTAGTGATAGTCCGCCCGGATCAGGCGCGCGAGCAGAGACTTGGGGTTTCCGCCGACCCATGCATTCAGCCGGTCGGCAAATGCCTTGTCGGACGGGGCCGCTGCATAAGCGACGAATGCCGCAAAAGGGGCAAAGTGCCAACGCCCCATATGGCTTTGCGCCAGCACCTCGTCTGCCTGTTGTTTCGCCCTGGAGAAATGGCCCTCGCGAATCTCGAGCCGGACACTTTGCGCCCTTTCGAACACGGTAGGCTGGTGGTGGTGGGCGTATCCGCACCCGGAAATCGCGAGCGCCAGCAGTGCCATGGGCGACAGCGAGACCATGAGAAGGGAGCACAGGCGCAATCCGTTCATAACATCATTCCTTCCCGTCGTGGCAGTCGTACCCGCTTCAAACCGCGCTTTCGCTGCATCGTCGCGCCCCGGCTATTGTGGGCGCATCGCCCGCATCCGAGCCACCGCACCCTGCTGGCCCGGGACGTCGCCAAAGCGCGCGACGAAATCGGAAATTGTTTGATCCAGACCGTCGCGAGGCTGGTTTTTTTGGATGCCCGCCCGGAGAAACCAGCCTTGAGGATTGTCGGGGTCGATCTGGATCAGCCGATTGGCCACTGTCCAGCCTTTGTTCCAATCGTGACTTGAGTGAACGTAGATATGTCCAAGTTCGGCCAAGGTCCACCGGTCCGTAGGATTCAGCCGTAGCGCCTGTTCGTAGTCGCCGATGGCCCCGGCGATGTTTCCGGTCGATTCGTAGGCCAGGCCACGCACATCGAATGCGTTCTCGTCTTGCGGGGCAATGGCAATGAGGGCATTGCCCTCGGCCAGCGCCCAGTCCGGGTAGCCTAAGGCGGGCAATTCGAATGCGCGCCCTTCGCGCTGCTCGAGTCGACCTGGATCGAAACGGACGACCTCCGAGCGGTAAATCACCGACAGCGCCGGAGAGTTGCGATTCTGCGCCGCCCATCCCCCGCTCATCAGCATGTTCACCGGGGCTGCTTCGCCAAACACATTTCGATAGAGCTCAAGTTCGGTGACCGGGTTGCAGTCGCAGTCCTCGACATAGGCCTCGCCGCCGCTGTTTTCCGAACGAAGCAGCCTCAACAACGGGTTCTTGCCGGCGTGGAGCCGGGCGCTGGCGATGATGCGCTGCATCTCCTGCACCGAGCCGCCCCATTTGGGCTGTGCCATCCAGACAAGGCGCGCGTAGATCGTGTAGTTGGCTGGATCGACGGCGAGGCCGCGTCTCGCCGCGTTCGTTGCGTATGCGCCGTCGCCTTCCAGCGCAGCCGCGTAAATCATCGCGGCGTAAGCCGCGGTCAAATTCGGCTGCAGTGCTGCGGCCCGGTCGAGATCCGTGCGGGCAAGCCGGAGCAGGCGGCCCATCGATTCGAACGAATTCCGGGATGTTTTCTGCACGTAGTCGGAGCCGCGCGCCTGCTGTGCCATCTGCACGTAGGCGGTACCGCTGGCCGCCAGAGCGAAGGGGCTCGCGGGCGATTGGCGTTTCCACGCGTCCAGGAGCGCGCGGGTCTCCTCCGACCCGTTCCTGAAATCGATGTTGAACGTCCGGTCCAGTTCCCCCTGTGCGTTCGGTTGCGACAACTGCGCATGCAGCGCTGCGGCAAGGTGCCGATCCAGTTCCGCCGCGTGCCCGGACTGTATGAGCTGACGCGCGTCGCCTGGCGTGACCGCCGGATCGAATTGGTAGCGGCAGTATGCGGAGGTCACTGCCTTCGACCACGCAACGCCCGGGGGATCCGGATAGGTGAGGCAACGTTTCAGTGGGTCGGCCACGGTTTCCGCCTGCCGGGCCTCCGCCAGGAAGCGGGCGAGCTGATCGTGGCTGACAGGCTGCGCGTCGGGCGCTGCCAGGGGCGCGAATCGTCTGACGGGGCTGACCAGGGTCGTCGTGGCAGTTGGCCGGGTGTTGCCGGGCGGCGGGAGCAGCGACAGGACCGCAACAACGGCAATCAGCAAAATTCCGATCGCCAGCAGCCAACGCGCGCGTGACGGCATGTCCTGTATCCCCTGTGGGAAATCGGCGAAGTATCTGGTGCATCGATCCCTGCGGCGCCTGGCTGCCCGACGGATCGACCTGCGCCGGGTCGTACCTGCCGGGCAGACTCCGGCTCGGATCGTCCCACATCAAACCCGGCCTGTCATCGTTCTCGAGGTTGAACCCGTACGCCCCGGGGTTGGATCGCCGCCTGTGACGCCATGCGAACGGCGCGTCGTCAGCCCGACGCGCGCCCCACCATGCCTTCACTCCGCATCCAGTCGAGGGTGTCGGCGAGCAGGGTGTCGAGCGGGGTTTCGAGGTAGTCCAGTTCATGCCGGGCCTCGGAGGAATCCACGCGCAGCGCGTGGCAGGTCAGGGTGGCGGCTTCGGGGGTGATGTCGGGCTGCTTGCCGCGCACCCGGCAGCGATTGATCGACGCCGGCTACAAGGTCACCGCCGTCGACGTCAGCGAACTGCAGAAGGCTGAAGGCGCCGTGACCTGCTGCAGCCTGGTGTTTCGCGATATGGGGCAGCGCGATGGCGAAGACCGGCAAACCGGCGGGACGTGATGATCCGGGCAGGGATCATCCGATGGGTGTCGGACGAGGTGTGATCGAACGAGCTTGATCGGCCAAGAGCGGCTGGTCGCCCGGTGCGCCCGGTCGGCAAGGTGTCCACGAAACCGTCAGCGACCCACCCATCATCTTTCTTGCGAGTGCCTTGCGGTGTATTTGCCCATCAGCATTTCCAGGCCACAGCACGCCAGAACAGCTCCGGCTACCGCTATCCCGGAAATCCAGTTCCAGCCATGTCGTCCCAGTGGCAGGATGCCCAGGCCGTAAAGCACGGACAACAGTGCCGCCAGCAGAAAAAGCGGACCCGTATAGAAGCAATGTCTGCGTCCACAGCGCCGGGCGTTGACCAGGCAGGCCATCCCCATCACCGTGAAGCTGATGGTCCAGACGGCGGTATGGACGACAGTCCCGGCATTGGCGCCGAGCACGATCAGCACCCACGGCGCTATCCACAGAAGTCCCGTAGCCCAACGCGAACCAAGCAGGTCCTTGTCACAACTCCTTGCATAGTGACTCATGGTCAAACTCCGCTGAACCGATCACAAAGACGGGCGGCCTTGAACGGCGAGCTCGGGTCGGCTGGCGCCCTTTGCAGCTTGCTCGGTCAGCTTTGGGTCCGCAAGCGCCGAGGCCGGCCGGGAGCTGTCGGTCATCGTGATCGAGCGAACGCTGACCAGCTGCGGCCCGAAAGCCCCGGGGAAAAACATCATTCGCCTGGTGTTGGGCAGGAAGTTTCCTGCTCTGGTCAAGCCTCTTGCCCAACGAACCAACGACCGATGACCGTAACAAGGCTCATGCCCAACCAATGCCGGAATCTATCAATCAGGCTGAGCGCGCTTCCCAGCGCTCGACAAGTGTCTTTCTGTGGCTTCTGCTGACATTCAGCTCCTGACCATCGGTGAGCCTCAGCAAGGCATCACCATTAGCGATGGGTTGCAGGTCCTTGATACGGTCAATGGCAACGATGGCCCGGCGATGGATTCGTACAAAAAGGGCCGGATCAATTTTGGCCTCGAAAGCCACGGACGTCTCCCGAATCAAGTGCACTGATGCTCCTACATGCAGTGCCAGATAATTTCCAAGCGTCTCGATCCAGTCAACATCAATCAGATGGATGACGCTGATCCGCCCGCGCTGCTTAACCGTGACTCGATCGAGATGATGGTGCTTCGTTTGAGCTCCGGAAGGCATCGTGTGGCGTGGAATAAAGTCAATCACATGGGCGAGAGCGCTCAGAGAACAAAGCGCATAGACCAGCAACAGCCCATTGCTGGTCAGATTGCTGGAGAGGTCTGCCAGGTCGGGCACCCACTCGTGCTTCAGCGCCCAGGCGACCAGTACGCAGGAAATGAGAATCAGCAGAACCGAGAGCACAGCAGCAGCGGCGAGATGGAACGTTGCATGACGCAGGATGCGCGATCCGGTGACGGGAAAGCGACGCGTCAGATATAACAGAAGCGTTGCCGTGGGTGCGCCAAGCAGGCCCGCTACCCCGATGCGCAGGGTCTCGAGTGGCCAAGTCAGCGGATGTCCCGCTTGGCGGGCGCGCAACACATTGTCTGGCTCAAGGACAAGCAGGAAGGCTATCCAGTAGAGAAAGCCAAGGGTGACCTGGCACACCCAGGCGGGCAACACTCGCGTGCTGGAAGTATTCATCGGTATGACGCTCCTCATCGTGCTGAATTCTGACCAGTTACGGGTTCAGGCGTCCATCATCTGGGCAAGCAACTGTTTTTGTGACGAACTGGGGCGAAGTGGTGACGAACCGGTCTGGCCATGCAGGGCAGCGGCATCCAGACTCTTGGCATCCTCGATCTGAAATATCCCCATGCGATTACGGCACTACCTCATCCTTGGCTTCCTCACATTGCTGTATGCGGGCAGTGCCTGGGCGGCAACCATCCGCACGGCATCCGGGTTAGTGGAGGGAGAAAAGTTCGGCGACCTTACGGTGTTCAAAGGCATGCCGTTCGCCGCGCCTCCCGTCGGGAGGCTTCGCTGGCGGGAGCCACAACCAGTGCAGGCGTGGTCCGGCGTGAAACTGCTGAACCGTTTCGCACCGCGATGCATGCAACAGGGCATGTATCCCACGAACGCTCCGGTCGAGCCGATGAGTGAGGATTGCCTTTACCTGAATCTTTGGGTGCCCCCGCATGCCGTTGGTGAGAAATTGCCAGTCATGGTGTGGATCTATGGTGGCGGCCTGGCCAACGGCTCAGGTTCTACGCCACTCTACGCCGGTGACGTGCTTGCGCATCAGGGCATTATTGTTGTTACCTTCAACTATCGTCTTGGTGTGCTCGGCTTTCTCGCTCGCACTCAACTTGCGCAAGAATCGCCGCGACACACAACCGGTAACTACGGCCTTCTCGACCAGATAGCCGCGCTGCAATGGGTTCAAAGGAATATCGTCGCCTTCGGCGGCGACCCTTCCCGTGTCACGGTATTCGGACAGTCTTCCGGCTCGATCTCGATCAGCGCATTAAGCGTGTCTCCATTGGCAAAGGGGCTGTTTCGCTACGCTATCGGTGAAAGCGGCGGTCTATTCGAACCGATAGGGCTATCTCCGGATCTGACCAAAAGCGGAGCGGAAAGAAATGGCGCTACTTTTGCGAAGCGCGCAGGGGCCTCATCCATCGCGGCACTGCGGCAAATGTCCGCCGCGGCACTAGTGAAAGTGCCATTCACTCCAGCCATCATCATGGACGGTACTGTCATCGACAGGCCTCCCGCCGACGCATACCGACAGGGTCGAATCAATCCATCGGCTTTTATGATTGGCTCCAATCAGGATGAAGGCGTGATCTTCCTGGCCGGAAAGCATGTCACACCAGAGAAATTCGACCAGATCCTGGGTCTTGATTTTCCGTCATGGCTGATCGAATTGGCCGCGCCATCTCCTGGCAATACACCTGCGACAGCCTACGCCGCGGCCAAGCGTTTCGAAGGTGATGTGCGGTTTCATTGGGATATGTGGACTTGGGCACGGTTGGCTACGCACGCAGGAAAGTCCGCTTATCTCTACAGCTTCGATCATCCAACGCCGTGTTCGACGATAGAGGGCTGTGTAACAGCGACTCGGCACGGGGATGAAATGCCTTACGTGTTCGGGCACGACCTGGGGAACCCATGGTCCATCCAGGATCGTGATCTGTCGAGACTGATCGTCGGGTGCTGGACACATTTTGCCAAGACAGGTTCTCCCGATGGCTGTGGACTTCCCGTCTGGCCGAGCTATGGTGATCGAGCAACCATGATGTTGCTCGACAACCATCCGCATCTCTCACGGATGCGCCCTGACCATGCGCTACGGCGACTGGATAGAATCTATCGTTGGGCCTCAGTCCTAGTGCCGCATCCAATCGTCTCGCTTGTCGTCGCGTTTCTTGTCCTTTGCGCTCTATTTTTGATGCTCGCGATGTTGGTGCGATGGTGCATGCGCCGTGCACGTCTACATCGGGCTCGGCCAGCGGCAGCCTGACTTGTCGAAGCAGCCGTATCAGCCAAAAGTCGGCGTATCTTCCGGAGATATTCGTGTGGATGCCCGGCCGGTTTGGCTCGTCCCGTGACGGTCGTGGGGGCCGGGAACTTCCCGCTGCCCAGATCTCCCGGATACTGCCGCCACCGATGGCGCAAGCGCGAACGGCGCTCCATCAGCCCGCCGCGCGTCCCACCATGCCTTCGTGCCGCATCCAGTCGAGGGTGTCGGCGAGCAGCGTGTCGAGCGGGGTTTCGACGTAGTCCAGTTCGCGCCGGGCCTTGGAGGAATCCACGCGCAGCGCGTGGCAGGTCAGGGTGGCGGCTTCGGGGGTGATGTCGGGCTGCTTGCCGCTGACCCGCGACCAGGCGTCGGCCAGCCGGGCGAAGGCCATCAAGGCGAAGGCCGGCGTGGCGCTGCGCGGGGTGCGTTTGCCCAACGCCGCGCCAACGCGATGCACGAAGTCGACGAAGCTGGCCTGCTCGCCGCCGAGCAGATAGGCCTGTCCGAACCGCTGCCGCTGCCAGGCGCGCACCTGGGCTTTGGCGATCTCACGCACGTCGGCGAACGCGCCGATGCCGGGCGGGATGCCGGGCAGCTTTTCGCGGTCCACCAGCATGATCAGCCGTGCCCAGTTGTGGCGATCGCCCGGACCCAGGATGTGCGAGGGGTTGAACACGATCCACGGCACGCGGGCATGGCGCACGGCCTGTTCGGAGAGGAATTTGCTGCGTTCGTAATTGATCCAGCTTTCGCCGCCGCGCTGCGGCAGCGATTCGTCCATCACGCCGTGCACCAGATGCGACCAGGCCGACACCGAGGAGGTGTGCATGAAGGCGGGCACGCCGGCCGCTTCGCTGGCACGCAGCAGGTTTTCGGTGCCCTGCACGTTGGTGGCGGTTTGCGCCGCCGCCTGCGGACGCCACATGCTGGTGTCGGCCGCGGCATGGAACACCGCGTCGCACCCGTTCACGGCTGCCTGCAGGCTGGCCCGATCCGCCAGTTCGGCACGCACCGGCACCGCCCCCGCGGCGGTGATGGCGGCATCGGATCCGGCACGGCGCGACAGTGCCTTGACCGTACAGCCGGCGGTACGCAGTTCGTGCAGCAAGTGTCCGCCCAGAAATCCGCTGGCGCCGGTGAGAAACACGGTGGTCATGCTGTTTCCTGTCATGAACTGGCCGGTATGAACGGGAGCAGGCGCCCCATGGATGGCCATGCGGCATGCCCGGACGAATCGGGATGCGTTCGATGCCGTCGCGCGCGGACGGACCCACCTCGGGTACGGGTGTGCGGCGCGCGGCGATCCGTCGGCTACTGGCTCTTTTGCTACTGGTTCTTCTTCTTTTCCTGCTTGGCGGCCTTCTTTTCCTTCATGGTCCTGGCAGGTTTTTTCTTCTCGTTCTTCTTCGAATCCATACCCTTGCTCATGCTGTTCTCCGGGATGTGGGTGGTGCGGTTGGCGAAGGTAATGCGGATGGCGGGTACCCACGGCCGTGCGCAGACACCGGGGGCGACGCTGCCGGAAGTTTACGCTGCAATCCCCGGCGCGAGCAGTCTGGTCGGCTGTTCTGTGCTGCTCATGGCTGCGGATATATCGCCGGGCGCCCGGCTGCCGCCGTGCGGCCTGCGGTTCAAGTCGCAGGCCCGTGATCGCCGGCGAACTGGCGGCGTAGATCCTGCTGGCAAGCTGCCAGCAAGGAAGCCGCATAGACATCGGGCCAGGCATGGCGCAGGTCGAGGTCGGCAGCCAGCAGCTCGTGCTCGCCAAGCAACTGGGCCATCGCCAGCACGTCGGCGCAGGTCAGTGCCGCGGCCAGCGGCGAGTCGTTGGCCGGTCGATCCGTGAGTTGCCGTGCCACCAACGCCTCGATCACGTTCGCGGGCAGATCCCAGTACTGTGCGGCCTGCACCGACAGCCTGGCGGCGAGCTGCGCGCAGCCGAGCAGGAAGGCGGTGGAAAGCGGCACCGGTGCTTCGGGCATCAACTGATCCAGCAGCCGCACCACGGCGCCGGTGCCGGCGTGACTGACGATGCCGGCCAGATAGGCTTCGAAGGCGTCGCATCCGCCGTGTTTGCCCAGCCAGGCGCAGGCATGCGCGCAGCGTTCCGAGTGCTCCCACAGCCGCTCGCCGGCGAGTTGGCTGAGCCGGCCGGCGCTGCTGTGCAGGATCGGTTTCATGACGTGCTGGGTCAGCACGCGGCGCAGGCCTTCCTGCCCCAGCAGGATCACCGCATGCTGCAGGCTCCGGATCGGCTGGGCCGAGCGATAGCTCGCGCTGCGCGCGACCCGCATGACTTCGCCGACCATCAGCGGGTCGCGGCCGACCAGCCGGGCCCACTGGTTGCCGGCCGCATTGTCGTTTTTCAACAATCGCATCAGTTGCGGCAACACGCTGGGCAGACGCGGCAGGCTGCGCATGTCGAAGCGTATGCTGAGCAATTCCAGCCGCGTCAGCGTGCTCAGTTCGAACGTGCTCGGCAGCTGGCTTTCGCTGCCGGGCAGGCCGAACACGTATTGAAGGAAGCGGGTGCGGATCTGCGTCGTCGAGACGACTGGAAGCGAATCCGTCGGCACCGCCGCCGGCGCGGCAAGCGGTGCGGTCGTGCCCGCGCGGGCCAGCTTCGCGGCGGGAATGTGCCGGGCACGGCTAGCAGCCTTGTTCCGGCTGCCAAGCAAGCGCCGCCACATGCTGACCATACACGTGTCCCTTGTTTCGGCGCGTCTGCGGGCTGCGCCCTGGCATGGGTAACGGCGGCATCCGGAAAAAATGTAGGGGAAAGTCGGCTGGCCCGGCGGATGCGGCCGGTGCGCAGGCGCTTCAAGGCCGGCATCTGCAGGCCGGGCGCGTTGCACATCGGCTCGATCAGGGGCGGTTGCCGACCCTTGAACGCGAAGCGAGCCGATGCCCAGCTCTGCCGGCTGGCCTTGATCGGCGGCATCGCGTAATGGCCATCGCGGTGCCGCCGAGCAGGGAGGGCCATTGTATGCGCCCCCGGCATGCCGGCAGGAACGAGCCGCTGGCAATTGGCGTGCATGCCCCCAGATCGGGGGCCGGCCATGAAGCGAGCCGGCGCGAACAAGCCGGACCTGGCCACCGATCGGCCATAATCGGCGTTATCCCACGAACCATTGAAGCTCCCCACGCATGAAGACACCCAAGGGCCTGCAGGAACTGATCGACGAAGGCGTGATCGACCAGGTGCTCAGGCCGCTGAAGAGCGGCAAGGAAGCATCCGTCTACGTCGTGCGTTCGGGTGACGATATCCGCTGCGCCAAGGTCTACAAGGACATGGCGCAGCGCAGCTTCCAGGCACGCGTGCAGTACCAGGAGGGGCGCAAGGTGCGCGGCAGCCGGCAGGCGCGCGCGATGGGCAAGGCCACCCGCTTCGGCCGCAAGGAGGCCGAGGCCGCCTGGAAGAACGCCGAGGTCGATGCGCTGTACCAGCTGACCGCCGCCGGCGTGCGCGTGCCCAGGCCCTACGGCTACTTCAGCGGCGTACTGGTGATGGAGCTGGTCACCGATGCGGACGGCCATTCGGCGCCGCGGCTGGGCGAGGTGGAATTGTCGGCGGAAACCGCGCGCGACTACCACCGTTTCCTGATGCGGCAGGTGGCGCGGATGCTGTGCGTGGGGCTGATCCACGGCGACCTGTCCGAATACAACGTGCTGGTGGCGCCGGACGGTCCGGTGATCATCGATTTGCCGCAGGCGGTCAGCGCCTCGGGCAACAACAATGCTCGCACGATGCTGCGGCGTGACGTGGGCAACATCACGATCAGCCTGTCGCGCTTCGCGCCGGAACTGCTGGACACCCATTACGGCGAGGAGATGTGGGCGCTGTACGAGCTGGGCGAGCTGCACCCGGATACCGAACTTACCGGCCACTTCGAATTCGACGAACGCATCGCCGATGTCGACAGCGTGATGCGGTCGATCATCGATGCGCGCGAGGAAGCGGTCATCCGCCAGCAGGGGCGCGAGGCGGCCGCGCTGGAAGGTTGACCGCCGCCGTGCTTTTTTCGCAGCCCGCTGGCGGGCGATGCCTTTGTTCGGATGTCCGGAAGATTTGAAGCAGGAGCACCGCCCGCCAGCGGGCTGCGGAACAGCATCGTGTCGTACGGAACGGCATCGCGACGGAAGTCGCCCCCGTATCAGGGGGTGGCGGCTTTCAGCAGCTCCACGTCGAACACCAGCGAGGCATTCGGAGGGATGTCGTCGCCGGCGCCCTGCGCGCCGTAACCGAGCGCTGCCGGAATCAACAGGGTGCGCCTGCCGCCGACCCGCATGCCGGCCACGCCCTGGTCCCAGCCGGCGATCACATTGCCCGCGCCCAGCACGAAGGAGAACGGCTGGCCGTGATCGCGCGAGCTGTCGAACTTCGTGCCGTGCTTGTCGCTGGCGTTTTCGTCGTACAGCCAGCCGGTGTATTGCACGGTGACCTTCATCCCGGCTTCCGCTTGAGTGCCGGTGCCGACGCTCCGGTCGATCACGGTGAGCTTGCCGACCTGGCCATCGGCATGCGCCGGCGGCGCGGCGGTACAGGCGGCGAGGGCAAGCAGGGCGAGCAGGGGGAACAGCCAGCGCATGGGTCGGATCCTCGGATAAAGGAGCGTGCCGGCGATTGTCCGGCGATCGGGCGGCAGCATCGCCCACAAGATGGCTGGCCGCAAGCACGGTGCGGCCCCGGTCCGCTCGACGGCAGCGGACTCATGCATGCGCGTCGTCCGCGGCGTTGCGGTGTTCCTCGCGCGCGGCCCGCCAGACTTCGCCGGCGGCGTCGGCATTCATCAGCATGATGCCGGCGCCGACGACCACGTCCGGCCAGACCGAATGCGTCGATGCCGTGACCGCGCCGGCGAGCACGATGGCGATGTTGGCGAACACGTCGTTGCGCGCGGACAGGAAGGCCGCGCGGGTCAGGCTGCCGCCGTGGTGGCGATGGCGAACGAGCAGCAGGGCGCAACCGAGGTTGATCGCCATGGCGCCCATGCCGGTCAGCGTCAGCGGCAGCGGAGCCGGCGGCAGCGGCAGCTGGATCTTGCCCCACAGTGCCCACAAGGCGGCCAGTGCCGGCACCAGCAGGACGACCGCCAGCCCCATGCCCACGCGCGCCCTGGCCCGCAGGCTCCAGCCGAGCGCGAGCAGGACCAGCAGGTTGACCGAGGTGTCTTCCAGAAAATCGACGCTGTCCGCAAACAGCGATACCGAGCGGATCGCCGTCGCCACGGCGAACTCGATGCCGAAGTAGCCCAGGTTGAGGAGGGCTGCCAGAGCGATGGCGCGGCGCAGCGCGCCCGTTTGCGCAGTCATTGCATGTCCATGCCGGTCAGATCGCCGCTTCGGCAGCCGCCATGCGCCGCACCGGATCCACGGCCACCGCATCCGCATCGTTCATCACCTGCAGCTGGCCATCCTGGATCAGGCATTGCAGGCGCATGCCACGCTGCAGCAACGCGACGAGCTCGGCCACCGTGGCGGCGGGGATGTCGAGCACGGTGAGGTTGCGGTGGCGGTCCAGCGAAGCGCCGACCTTGTTCCACCAGATCTGTGCGGCATGGCCGCCGTAGCTGATCACCACCACCTGGCGCGAACGGCCACAGGCCTTGCGGATGCGGGTTTCGTCGGGCTGGCCGACCTCGATCCACAGTTCGATCTCGTCGGTGTACGCCTTGCGCCACAGCGCCGGTTCGTCTTCGTCGCTGATGCCCTTGCCGAACTCCAGCCGATCCTCCGCGTACAGCGCGAACGCCAGCAGCCGCACCATCAACCGCTCCCCGGTTTCCGACGGATGCCGCGCCAGGGTCAGCGCGTGGCTGGCGTAGTAATGCCGGTCCATGTCGCTGATCTGCAGTTCGATTTTGTAGATGGTGGAGTTGAGCGCCATGGGGGTGCCTCGAGACGACAGCTGGCCATTCTACGCGGTGAGGCGGTCCCCTTTATGGTGGGAGTCTGTCTGTGCAGTGCCGGACCCATCCGGGTATTGCGGATCTGGTGCCGCTGCACCGGAGCGATCGTGCCGCCCAAGCTGGTGCTGTTCCCGGTGAACCCGGCCAGCCGCACGGCGTATCGGGCATTGTGCCGCGAGCGACGGAGCGACAAGCGCTGCCAGGCGTCGGCGCCGACGCCTCGGCACGCCTGCGGATACCCTCGTGCGGCAATCCACGCTATCTTGCGCAGCACGATCCAGCAGGGGGAGAGCCACACGTGAGTCCATCATCATCCGGCACGAAGCCGCAGACCGAACTGACCATCCGGGGCCTGATCATCGGTATCGCGATCACCCTGGTGTTCACCGCAGCCAACGTGTTCTTCGGGCTCAAGGCCGGCCTCACCTTCGCCACCTCGATCCCGGCGGCGGTGATCTCGATGGCGGTGCTGCGCTATTTCAAGGGCGCCACGATGCAGGAGAACAACATCGTGCAGACGGTCGCCTCGGCGGCGGGCACCTTGTCGTCGATCATCTTCGTGCTGCCCGGGCTGATCCTGATCGGCTGGTGGACCGGCTTCAACTACTGGACCTCGTTCGCGATCTGTGCGCTGGGCGGCATCCTGGGCGTGATGTATTCGATCCCGCTGCGCCGCGCGCTGGTGACCAACTCCGATCTGCCATACCCGGAGGGCGTGGCCTGCGCCGAGGTGCTGAAGGTCGGCGCCGGCGGCGAGGGCGTCGGCGAGGCGGCGGCCGTCGAATCCAACCGCGCCGGCCTGCTGGCCGTGCTGTGGGGCTCGATCGTGTCGGGGGTCTTCGCCGTGGTGGTCGCGACGCGGGTGTTCGCGGGCGACGTGGTGCACTACTTCCGCGTCGGCGGCGACAAGGGCGGCGTGACCGGGTTCGACTTCTTCCTCTCGTTCGCATTGTTCGGCATCGGCCACCTGGTCGGGTTGTGGGTGGGCATCGCGATGCTGGTCGGAGCCCTGATCGGCTGGGGCTGGGGCGTGCCGCACTTTTCCGCGCTGGCGCCGGTGGCCGGATCGATCGCCGACCTGGCCAACGCGACCTGGAGCCACAAGGTCCGTTTCGTCGGTGCCGGCACGATCGGTGTGGCCGCGATCTGGACCCTGGCCAAGCTGGTCAGGCCGGTGATCGGCGGGCTGGCCTCCGCGATGGCGGCCTCGCGCCAGCGCGGCGCCGGCAACGCCGCGTTGCTTCCACGTACCGAGCAGGACATTCCGATCGGCCAGGTCACCCTGATCTCGCTGGCCAGCCTGGTGCCGATCGGCTGGCTGATCGCGAATTTCGCCGGCACTGCCGGGCACGGGCTGGGCGGCTACATGCTGGCGCTGGTGGCCGGCGGCCTGATCTTCGTGGTGCTGATGAGCTTTTTCGTGTCAGCCGTGTGCGGCTACATGGCCGGGTTGATCGGCTCCTCGAACAGCCCGTTGTCGGGCATCGGCATCATCGTGGTGATCTGTGCGGCGCTGCTGCTGGTGGCGGGCCTGCGTGCGCTGCTGCCGGCGAGCAGCGAAAATGCGCTGGTGGCATTTGCGCTGTTCATCACCTCGATCGTGTTTGCCGCCGCGGCGATCGCCAACAACAACCTGCAGGATCTGAAAACCGGGCAGCTGGTCGACGCCACGCCGGCCAGGCAGCAGTGGGCGCTAGTGATCGGCGTGCTGGCCGGCGCGGCGATCATTCCGCCGATCCTCGATCTGCTCAACCACGCCTACGGTTTCGTCGGCGCGCCCGGTCCGGTGCGTCCCAACGCGCTGCCGGCACCGCAGGCCGGGTTGATCTCGGCGCTGGCGCAGGGGGTGATCAAGAACAACATCGACTGGAGTCTGATCGGGATCGGCGCGGCGATCGGCGCGGTGATGATCGTCATCGACGAGGTGCTGCGCCGCAAGACCAGGTTTGCGCACCTGTCGCCGCTGGCGGTGGGCCTGGGCATCTACCTGCCGACGCAGAGCACGCTGATGGTGGTGGTCGGCGCCGTCGCCGGCTGGTGGTTCGACCGCCGCGCCGATCGCGCAGCCAAAAACCCCGAGGCGACCAAGCAGCTCGGCGTGCTGCTGGCCTCCGGCATGATCGTGGGCGAGGGGCTGCTCGGCGTGGTGATCGCCGCCTTCGTGGCGTTTACCGGCAAGGACTATCCGCTGGCCCTGGTCGGCGACGCATTCGCCGGCGGCCCGGCGCGCTGGATCGGCGGCGCCGCGTTCGCCCTGCTGATGGCGCTGCTGTACCGCTGGGTGGCACGGCTGGGACATGCTGCCGCGGATGTCTGAGCGCCCGTCATCCGCGCCTGCGGCCGCGTGACGGCACGCCGGCATCGTCCGGACGGCTGTAGCGTTCCATTCATCGCCTGAATCGCTCGAGGCTCTACACTAGGCGGTCTTCAGGGGAGCCGGACGTCGCGTGGAGCAGGAAAAGGTCGAGTTGGTGCGCAGCCACGGGGACACCCTCGCCTCGCCGAATCAGCACATGGTGGTGCTGCGCCGGCTGGCCGGGCCGCTGCTGTCGCTGGGCATGCTGTGCCTGGCACTGTGGGCGCTGCATCTGCTGGCCCGGGAGGTGGACTACCACCAGGTCCGGCGCTACGTGCAGAGTCTCTCGTACGGCCGCTTCTTGCTGGCGGTGCTGTTCACCGCGCTGGGCTATGCGGTGATGACGCTGTACGACCGTTTCGCGCTGGTTTCGATCGGCCGCCGATTGCCCTGGCACCGGGTCGGCATGATCTCATTCATCAGCTATGCCTTCAGCAATGCGGTGGGCATGTCGCTGCTGGTGTCCGGCTCGATCCGTTACCGCTTCTACATCCAGAACGGTTTGTCCACCGGCGAGGTGGCCCGGGTGGTGCTGTTCTGCACCACCAGCTTCTGGCTGGGGCTGCTGGCGCTGACCGGGGTGACCCTGCTGTGGGTGCCGTTGCCGGCCGATCTTCCGCTGGCGGCGTTCAGCCTGCCGCTGGGCGTGCTGCTTGCGCTGGTCCCGCTGGCATGGCTGGCCGGCGGCCAGATCCGCCGCCCGGTGCGGATCTGGCGCTGGTGCGTGAACCTGCCTTCGACGCTGACCGGCCTGAAGCAGATCCTGATCGGCGCGCTGGACTGGGGCCTGGCGGCAGCCGTGCTGTATGTGCTGATGCCCGATGCGCTGAACAACGGCTTCGGGCATTTCCTGGCGATCTTCGTGATTGCCCAGATCATCGGATTGATCAGTCATGTGCCCGGCGGCATCGGCGTGTTCGAGGCGGTGATGCTGGCCGGTTTCGGCGCCACCGGCAATCAGGCGCTGACGGCGCCGATCCTGGGCGCGCTGGCGGCGTTTCGGGTCATCTACTACCTGCTGCCGCTATGTACGGCGACGGTGCTGGTACTGCAGCGCGAGGCGCGCGGATTGCGCCGGAAATCCCTGCTGGCGCCGTGGTTCACCGGTCTGCTGCCCTCGTTCTTTGCGGGCCTGACCATGGTCTCCGGCGCGGTGCTGCTGTTTTCCGGGGCGACCCGTGCGTTGCCCGATCGCATGGCGATACTGCGCGATGTGTTGCCGCTGTCGGTGCTGGAAGTCTCGCATCTGCTGGCCAGCGTGATCGGCATGCTGCTGCTGATTCTCGCCCGCGGACTGCAGCGCCGGCTGGATGCGGCGTATGTGCTGACCCTGGTGCTGCTGGTGGCCGGTGCGGTGTTCTCGCTGCTCAAAGGCATCGACTACGAGGAGGCGACCCTGCTCACTCTGCTGGCGATGGCGCTGGCGCCGGCGCACCGGCTGTTCTATCGGCGCGCGTCACTGTTCAGTACCACCTTCTCGCTGGGCTGGGTCCTGGCGATCCTGGCGGTGCTGGGCTGTGCGAGCTGGCTGGTGATGTTCAGCTACAAGCATGTCGATTACAGCAGCAGCTTGTGGTGGGAATTCACTTTCCGTCAGGGCGGGGCGCCGCGCGCGTTGCGTGCGCTGGTGGCGGCGGCGGCGACCGGCATGCTGTTCGCGGTGGCCAGCCTGATCCGTCCGGTCCGGCTGCATCGCGAACCGCCCAGCGAGATCGAGCTGGCGCGGGCGCTGCCCTTGATCAAGCAGAGTGCCTGTGCCCAGGCGCACCTGGCGCTGATGGCCGACAAGACGCTGCTGTTCGATCCGGCGCACAAGGCGTTCGTGATGTACGACATCGCCGGCCGCAGCTGGGTGACCATGGGCGATCCGGTCGGCACGGACGATGTCGCCCGGCGCGAACTGGTGTGGACCTTCCTCGAACAGTGCGAGCACGCCGGCGGCTGGCCGGTGTTCTACCAGGTCAGTCCGGCCAACCTGGACCTGTATCTGGAGGTGGGCATGAGCCTGCTGAAGATCGGCGAGGAGGCGCGGGTGCGGCTGGCCACGTTCAACCTCGACGGCAGGTCGAAGAAGGTGCTGCGCAATACGGTGAACAAGCTGACGCGCGAAGGCCTGCGGATGGAGATCGTGCCGGCCGATGCGGTACTGCCGCTGCTGCCGCGGCTGAAACAGGTCTCCGACGCCTGGCTGCGCGACAAGCATGCGCGCGAGAAGCGCTTTTCGCTGGGCGCATTCGACCCGCGCTACCTGGTGCGCACGCCGATGGCGGTGGTATGGCAGGGCGACCGGCTGGTGGCGTTCGCCAACCTTTTTCTCAGCGACACCATGCAGGAAGCCTCGGTGGACCTGATGCGCTTCCTGCCCGACGGCCCGGCGGGGATCATGGACTACCTGTTCGTGGAGCTGATGCAGTGGGCGCGGGCCGAGGGCTACCACTGGTTCAACCTGGGCATGGCGCCCTTGGCCGGGCTGCAGAACCGGCGGCAGGCGCCGCTGTGGAACCGTTTCGGCGCGCTGGTGTTCGGTCGCGGTGAACGTTTCTACAACTTCCGCGGTCTGCAGCGCTACAAAGACAAATTCGACCCGGAATGGGAGCCGCGCTACATGGCGGTTCCCGGCGGCATCGCGCTGCCGATGATCCTGGCCAACGTGGCCAGCCTGATTTCCGGTGGACTCTCCGGCGTGGTGCGCCGATGAAACGCAGGAAGGTGACCATGCTGGCTGCCGTGGGTTCGTGTGTGCTCGGCATCGCGATGATCTGGAACCCGTTCGCGCGGGTGAGCCTGGAAAAGGCCACCGTCGTGCTTCCCGCCGGCCGCGCGGCAGAGGCTCCGCCGACGGGCAGCGGCGACGTGCTGGCGATCATCTATTCCGGCGACGGCGGCTGGGCGGATCTGGACAAGCAGCTGGGCAACGCGTTCGCGGCCCGTGGCATCCCGGTGCTCGGCGTCAGCACGTTCAAGTATTTCTGGCGCAACCGCTCGCCCGAACAGTCGGCCGAACAACTCGACGCGCTGATGGGCAAATATCTGGCGCAGTGGCACAAGCGGCGGGTATGGATGGTGGGTTTCTCGTTCGGCGCCGACGTGCTGCCGACCATCATCGGCAAACTGAGCCCGGCCAACCGCGAACGGATCACCCAGCTCGTCCTGCTGTCACCGGGCAGGGATCTGAATTTCGAGATCGAGCTCGAGGGCTACATGATCAAACAGGGCTGGCTCAAGGAGCACCTCAAGGAACTCATGCAGCACATCAACCCGGTCGAGCATTACCCCTCGCTGCCGCCCCTGCGGGCATTGCAGGGCAAGCCGCCGGTGGTCTGCTACTACGGCACCGACGACGCCGGCGACAGCCTGTGCGACGAGCCGGGCCTGCCGGCCTGGGTAACCGTGCACGCGAAGAAGGGCGGCCACCATTTCGACGGCGGCTACCCGCCGCTGGCCGCGCAGATGCTGCGGGAGCTGCCGGCGGAACCAACCACCGCCGTCGTGGCACCGTGAGTGCATCCCATCGATGAAACGGCACAGGGCGTGACGACATCCGGATGATTCGCTTCGGCCCGAAAGTCCAGGGCAAGAGCATCAGGCGCGTGGCATTGGCGGGAAATCTCTTGCGGGAACCTCGAATAACCCTCTATGGAAAGATCGCCATCCCGGCGAGGCGCTTCTCAACAGCGAAGCTGGTCAAGCCGGGATGTTTGAGTGCCATTCGGGTTCGGCCCCAACAACGCAGATGAGTCGAGCCTCATGCGGCTTCCGCGTGGAAGCGTACTCCGAGGGCGCGGGCGACCTTGAGAATGGTGGCGAAGCTGGGGTTGCCTGTTTCGCTCAGCGCCTTGTACAGGCTCTCTCGGCTCAGCCCGGCATCACGAGCGACCTGCGACATGCCCTTGGCGCGAGCAATGTCGCCTAGTGCGCGAGCAATGCCCGCTGCGTCGTCAGGGGCCTCGGCCAGCCAGGCATCGAGGTACGCCACCATCTCTTCCGGTGTACGCAATTGCTCGGCGACGTCATAAGGCCGAATCCTGGTCTTGGCGCTCGTCTTGGCAGCAGTCTTGGGCATCTTCGGTACTCCTACAGGTTCCTCGCAAGCGTCATGGCCAACTTGATGTCTTGCTGCTGCGTGGATTTGTCGCCGCCTGCGAGAAGAATGATGAGCTCGCCGCTTCGCTCGGTGTAGTACACGCGGTAGCCCGGACCGAAGTCGATCTTCAGCTCTGACACACCATCCGTCAGGTTCCGGTGTTGCCCCGGATTGCCGTGCACCAGTCTGTCGACGCGCACTTGGATGCGAGCGCGGGCCATGCGATCTTTGAGGGCGTTGATCCAGTCGCGGTAGACCTCAGTCATTTGCGTACGCATGCGTCAGTGTATCCCTTGGGCTACAGGTGTCAACCGCCGTTGCCTGGGTCCGAACGTGTTGGCTGTCAAACGGAGCGTTGCAGGCCGATGCGGTTCAATCTGCGTGGTGGGATGGATGGCCGCGCGAGCGCACCTGCCAAGTGCGGCGGGCCACTACACTATCGGTCCTGCCTCGGTGCTGAAGAATGACGTGACTGCTGACGGGACTTTTGCGGCGGCGCCGGATGCGGCGCTGGCGGCGCTGTTCGTGCCGTTCGAGGCGTCGGCGCTGGCGCTGCCGGCGGACGGCCGCGTGCTGTTTCTGCGCGCGCGCGCCGGCGTGCACCTGCGCGAAATGGCGCAGCCCGGCTGGTTGTGCCAGCAGGGGTTCCTGCCGTTTGCCGATGAGTTGGGCCGCAACGGCCTGCGTGTGGGCGAGCCGGCCGCCGATGAAAGATTTCCGCTGCTGCTGCTGTTGCCGCCGCGCCAGCGCGACGAGGCGCGTGCGCTGTTCGCCCGCGCGCTGCGCCACACCGCGCCCGGCGGCACGCTGCTGGCGGCGATGCCCAATACCCAGGGCGCGAAGTCGGGCGAGGCGGATCTGGCCCGGCTTGCCGGTGCCGTGCAGCACTTGTCCAAGCACAAATGCCGGGTGTTCTGGAGCACGCCGGTCGAGTCCGGCATCGATCAGGCATTGCTGGCCCAGTGGCTGGCGCTGGACGCGCCGCGCGAGATGGCGGACGGCTACCTCAGCCGGCCGGGACTGTTCGCGTGGAACCGCGTCGATCGCGCCTCGGCGCTGCTGGCCGGGCACCTGCCGCATGATCTGCACGGCCGCGTGGCCGACCTCGGGGCGGGTTACGGTTACCTCGCCGCGCAGGTCGTCGCACGCTGCCCGAACGTCGGCGCGATCGACCTGTACGAAGCCGAGGCGCGCGCGCTGGAGCCGGCGCGGATCAACCTGCAACAGGCTGTCCACGCGTGCGGCCGCGAGGTGGCCGTGGCGGTGTACTGGCACGATGTCACCCGCGGCCTGCCGCGGCGCTACGACGCCATTGTCAGCAACCCGCCGTTTCACCAGGGGCGTGCGGACATGCCCGAACTGGGCCGTGCCTTCATCGCCAGCGCCGCCGATGCGCTGCTGCCGGAGGGCCGGCTGTGGCTGGTGGCCAACCGGCACCTGCCCTACGAGGCGCTGCTGGCGGCACGTTTCCGCACGGTGCGCACCATCGCGCAAGAGGAGGGATTCAAGGTGATCGAGGCGATCGGGGGCAACGCATGAAACTGGTCAAGCTGATCGCGAACCTGGGCTACGGCAGCCGCAAGGACGTGGCGCGGATGTTTCGCGCCGGCCGCATCACCGACGCCAATGGCGAGGTGCTGTACGCCGACGACGTGGTGCCGCACGAAACCATCCGCGTCGACGACGAACCGCTCGATCCGCCGCCGGGGCTGGTGCTGATGATGAACAAGCCGCTGGGCGTCACCTGCTCGCGCAAGGATCCGGGGCGTGTGGTGTACGACCTGCTGCCGCCGCGCTACGGCGTGCGCACGCCGGCGCTGTCCAGCGTGGGGCGGCTCGACCGCGACACGTCCGGCCTGCTCCTGTTCACCGACGATGGCGCCCTGCTGCACCGGATCATCTCGCCGCGGGCGCAGGTGGCCAAGGTGTACGAGGCGACGCTGGCGCAGGACCTGCGCGGCGACGAAGGCGCGCTGTTCGCCAGCGGCACGCTGCTGCTGGAATCGGAAAAGGAGCCGCTGGCACCGGCCGTTCTCGACGTGCTGGGTCCAAGGCATGCCCGGCTCACCGTGACCGAGGGCCGCTATCACCAGGTACGGCGCATGTTCGCCGCTGCCGGCAATCGTGTCCTGACGCTGCAGCGGATCGCGGTCGGCGGACTCGGCCTGGGCGGGTTGATGCCCGATGAATGGCGCGCACTCGACGCCGGTGAGGTCGCCTCGATTTTCGCGGCGCAGGGCGGGCACTGCCCGCCGCCGCAGGAGCGCACCGCCGTGCGCGAATGCTCTGGAGAACGACCGTAGGAGCACGCTTGCGGGCGATGCTCTTGCGAGTCCCTAAAGCTGAAGCATCGCCCGCAAGCGGTATCTGCACGACATTGAAATCGCTTGACTAGCGAACAGAGCGCCCGGATATCCGGCTTAAGCATTCGTCAATCACGTCTCGCCGCCCATGCTCAATTTCCGTTTCGACAATGCATTCGTGCGCGACCTGCCCGGCGACCCGGAGCAGGGCGGGCACGTGCGCCAGGTCGAGGGCGCGCTGTATTCGCTGGTCGATCCGACCCCGGTCGCCGCGCCGCGGCTGCTGGCGCATTCGCGCGAGATGGCCGGCCTGCTCGGGCTCGACGAGGCCGACGTGGCCACCGTGCAGTTCGCGCAGGTGTTCGGCGGCAACGCGCTGCTCGAGGGCATGCAGCCGTATGCGGCGAATTACGGTGGGCATCAATTCGGCCACTGGGCCGGGCAGCTCGGCGATGGCCGGGCGATTACGCTGGGCGAAACGATCGATGCCGCCGGGCGGCGCCGGGAGCTGCAGCTCAAAGGCGCGGGACCGACACCGTATTCGCGCAGCGCGGACGGCCGTGCGGTGCTGCGCTCGTCGATCCGCGAGTTCCTGTGCAGCGAGGCGATGCACCATCTGGGCGTGCCGACCACGCGTGCGCTCAGCCTGGTCGATACCGGCGAGGCGGTGGTGCGCGACATGCTCTACGACGGACACGCCGCGCCGGAGCCGGGCGCGATCGTGTGCCGGGTGGCGCCATCGTTCATCCGCTTCGGCCATTTCGAACTGCCGGCCTCGCGTGGCGACACTGCCCTGCTGCGCAAGCTTGTCGATTTCACGATACGCCGCGATTTTCCCGAACTCGGCGGGCAGGGCGAGGCGCTGTATGCCGAGTGGTTCGCCCAGGTCTGCGAACGCACCGCCGCGATGATCGCGCACTGGATGCGGGTGGGGTTCGTGCACGGCGTGATGAACACCGACAACATGTCGATCCTGGGCCTGACCATCGATTACGGCCCGTACGGCTGGGTCGACAACTACGATCCGGACTGGACGCCTAACACCACCGACGCGCAGCGCCGCCGCTATCGCTTCGGCCAGCAGCCGAACGTGGCGTGGTGGAACCTGAGCCGCCTGGCCGGCGCGCTGGCGCCGCTGTTTGCGAGTATCGAACCGCTGCAGGCCGGGCTGGATCGCTATGCCACGGCCTACGACAGGGCCGCCCGCGACAATATCGCCGCCAAGCTCGGCCTGGCCGGGTGCCGCGACGATGACGTGGCCCTGATGCAATCGCTGCAGGCGCTGCTGCAGCAGGCCGAGATCGACATGACGCTGTGGTTCCGCGCGCTGGCCGACGTCGATCCGCAGGCGCCGACGCTGGCACCGCTGCGCGAGGCGTTCTACGACGAAACGAAGCGGCGCGAAGCGGAGCCCGCGCTCGGCGCATGGCTGGCGCGCTATGCCGCCCGCCTCGCCGAAGACCCGCAATCGTCCGGGCAGCGGCGCAGGCAGATGCGCGCGGCCAACCCGCGCTACGTGCTGCGCAATTACCTTGCCCAGCAGGCGATCGACCGGGCCGGGCAGGGCGATGCCGGCGGCATCCATGAGCTGCTCGAAGTGCTGCGCCATCCTTACGACGATCAGCCCGGTCGCGAGGCCTATGCGCAAAGGCGGCCGGACTGGGCACGCCACAAGGCCGGCTGTTCGATGCTCTCGTGCAGTTCGTGAGCCGCAACGAACGAAGGCCGGCAAGGCCGGCCTTCGGGTTCGGTCACTGGTGCCCTCGAGACGATTCGAACGTCCGACCTGCCCCTTAGGAGGGGGCCGCTCTATCCAACTGAGCTACGAGGGCGGCGCCGGTGATTTTCGCATGGATCCGGCGCAGACGCGAAGCGCCCCCGCTCCGGCCTTCCCCTGCGAGCGGTAGGCCTGGGCAGGGGTCTGTTAGAATGAACGGTTTCCGGATTCCATTCACGGCGCCTGCGGGCGCCGCAAGTTCAGGAGTGAGCCATGTCGCATGCAATCCTCAAGTCGCTCGGTCTCGGCAACGAGCTGTCCGGCACCTATCTTGGCCAGGGCGAGTGGTCGACGAGCACCGATGCCGGCACGCTGCAATCGGTGAATCCCGCCACCGGCGAGGTGATCGCCACGGTGCATGCCTCCAGCGCCGCCGATTATGAAACCATCGTCAAGCGGGCGCAGGCCGCCTTCAAGGTATGGCGTACCACGCCGGCCCCGCAGCGCGGCGAGGCGGTACGGCTGTGCGGCGAGGCGCTGCGCAGGCACAAGGATGCACTCGGTTCGCTGGTCTCGCTGGAGATGGGCAAGATCAAGCCCGAGGGCGACGGCGAGGTGCAGGAGATGATCGACATCGCCGACTTCGC
Organism: Lysobacteraceae bacterium; assembly: GCA_028871555.1. Lineage (GTDB taxonomy): Bacteria > Pseudomonadota > Gammaproteobacteria > Xanthomonadales > Rhodanobacteraceae > Rhodanobacter. The sequence continues at coordinate 79,684 of JAGWNA010000002.1, forward strand.
GGTGGGCCAGAGCCGCATGCTGCACGGCTGCACCATGCATTCGGAGCGTCCCGGCCACCGCATGTACGAGCAGTACCTGCCTTTGGGTCTCGTCGGCATCATCAGCGCGTTCAACTTTCCGGTCGCGGTGTGGGCCTGGAACGCGATGCTGGCCGCCGTCTGCGGCGACATCTGCATCTGGAAGCCGTCGCCGAAGACCCCGCTGACCGCGATCGCCGCGATGAAGATCTGCAACGAGGCGCTGAAGGACGGCGGCTATCCGGATCTGTTCTTCCTGTTCAACGACGCCGGCAGCGAGCTGGCGCAGAATTTCGTCGACGACAGGCGCGTGGCATTGATCAGCTTCACCGGCTCGACCCGGGTCGGCCGCATGGTCGGCGAGCGCGTGGCGCAGCGCATGGGCCGCTCGCTGCTGGAACTGGGCGGCAACAACGCGATCATCCTGGACGAGTCGGCCGACCTGAAGCTGGCGATTCCGGGCATCGTGTTCGGCTCGGTCGGCACCGCCGGCCAGCGCTGCACCACCACCCGCCGCCTGTTCGTGCACGAGTCGATCCACGACAACGTGCTGCAGGCGCTGGTCAAGGCTTACGGCCAAGTCGAGGGCAAGATCGGCGATCCGACCGAAGCCACCACCCTGATGGGCCCGCTCAACAGCGCCGAAGCGGTGCAGGCCTATCTGGCCGCGATCGGGAAGGCCAAGGCGGCCGGCGGCACGGTCGCCACCGGCGGCGCCGCGCTGACCGATCGGAAAGGGCACTACGTGCTGCCGACGATCATCACCGGCCTGAAGAATTCGGACGAGGTGGTGCAGTCCGAGACCTTTGCGCCGATCCTCTACGTGATGCCGTTCAAGACGCTGGACGAGGCGATCGAGATGCAGAACGACGTGCCGCAGGGCCTGTCCTCGGCGATCTTCACGCAGAACCTCAAGTCGGCCGAGAAGTACCTGTCGGTGGCCGGTTCGGATTGCGGCATCGCCAACGTCAACATCGGCACCTCGGGTGCGGAGATCGGCGGCGCGTTCGGCGGCGAGAAGGAGACCGGCGGTGGCCGCGAGTCGGGTTCGGACGCGTGGAAGGTCTACATGCGCCGCCAGACCAACACCATCAACTACTCCGATTCGCTGCCGCTGGCCCAGGGCATCAAGTTCGATCTGTAAGACTAGTGATGCAATCCGGTCAAGGACGGCGGACCGTCCTTGACGGTACGATCCACGACGGCGCCGAACCAGTTCGACATGTTCCACCCCGACATGAGTGAGCGATCCGATGAGCGAGCAACCGTCTTCCCGAGCCACTCCTCCCACCAATTCGCTGGCGGTGGTCAGCCTGGTGTTCGGCATCCTTGCCTGGTGCGTGCTGCCGTTCGTCGGCGCGATCGTGGCGATCATCTGCGGTCATCTGGCGCGCGGCGAAATCCGCCGCGCCGGCGCCGACAACCGGATGGAGGGCGACGGCATGGCGGTAGCCGGCCTGCTGCTCGGTTACGCGCAACTGGTGCTGTGGGTGTTGCTGGTGTTCGTGGTCATCGCGGCGATGGCTTTCGGCGTGGCGTTTTCGCACTGGCACTGAGGCATCGTCGATGACCAGCGGGCAATCGGCCATCCCCTTCGATTTTCACGGTTGTCGCGTGGTCGTGGCCGGCGCCAGCCGCGGCATCGGTCGCAGCATCGCGTTGGGCTTTGCCGAAGCGGGTGCGGCGGTGTCGATCTGCGCCCGTGGCATACCGGCGCTGGAGGAAACCCGCCAGGCGATTGCCGCGCACGGCGTCACCGTCCATGCGCAGGGTTGCGACCTGGCCGACCCGAAGGCGGTCGATGCCTATGTGGCGGATGCCGCCGGCGCACTCGGCGGCATCGACGTGCTGGTCAACAATGCCAGCGGCTACGGCTTTGCCGATGACGACGAGGCCTGGATCGCCGGTTTCAACGTGGATCTGATGGCGGCCGTGCGGGCGTCGCGGGCGGCGCTGCCGCATCTGGCGGCTTCCCCGGCGGGCTGCATCGTGCACACCAGTTCGATCGCCGCGTTTCGCCCGCGGGCCGGCGGTGCGCCGTACGCGGCGGTGAAGGCGGCGTTGAGCCAGTACACCACTTCGCAGGCGCTGGCACTGGCTGCGCAGCGCATCCGCGTCAATGCGATCGCACCGGGTTCGATCGCGTTTGCCGACGGCCTGTGGGAACGGCGCCGGCTCGAACAGCCGGAGCTGTACCACGCCACGCTGGCGAAGATTCCGTTCGGCCGCTTCGGCCGGCCCGAGGAAATCGCCCACGCCGCGCTGTTCCTCGCCTCGCCATGGGCCGCCTGGATCACCGGGCATACCCTGGTGGTCGACGGCGGCCAGATGCTCAATGGCTGAGCACGGCGAGCCCGAGCGCATGAGCGAGCTGCGATCCACCGTGCGATTCGGCGATCGCGTCGACGACTATGCGCGCTACCGGCCGGATTACCCGGCAGCCCTGCTCGACTGGCTGCGGCGCGAGCTCGGCGTCGAGGCCGGCTGGGAAGTGGCCGATATCGGCGCCGGCACGGGCATTTCCTCCAGGATGTTTCTCGACGCCGGCCATCGCGTGACGGCGGTCGAGCCGAACGCGCCGATGCGCGCGGCCGCACAGCGGTGGCTGCAGGGGTTCGCGCGTTTCCGCGCGGTCGACGGGCGTGCCGATGCGACCGGTCTCGATCCCGCCAGCGTCGATCTGGTCACCGTGGCGCAGGCGTTCCACTGGTTCGACGAGGAGGCGGCCCGGCGCGAGTTCGCGCGGATCCTGCGGCGCGGCGGACTGGTGGCGATCTGGTGGAATTCGCGCCGGCTGACCGGGACAGACTTTCTCGAAGGATACGAGGCGCTGCTGCAACGCCATGGTACCGACTATGCCAGCGTGGCCGAGCGCTACGCGGACGATGCACGGATGCGCGCCTGGTTCGGCGCGGGCTCGCGCGGCAGTGCCGTCTTCGAGCACAGTCAGCGGCTGGATTTCGACGCCCTGCGCGGCCGGCTGATGTCTTCATCCTATGCGCCGAAGGCCGGTCATCCGCAGCACGCACCGATGCTGCGGGCGCTGCGCGAATTGTTCGACAGCTGCGCCGACAACGGCGCGGTAAGCTTCGATTACGACACCCGCATCTTCGCGGGTCATCCGGCCTGACCATGTACGACATCCTGCGTCCGCTGCTGTTCAAGCTCGATCCCGAAACCGCGCATCGCCTCACCCTGTACGCGCTGGGCGTGGCCCAGCGCAGCGGCTTCGCCCATCTCGTCGCGAAGCCGCCGGCGGATCTGCCGGCCAGCGTGTTCGGCATCACGTTTCCCAATCCGGTGGGGCTGGCCGCCGGGCTGGACAAGAACGCCGAGCATCTGGACGCGCTCGACGCGCTGGGTTTCGGCTTCATCGAAGTGGGCACGGTCACGCCGCTGCCGCAGCCGGGCAACGACAGGCCGCGGATGTTCCGGCTGCCGCGGCACGAGGCGATCATCAACCGGCTCGGCTTCAACAACGGCGGCGTCGATGCGCTGGTACGCAACGTGCAGCGCTCCGGCTATCACGGCGTGCTCGGCATCAACATCGGCAAGAACCGGGACACCCCGAACGAGAAGGCGGTCAACGACTATCTGACCTGCCTGCACAAGGTGTACGGGCACGCCAGCTACATCACCGTGAACATCTCCTCGCCGAACACCCGGGGCCTGCGCGACCTGCAGCAGGAGGCCACATTGCACCGTTTCATCTCGGTCCTGCGCGAGGCACAGGAGCGGCTCGGTTCGCAGCACGGCTTGCGCAAGCCGATGCTGCTGAAGATCGCACCGGACCTGACCGAGGCGGAACTCGATGCGATCGCCGACGTGCTGCTGCGCGCCGGCATCGACGGCGTGATCTGCAGCAATACCACGACCGATCATGCGGCCGTTGCCGACGACCCGCAGGGTGGCGAAGCCGGCGGCCTGTCCGGCAAGCCGCTGTTCGCCCGTTCCACCGCGGTGCTGGCCGGCATGCACCGGCGTCTGGGCGGACGCATCCCGCTGATCGGCGTGGGCGGCATCCTCGACGGCAGCGATGCGGCCGAAAAGATCGACGCCGGCGCCTCGCTGGTGCAGATCTATTCGGGGCTGATCTATCGCGGACCGCAATTGATCGGCGAATGCGTCAACGAGATCCGCCGCCAGCGCGAGAGCCCGCATGCCGTCTGAACGCATCGACATGCCGGCGCAGCGGATCGACATGGGCGGCTACACGCTGATCGAGAACGCCTCGCTGGCCAACCGCAACACGTTGCGCGTCGACGCACGGGCGACGCTGCTGGCGGAGATCCACAACGCCGCCAGGCTGCCGCACCTGCTCGATTTTCCGGCCGTGCGCAACGGACATCTGCTGGTGCTGGGGGAGGGCAGCAACGTGCTGTTCACCGGCGACTTCGGCGGCACCGTGCTGGCGATGGCCACCCGCGGCGTGCAGGTCGAGAGCGACGGCGACAGTGCCCGCATCGCGGTTGCCGCCGGCGAACGCTGGGACGATTTCGTGCGCTGGACGCTGGGCCAGGGCTACGCCGGGCTGGAAAACCTGATCCTGATTCCCGGCACGGTCGGCGCCGCACCGATCCAGAACATCGGCGCCTACGGCTGCGAAGTGGCCGAGTTCATCGAGAGTGTGGAGGCCTGGGACATCCGCGAGCGTCGCGTGGCCACGCTGGACCGCGCGACCTGTGCGTTCGCCTATCGCGACTCGCTGTTCAAGCGCGAGCCCGGGCGCTACGTCGTCACCGCGGTGCGTTTCGTGCTGCCGCGCAGCCGCCCGCTGCGCACCGACTACGCCGGCATCGACGAGGAGCTGGGGCGGATGGGCGTGGACAGGCCCGCGCCGTTCCATGTGGCCGAGGCGGTGGTGCGCCTGCGCACGCGCAAGCTGCCCGACCCGGCGGTGATCGGCAACGCCGGCAGCTTCTTCAAGAACCCGATCGTCGAGGCGTCGCTGTCCGGCACGCTCAAGCGGGAGCATCCCGATCTGCCGGTGTGGCCGCAGCCCGACGGCCGCTGCAAGCTGTCCGCCGCATGGCTGATCGAGAGCTGCGGCTTCAAGGGCCGGCGTGAAGGCGACGCCGGCATCTCCAACCGCCACGCGCTGGTGCTGGTCAATCACGGCCACGCGACCGGGCCGCAACTATGGGTGCTGGCGCAACAGGTGATCGCCGGCGTACACGACAAATTCGGCATCGCGCTGGAGCCGGAGCCGGTGGTGATCGGAGCGCCTCCCCGCGCGTAGGAGCGCACCCTGTGCGCGAAATGCTCTTCGCCTCAACTATCCCACGAGCATTCGCGCACAGGGTGCGCTCCTACGAATCGGGTTATTCGAGGGATCCTGTACACGATAAGTTTTTGCGGAAGTAACTGGAGCGGCTGTGTGGGAGCGGCCGCCGATCCGCGCGAATCTTTACGCGATTTATACGGGGCAGCGGAATTCCGCTACCCCTTTGTTATGCGCCGACTCCTACAGTGCGTTCCGTTGCAACGACGGAGCCCATGTCCATGGACATCATCTACCTGCTGCTTGCCATCGTGCTCACCGCAGCCACGATCGGCTTGCTGCTGATCTGCGACCGGCTCGGCCGGCGCTGAGCCGTGCCGCGGCATCGCGCGACTTTTCGACGGACTTCCCTCATGACCCTGATCTACGGACTGGCCATCGCGATCGCGGCGGCGCTTGCCGGCTACCTGTGCGTGGCCCTGCTCAAGCCGGAGTGGTTCGAATGACCGCCAACGACTACCTCCAGCTCGGCCTTTACCTGACCGTGCTTTTGCTGCTGGTGAAACCGTTCGGCAGCTACATGGCGCTGGTCTTCGCCGAGGTGCCCAATCGCGTCACCCGCTTCGGCGCGCGCGCCGAGCGCGGCCTCTACCGCCTGTGCGGCATCGCGCCCGACGAGGACATGGACTGGAAGCGCTACGCGCTGGCCATGTTGCTGTTCAACCTGCTCGGCCTGCTCACGGTGTACGCGCTGCAGCGGCTGCAACAGTGGCTGCCGCTCAATCCACAGCACTTCGGCGCAGTGTCGGCCGACTCGGCGATGAACACCGCGATCAGCTTCGCCAGCAACACCAACTGGCAGGGCTACGGCGGCGAGTCGACGATGAGCTACCTGACCCAGATGCTGGGCCTGGCGGTGCAGAACTTCCTCTCCGCGGCCACCGGCATCGCCGTGCTGGTGGCGGTGATCCGCGGTTTCGCCCGGCGCAGCGCGAAAGGACTGGGCAACTTCTGGGTCGACCTCACCCGCAGCACGCTGTATGTACTGCTGCCGCTGTCGCTGTTGCTGTCGCTGTTGCTGGTGTCGCAGGGCGTGGTGCAGAACTTCAGGCCGTACGCCGACGTGCCGGTGGTGCAGGCCAGCAGCTATACCGAGACGGTAAAGGATGCCGCCGGCCACGACGCAACCCGTATCGTGCCGGTCAGCATGCAGACCCTGCCGATGGGGCCGGCCGCCTCGCAGATCGCGATCAAGCAACTGGGCACCAACGGGGGCGGATTCTTCAACGTGAACTCCGCGCATCCGTTCGAGAATCCCACGCCACTGAGCAACTTCGCCGAGCTGCTGGCGATCCTGCTGATCCCGGCCGCGCTGTGCCACACCTTCGGCGCGATGGTCGGCGACCGCCGCCAGGGCTGGTCCTTGCTGGCGGTGATGCTGGTGATCTTCATCCCGCTGCTGCTGGTCTGCACGGCGGCCGAGCAGGCCGGCAACCCGCTGCTTGCCCATCTGGGCGTCGACCAGCACGCTTCGGTGCTGCAGGCCGGCGGCAACATGGAAGGCAAGGAGACCCGTTTCGGCATCGTCAACTCCACGCTGTGGGCGACCGCCACCACCGCCGCCTCGAACGGCTCGGTGAACGCGATGCACGACTCGTTCACCCCGCTGGGCGGGCTGGTGCCGATGTGGCTGATCCAGCTGGGCGAGGTGATCTTCGGCGGCGTCGGTTCGGGCCTGTACGGCATGCTCGCGTTCGCGGTGGTGGCGGTGTTCATCGCCGGGCTGATGGTGGGCCGCACGCCCGAATACCTGGGCAAGAAGATCGAAGCCTACGAGATGAAGATGGCCAGTCTCGCGGTACTGATTCCACCGGCGCTGGTGGTGATCGGCACGGCCATCGCAGTGATGGTGCCGGCTGGCGTGGCGGGCATCGCCAACCCGGGCGCGCACGGCTTCAGCGAGATGCTGTACGCGGTCAGCTCGGCCTCCAACAACAACGGCAGCGCGTTCGGCGGGCTGTCCGCCAACACGCCGTTCTGGAACGTGCTGCTGGGCGTGTGCATGTTCCTCGCCCGCTTCCTGCTGATCGTCGCGATGCTGGCGATGGCCGGCGCACTCGCCGCCAAGCGGCACGTGCCCGAATCCGCCGGCACCTTGCCCACGCACACGCCGCTGTTCATCACGCTGCTGGCCTGCGTGGTGATCGTGGTCGGCGCGCTCACTTTCCTGCCGGCACTGGCACTTGGCCCGATCGCCGAGTTCCTGATGTCGATGCATTGATACTTTCGGGATATTGAACCCCATGACCTCCCATTCCCACGCAGTCCGCGCCGATTCCATCAAGGGTTTCGATCGCGGACTGATCCTCAAGGCTGCCGCGGATGCGTTGCGCAAGCTGTCGCCGCGGATGCAATTCAAGAACCCGGTGATGTTCGTGGTATTCGTCTGCAGCGTGCTGACCACGCTGCTGTGGGTGCAGGCATTGGCCGGGCACGGCGAGGCGCCCACCGGCTTCATTTTCTGGATCAGCCTGTGGCTGTGGTTCACCCTGTTGTTCGCCAACTTCGCCGAGGCGCTGGCCGAAGGCCGCGGCAAGGCGCAGGCCGCCGCGCTGCGCGGCTCGCGCCGGGACGTGGTGGCGAAGAAACTGGCCGGCCCGAACCGCGAAGCCGCCATCAGCATCGTCTCCTCCACCGATCTTCGCACCGGCCACCACGTGCTGGTCGAGGCCGGCGAACAGATCCCCGGCGACGGCGAAGTGGTGGTGGGTGCGGCCAGCGTCAACGAGAGCGCGATCACCGGCGAGTCCGCGCCGGTGATCCGCGAGTCCGGCGGCGACCGCAGCGCGGTCACCGGCGGCACCCAGCTGCTGTCCGACTGGCTGGTGGTGCGCATCACCAGCAATCCGGGCGAGAGCTTCCTGGACCGCATGATCGCGATGGTGGAAGGCGCCGCGCGGCGCAAGACGCCGAACGAGATCGCGCTGACGATCCTGCTGGCCAAGTTCACCCTGATCTTCCTGCTCGCCTGCGCCACGCTGCTGCCGTACTCGATCTACAGCGTGCAGGCGGCGGGCGCAGGTCATCCGATCACACTGACGGTGCTGATCGCACTGCTGGTCTGTTTGATTCCGACCACCATCGGAGCACTGCTGTCGGCGATCGGCATCGCAGGCATGGACCGGATGATCCGCGCCAACGTGATCGCCACCTCGGGCCGCGCGGTGGAGGCTGCCGGCGACGTCGACGTGCTGCTGCTCGACAAGACCGGCACCATCACCCTGGGCAACCGTCAGGCGGTGGCGTTCCATGCGGCGCCGGGCATCGCCGAAAGCGTGCTGGCCGAGGCGGCGCAGCTGGCCTCGCTGGCCGACGAGACGCCCGAAGGTCGCAGCGTCGTGCTGTTGGCCGGCCAGCGCTTCGGCCTGCGTGAAGCGGCGCCCTCGGACGCGGCGCAGTTCGTGCCGTTCACCGCGCAAACCCGCATGAGCGGCGTCGACGTGGACGGGCGGCAGATCCGCAAGGGTGCGCTCGATGCGGTGGAACGACACCTGGAGGCGCAGTGCAGCCGGCTGCCGCCGCCGGTCAGACGAATCGCCGAGGAGGTCGCGCGCCGCGGCGCCACCCCGCTGATCGTCACCGACGGCGACCGCGCGCTGGGTGTGATCGAGCTGAAGGACATCGTCAAGTCGGGCATCAAGGAGCGCTTCGCCGAGATGCGCAGGATGGGCATCAAGACCATCATGATCACCGGCGACAACCCGCTCACCGCGGCAGCGATCGCGGCCGAGGCCGGCGTGGATGATTTCCTCGCCGAGGCCACGCCGGAAGCAAAGCTGAAACTGATTCGCGACATCCAGGCGCAGAACCGGCTGGTGGCGATGTGCGGCGACGGCACCAACGACGCGCCGGCGCTGGCGCAGGCCGATGTAGCGGTGGCGATGAACACCGGCACGCAGGCGGCCAAGGAGGCCGGCAACATGGTCGATCTCGACTCCAACCCGACCAAGCTGATCGAGGTGGTGGAGATCGGCAAGCAGATGCTGATCACCCGCGGCTCGCTGACCACGTTCTCCATCGCCAACGACATCGCCAAGTACTTCGCGATCATCCCCGCCGCGTTCACCACCACGTATCCGGCGCTCAACGCGCTCAACGTGATGCATCTGGCCACGCCGCGCAGCGCGATCCTGTCGGCGGTGATCTTCAACGCGCTGATCATCATCTTTTTGATTCCACTTGCGCTGAAGGGCGTGAAGTACCGTGCGCTCGGCGCTGCCGCACTGCTGCGCCGCAATCTGCTGGTGTACGGCCTGGGCGGCGTCGTGGTGCCGTTCCTCGGGATCAAGCTGGTCGACATGCTGCTGGTGCTGGTGGGGCTTTCATGATGAGCAAACTGTTGCGTCAATCCTTTCTGCTGCTGCTGGTGATGACCGTCATCACCGGCGCGATCTATCCGCTGGCGGCTACCGCGCTGGCCCAGCTGGTGTTTCCGCATCAGGCAAACGGCAGTCTGATCGAGGTGAACGGCAAGGCGGTCGGCTCCACGCTGATCGGCCAGGAGTTCTCCGACCCGAAGTACTTCTGGGGCCGGCCGTCGGCGACCTCGCCCGATCCGTACAACGGCGGCTCCTCGTCCGGCTCCAACCTCGGCCCGGCCAATCAGGCACTGATCGATGCAGTGAAGCAGCGCATCGCCGCGCTGCGTGCGGCCGACCCGGGCAACAACGCACCGGTGCCGGTGGATCTGGTCACCGCCTCGGCCAGCGGCCTCGATCCGCAGATCAGCCCGGCTGCCGCCCGGTATCAGCTGGCGCGGGTGGCCCGGGTGCGTGCACTGCCGGTGGCGAAGGTGCTGGCGCTGGTGGCGGCGAACACGTCCGGCCGGCAACTGGGCGTGCTGGGCGAGCCGCGGGTGAACGTGCTCAAACTCAATCTTGCGCTGGATGCGCTGCAGAAGCGCTAACGTAACGGCCATCGTTTCCGGTGACTTGCATGACCGACGACTCCCGCCAGGCCCGCGCCAATGCCCTGCTCAACACCGTGCAGGAAGAACAGCACCAGCGGCTCAAGATTTTCCTCGGCGCCGCGCCCGGCGTGGGCAAGACCTACGCCATGCTGTCGGCCGCGCGCGAGCTGAAGCGCCAGGGCGTGGACGTGGTGGTGGGGCTGGTCGAGACCCACGGCCGCGCCGAGACCGCCGCGCTGCTGGAAGGCATGGAGGTGCTGCCGCGGCGGCCGGTGCGCTACGAGACGTTCAACGGCGGCGAGCGCGATTTCACCGAGTTCGATCTCGATGCCGCGCTGGCGCGCAAGCCGGCGCTGCTGCTGGTGGACGAGCTGGCCCACCGCAACCTGCCGGGCAGCCGCCATGAACGGCGCTGGCAGGACGTCGCCGAACTGCTCGACGCCGGCATCGAGGTCTACACGGCGCTCAATGTGCAGCACCTGGAAAGCCTCAACGACCAGGTGCACCGCATCACCGGCATCACCGTGCGCGAGACGGTGCCGGACGCCGTCCTCGACCGCGCGCGCGACATCATGCTGGTCGACCTGCCGCCGCGCGAGCTGATCGCACGGCTCAAGCAGGGCAAGGTCTACCTGCCGGAGACGGCCGCCGCGGCGCTGGACGCGTTCTTCTCGCCCACCAACCTGGCCGCGCTGCGTGAGCTGGCGCTGGAAACCATCGCCAACCACGTCGAGAGCGATCTGCGCGAGCACATGCTGGCACTCGGCGGCGCCATGCCGGTGCGCCGCCGAGTGCTGGTGGCGATCGACGGCCACACGCAAAGCGAATACCTGGTGCGCGTGGCGCGGCGCATCGCCGAGCGACGCGGTGCGCCGTGGAGCGTGGTGTACGTGGACACCGGCGGCATGGTCGATCCGGTCCGCCGCGAACGCATCGAATCGGCCATGCGCATGGCGCGGCGATTGGGCGGCGACACGGTGATCCTGCGCGGCCATGCGATCGCCGATGAACTGCTGGCGCACGCCGACCGCGAAGGCGTGGGCCAGATCATCGTCGGCCGCACGCGCGAACGGCCGCTCGCACGCATGCTCGGCTTCTCGCTGACCCAGCAGCTGCTGCGTCGTGGTGCGCACCTGGAACTGGCGATCATCGCCACACCGGCCGAGCGCGCTCGCTCTCGGCGGCGGATGCAGCTGTCCGGCGGACGCGGCACGCGCCGCGAGTACGCGTACGCCACGCTGGTCACGCTGGCGGCCTTCGGGCTCGCGTTCGTGGCGGACCGCTACTTTTCGGTGGCAAACCTCGCGCTGATCTTTCTCACCGCCGTGCTCGCCGTCGCGGTGCGCACACGCATGACCGTGGCCGTCTATACGGCCGTACTGTGCTTCCTTGGCTACAATTTCTTCTTTACCGCGCCGCGCTATACGCTGGTGATCGCCAACGCGGACGATGTGCTGGCGGTGAGCCTGTTCCTGGTGGTGGCCTTGATCAGCAGCCGGCTTGCCACGCAGCTGGCCAGCCAGGTGGAATCGCTGCGCGCGGCGCAGGTGCGGGCGCGGGCCCTGCTGGGCCTGGGGCAGCGGCTGGCAGCCAGTGCCGATGCCGGAGGCGTGCGCGACGTCGGCGCGCAGGCGCTGGCACTGGCATTGGATACGCCGGTGGCGATCCTCGCCCGCGACGCCGGTCAGGCGCTGCAGCCAGTGGCTTCATCGCCACGCAGGTTCGATCTCAGCGCGCAGGACCTGGCCGCCGCCGACTGGAGCGAGCACCATGCCGAGCCCGCCGGTCGCTACACCGATACCATCAACGCGGCCAGTTGCTGGACTCTGCCGCTGGGCAGCGAAGACAACCGGCTCGGCGTCGCCGCATTGCGTTTCGACGCGGCCAGCGGCGAACCCGATGCGGACCGCCGCAGCCTGGCGCTGGCGATGGTGCAGGACATCGGCCGTGCACTCGAACGTGCACGGCTGGCCGACGAACTGGAAAGCGCGCGCGTGCAGGGCGAAACCGAACGGCTGCGCAGCGCGCTGCTGTCCTCGGTCTCGCACGACCTGCGCTCGCCGCTGGCCTCGATGATCGGCGCCGCCGGCACCCTGGTCAGCTACGAGGACAGGTTGCCGCCGGCGGAGCGCCATGATTTGCTGGAGGCGATTCTCGGCGAGGGCCAGCGGCTGGATCGCTACATCCAGAACCTGCTCGACATGACCCGGCTCGGTCATGGCACGCTCAAGCTCAACCGCGACTGGACCGACAGTGCGGAGATCGTGGCCGCCGCCATCACCCGGCTACGCAAGCTGTTCCCCGAGCTGCGCGTGGAAACCGTGCTGCCATGCGAACCGGTGCTGCTGTACGTGCACCCGGCACTGATCGAACAGGCGTTGTTCAACATCCTGGAAAATGCCGCGCGCTTCTCGCCACCGGACCAGTCGGTGCGCGTCAGCGCGCACCGCAGCCAGGACAGGCTGCTGATCGACGTGAGCGACCGCGGACCCGGCATTCCGGAGGAGGAACGCGCACGCATCTTCGATATGTTCTATTCAGTGTCGCGCGGCGACCGTGCCCCGCAAGGTACTGGCCTGGGGCTGGCCATCTGCCGCGGCATGATCGGCGCGCACGGCGGCAGCGTGGAGGCCTTGCCTGGCGACGGCCGCGGCACCACCATCCGCATCAGCCTCCCGCTGCCGTCGCCGCCCGATACCGACCCATGAACGCTTCCGCCCCGCGCGTGCTGGTGATCGACGACGAGGCGCAGATCCGGCGTTTTCTCGACATCGGCCTGCGCGCCGAGGGCTACCAGGTGCTGCTGGCGGCCACCGCGGCCGATGGCTTGGCGCAGGCGGCGACGCAATCGCCCGATCTGGTCATCCTCGACCTCGGCCTGCCCGACCGCGAGGGCCACGAAGTGCTGGCCGAGCTGCGCCAGTGGAGCCAGGTGCCGGTGCTGATGCTGTCGGTGCGCGACGCCGAAAGCGAGAAGGTGCGCGCGCTCGACCAGGGCGCCAACGATTACGTCACCAAGCCGTTCGGCATCCAGGAGCTGATGGCGCGGCTGCGTGCGTTGCTGCGCAACCGCGCTTCCGGCGAACCGGAAACGCCACCGCACTATGACGACGGCCATCTCCACATCGACCTGGCCCGGCGCGCAGTGACGCTGGACGGCACGTCGCTCATGCTGACCCGCAAGGAATACGCCGTGCTGGCGATGCTGCTGCGCCACGCCGGCCGCGTCGTCACCCAGCAGCAGCTGCTGCGCGAGATCTGGGGCGCCACCCACGTGCAGGACACGCATTATCTGCGCATCGTGCTGGGCAAGCTGCGGCAGAAGCTGGGCGACGATCCGGCCGCGCCGCGCTGGTTGAAAACCGAACCCGGCGTGGGCTATCGCTTTCTCGCGGCATCCGACTGACGGCCGCCGCGTTTCGGCGCCGCATCAGCATTGCGTCCGTGCGGGCCGCTCCAGATTCGGCAAAAACACCGTGATAAAACCCATCAGCGGCAGGTACGCGCATAGCCGGTAGACGTATTCGATGCCATGCAGGTCGGCCAGATGTCCGAGCACGGCCGCGCCGATGCCGCCCATGCCGAACGCAAAACCGAAGAACAAGCCGGAGATCGTGCCGATGCGGCCGGGGATCAGTTCCTGCGCATAAACCAGGATCGCCGAGAAGGCGGACGCCAGGATCAACCCGATGATCACCGTGAGCACGCCGGTCCAGACCAGGCCGACGTGCGGCAGCAGCAGGGTGAACGGCGCCACGCCGAGGATCGAGGCCCAGATCACCCACTTGCGCCCGATGCGGTCGCCGACCGGGCCGCCGATCAGCGAGCCGGCCGCTACCGCGAACAGGAAGGCGAACAGGTGTATCTGCGCGCCGGGCACCGACACGCCGAACTTGTGGATCAGGTAAAAGGTGAAATAGCTGCTCAGGCTGGCCAGATAGAAATACTTGGAGAAGATCAGCAGGCCGAGCACGACCAGCGCACCGGTCACCTTGCCGCGCGACAGCGTGGCGAGGGCCGGATGCCGCACGGCGGCCCTGCCGCGGCTGACGTGGTGATGGCCGTACCAGCGGCTCACCTGCAGCAGCACCACGATCGCCAGCAAGGCGGCCAGCGAGAACCACGCCGTGCTGCCGCGCCCGTACGGCACGATGATCCACGCCGCCAGCAGCGGCCCCAGCGATGCCCCGGCATTGCCGCCCACCTGGAACAGCGATTGCGCCAGACCATGCCGCCCGCCCGAGGCCATGCGCGCGACCCGCGAGGATTCCGGATGGAAGATCGCCGAGCCGGTGCCGACCAGTGCGGCAGCCGCCAGCAGCAACGCGAAATCCGGTGCGGCCGCCAGCAGCAACAGGCCGCACAGGGTGAAACCCATGCCAACCGGCAGCGAGTACGGCATCGGCCGGCGGTCGGTCGCCATGCCCACCAGCGGCTGCAGCAGCGAAGCGGTGAGCTGGTAGGTCAGGGTGATCAGGCCGACCTGGGCGAAGCTCAGATGGAAGCTGTTCTTGAGGATCGGGTAGATCGCCAGGATCAGCGACTGGATCATGTCGTTGAGCATGTGCGCGAAACTGATGCTGCCCAGTATGGCGAATTGCGTGCTCTGGCTGGCCGGCGTTTCGGCCGGCGGCGGGATGGCGGCAGGTATCGGCGAGGCATTTTCGAGGCGGCTGCGCATGGTTGCTGGTTCGTCTGGCGGGTGGGACGGGGGGACGAACATAGACAAACGGCGGCAAGCCCGCATGTGCCGGCAGTCCGGTCCTGCGGCCCGTCCCGGGGCAAAGCCGCAGGAGTCCGCCGGAACCGGCAGCGTCATCGTGCAGTCAGACAAAAGCGGCAGATTGCCCGTGCATGGCACGACCTGCCGCGGCGTCCAGCCCCGTCCGCGCAAACGGCGAGGTACCATGCGGAGCGCTGCAGCCCACTTTTGCCGGACCGTGTCTACCGATGAATACCCGCATTATCCGCGAGGCCCCGCCGACCGGCCCCGCCGAACCGGCCGCCGATGACGTTCAATCGCCGCTGGCGACCGCGGACCTCAACGACAGCCGGCTGTACATCAACCGCGAGCTGTCGCAGCTGCAGTTCAACATCCGCGTGCTGGACCAGGCGATGGACGAGCGCACGCCGCTGCTGGAGCGCCTGAAGTTCCTGCTGATCTTCTCGCGCAACATGGACGAGTTCTTCGAGATCCGCGTGGCCGGCCTGAAGGGACAGGTCGCGCTGGATCACGAGTTGATCGGCCCGGACGGCATCGCCCCGCGCCGCGTGCTGGCCGAGATCAGCGAGATCGCGCACCGGCAGGTCGAACGGCAGTACGCGATTCTCAACGAGCACATGCTGCCGCAACTGGCCGGGCACGGCATCCGCAGCATCCTGCGCACGCAATGGACGCACCGGCAGAAGTTGTGGGTGCGCCGTTATTTCCGCGAGGAGGTGGCGCCGCTGGTGACGCCGATCGGGCTCGATCCGACCCATCCGTTTCCGCTGCTGGTCAACAAGAGCCTCAACTTCATCGTGCAGCTGGAGGGCATCGACGCTTTCGGGCGCGACTCCGGCCTGGCGATCGTGCCGGCCCCGCGCGTGCTGCCGCGACTGGTTCGGCTGCCCGAGACGGTCTGCGAGGACGGCGACAACTACGTGCTGCTGTCCTCGATGATCCACGCCCATGTCGAGGAGCTGTTCCCCGGCATGCAGGTGCTCGGCTGCTACCAGTTCCGGCTGACCCGCAACGCCGATCTTTCGCTGGATCCGGAAGACGTCGAGGATCTGGCGATGGCGCTGCGCGGCGAGTTGTATTCGCGCCGCTTCGGCGACGCGGTGCGGCTGGAGGTGGCCGACAACTGCCCGAAGGAGCTGGCCGGCTACCTGCTCAGGCAGTTCGGTCTGGACGAGTCCGAGCTGTACGAGGTGAACGGCCCGGTCAATCTGGCGCGCCTTTTCACCATCGCCAGCAACGTCAGTTATCCGCAGCTGCAATACCCGCCATTCACGCCGGTGCTGCCCAAGGCGCTCAGGTTCGCCGAGGACCTGTTCCAGGTGGTCGGCAAGCAGGATGTGCTGCTGTTGCACCCGTACGAATCGTTTTCGCCGGTGGTCGACCTGCTGCGCCAGGCGTCCAAGGATCCGCAGGTGCTGGTGATCAAGCAGACGCTGTACCGCACCGGTGCGAAATCCGAGATCGTCGATCTGCTGGTCGACGCCGCGCGTGCCGGCAAGGAAGTGACCGCCGTCGTCGAACTGCGTGCGCGTTTCGACGAAGAGGACAACCTGCTGCTCGCGTCGCGCCTGCAGCAGGCCGGTGCGATGGTGATCTACGGCGTGGTCGGCATCAAGACGCATGCCAAGCTGATGCTGATCCAGCGTCGCGAAGGCAGCAAGCTGGTGCGTTACGCGCACCTGGGCACCGGCAACTACCACACCGGCAACGCGCGGTTGTACACCGACTACAGCCTGCTCACCTCCGACGCCGCACTGTGCGAGGACGTGCACAGGCTGTTCAGCCAGCTCACCGGCATGGGCAAGGTGCAGCCCATGAAGAAACTGCTGCATGCGCCGTTCACGCTGAAGAAGACCCTGCTCGAACTCATCGCGCAGGAGGCCGCCCACGCCGCGGCCGGCAAGCCGGCGCAGATCATCATCAAGGTCAACGCGCTGAATGAGCCGAAAATCATGCGCGAGCTGTACAAGGCCAGTCTCGCCGGGGTGTCGATCGACCTGATCGTGCGCGGCGTGTGCTGTCTGCGCCCCGGCGTGGCCGGGGTGTCGCAGAACATCCGGGTGCGTTCGGTCATCGACCGCTTCCTGGAGCACAGCCGCATCTACTGGTTCGCCAATGACGGCGAGCCGAAGCTGTATCTGTCCAGTGCCGACCTGATGGAGCGCAACCTGGACCGGCGCGTCGAAACGGCGTTCCCGATCGAGGGCAAGAAACTGCAGCAGCGCGTACGCGACGTGCTGGAACTCTACCTTGCCGACAACACCAGCGCATCGCTGCTGCAGCCGGATGGCCAGTACCTGCGTCCGTTCGTGGCGGCCGGCACGGCCGCCATCAACGTGCAGGACCGGCTGCTGGAAAAGCTGTGCGGCAGCGGCACGGATGCCGACCACGACCATTGAGGACCGCCACGCGGCGGCCGCGCCCCGGCTCGCCGGCGGTCACTTGGTGTGGAGGCTTACGCCGGCCAGGCGGGGCGGTTGCGCGCAGCCGCCGCCGCGCAAGGCGTCGAGCCAGGTCGTGACCAGCGCGACGGTGGCGCTTTCGGTCCTGCCGGCAAGGCCCGCCCCGGCGAAGTTCATGTGCGTGCCGCCGTCGACGACCGCCAGCCAGCGGCAACCCGGGGCGAGCCCGTCGAATGCCTTCATGCGCCAGCGGTAGTCGCCGTCCAGCCCGCTGTCGCGAGTGCCGGTGATCATCAGCATCGGCGCCTGGACGGTGCGCTGCGCATCCGCCGGGAAGACTGCGTCCGGACCGGCTGGCGACAGCGCCACGTAAGCATCGAAACCGCCGTCGCCGCGCACGCCGAGCAGGTTGCGTGCACCGGCTTCGATCTGTACCGTGCGTGCGCCCATCGAATGTCCGATCAGCGCCGCGAACGGCGCCCGGCAGCGCTGCCGGGCCCATTGCCGCGCCGCATCGATGTCCAGCAGGCGGGCGCGGTAGTTGCCGGCGTCGGTCACCATCGCGGCGACCCCTTGCCGTACGCCGCCAGTTCGACGGATGTCCGCGCGCAGCGGCGCGATGCCGCTCTCGCGATGGCCCAGCACGATGGCGCGCCAGCCGTCCCTGCTCAATGCCTCGCCGAGATAGCGCAGGCCCTTCTCGTCGCCGCCGGCGCCGGGCGAAATCAATGCCAGCGGCGGGCAGGCCGGCCCGTTCGCGTCATACACCATCAACGGCGTCTGCGCGCCGTCCGCACGCGGTACCGACACGGCCTGGCGGGCATGCAGGCCGGTGGCGATACCGATCAGCAGCAGACTGGACAGCCATCGCGATGCACTTGGCATGGGTTTCTCCTTCAATGAGGGCGTGGCGGGGAGGGAAGCCGGATCGTGGCGACGAGGCCGCCGCCCGGCGCGTTGCGCAGCTGCAGCGTGCCGCCATGCAGCTCGGCGGCGCGCTTGACGATGCTCAGGCCCAGGCCGGTACCGGCTCCACCGCGCGAAGGGTCGCCGCGCAGAAAGGGCTGGCCGAGCCGGTCGAGCAGGGCCGGCGGCGCTCCCGGCCCGTGGTCGGCGACGCACAGGAAAAAGTGTTCGTCATCGAAACCCATGCCCAGCCTGAACGGAGCGGCGCCGTGCCGTTCGGCGTTGTCCATCAGGTTGCCGATGGCACGGCGCAGCAACGTGGGGCGCACCGCGAACGGCAGCAGCGCAGGACCGTCCAGCTGCCAGTCGTCGGGATGTTCGCGCAGGGCCAGCAGCTGGCCGAGCACGGTGGCCATGTCGATCTCGCGCAGCGCCTCGTCGCTGCCGTCGCGCACGAACGACAGGCATTGTTCGAGCGCGCTGTCGAGCTGCTGCAGGTCGGCGACCATCGCCTCGCGACGCTCGGGATCGCTGGCATCGCCCAGTTCCAGCGCCAGCCGCAGCCGCGCCAGCGGCGTGCGCAGGTCGTGCGAGATGCCGGCCAGCATCAGTTCGCGTTCGCGCGCCGCGCCGCGCAGGCGCGCGCCGGCCGCGCCGATGGCGTCAGCCAGATGGTGCACCTCGCGCGGGCTGCCGTGCAGGACCTCGCGCATCGGGTTGCCGGCGAGCAGCGCATGGGCGTTCGCCGCCAGGCTCTCGAGGGGGCGGGTCAGGCGGCGTGCCGCGATCGCCGCGACGGCCAGCGCGATCAGTCCGGCGATCAATGCGGCGAGCAGGGTCGAGCCGATCATTTCATTGCGATAGTCGAGTGCGTGCAGCACGATCCAGCGGCCCGGCTTGCTGGTGCTGCGTATCCAGATCTGCGCCCCGGACGGCCGCGTCGGGGATGCGGCCGTCCGGGTCACCACGACGCGCGACGGGTCGCCCAGCATGCGGCCGGCGATCCGGCCGACGTCCTCGACCACCGGCGCCGTGCGCCCGGCGCCGGCGGGCGGCGCCTCGGCGACATCCGCACGGATGCCCAGCGCGCGCAGTTCGCCGAGGATCCGCATCGAGTCCGGATCGCTGCGGGCGGACAGCTCATCGGTGGCAAGCGCCGCCGCCGCCACCAGGCGGCCGTAGATTTTGCCGGTCACCTGCCGGCCGGTGCGCATCGACAGCACCGCGGCGAGCGCGAGGGCGAGGGTCAGCGCCAGCGCCAGCAACCCGAGCAGCAGCGAGAAAGTGGCCGGTGCGCGCTTCACGAGCGATCCCCGTCGGGCACGAAGACATAGCCTTCGCCCCACACCGTCTGCAGCCAGCGCGGCTGGCGCGGGTCGTCCTCCAGGCAGCGGCGCAGCCGCGACACCATCACGTCGATGCTGCGGTCGAACGCCTCGTGGTCGCGGCCGCGGGCCAGCGTGATCAGGCGTTCGCGGGTGAGCGTCTCGAACGGATGGGCAACCAGCGCCGCCAGCACCGCGAATTCGCCGCTGGTCAGCTTGACCGGGCTGGACTCGTCGAGCAGCTGGCGGGTAGCGGGGTCGAACGTGAACCGGCCGAACTGCACCGGACCCTGCTCGGTCCGCGGAGCGCCCGCCGGCGCACGCGGCCGGCGCCGCATCACCGCGCGGATGCGCGCGACCAGCTCGCGCGGGTTGCACGGCTTGGCCAGGTAGTCGTCGGCGCCGATTTCCAGCCCGACGATGCGATCCACGTCATCTCCCTTGGCGGTCAGCATGATCACCGGCGTCTCGATGCCGTCGGCGCGCAGCGCACGGCACACATCGAGGCCGTCGGCGTCGGGCAGCATCAGGTCCAGCACGATCAGGTCGACATGATGGGCGGACAGTTCGCGCCGCATGGCTGCCGCATGGCTGGCGCTGCGCACGTGGAAGCCCTGCTGGGCCAGGTAGCGCTCGAGCAGGTCGCGCAGGCGCAGGTCGTCGTCGACGACGAGGATGTGGGTGGTCTCCATGCGCCGACTATGTCCCGTGTCCACGGATGCCGGCAAGCCCGCCGGGGCGCCATTTGTAAGCGGATGTGTCTGCCGGCGGAAACGGCAACATCCGCTCACCTGCGCCCGCAGGACGGACACACCTTGCCACGCGGATTCCGGGAAAGTGGCGTCACGCCGCCGGACATCCCTCCGGCGTGCCGCCACTCAACCCGCACAGGAGTTCGTCATGACCATTGCTTCCAGCGTTCGCATCGTTTCCCTCGCGGTCCTGTGTGCGGCCGCGCTGGGCGTATCGCACCCGGCCCGGGCACGCGTCCACGGGTTCCGCGCCCAGCGCGGCGACAGGCAGGTCGTCCACGTCGGCGGCACGTCCGGCAACGGCCGGGGCGCTCTGGTGCATGCCCGCGGCACAAGGGTGTCCGGCCCGAACGGCACCGCGGCGCACGGTGCCCTTGTGTCGGTGAGCCCCGATGGCAGCGTGCAGCATCGCGGTGGCACCCGCATCAGCGGCGCCCATGGCGGCAGCTACGACGGCCGCAACAGCTACACGCGCCATGCCGACGGTTCGATCAGCAGCAGCCACAGCGCCACCGGCACCGGCGCCGGCGGCGGCACGATCAGCAGCGCCGGCAGCTTTTCGCGCAGCGCGGGCGGCAGCGTGAGCGGCAGCAGCCAGACCAGCGCCAGCAGCGCCCGGGGCACCTACGACGCGGCTACCCGCAGCGCCGATGGCACGACCACCCACAGCACGGCCATCACCGGGGCCGGCGGCGAGAGCTACAACGGCCAGACCAGCTACACCAGGGGACAGGGCGTGGTCCACACTGGCGGTTGCACGGATGCCGGCGGCAACGTGATCGCCTGCGGTCATTGACGGCGATGGCGGCGCACGGTCGGCGCCGACCCGGCGTGGCGCGTTCAGGACGATTTTCGGGAGACTGCAGATGAATGCTTTCGGCAAGATGTTCCGGCGTGGCGCGGCACTGGCCTGTCTGCTGCTGCCCTTCTGGGTCCATGCGCAGGCGAACCCGCAGGACGGACCCGGTCGGGAGAGGGGCATGATCACGATGCATGACGCCGGGCCGGCGACGCTGCCGACCGGCATAAGGATCGTGCGCGACGTGGCCTATGGCAGCGACCCGCGGCAGCGCTTCGATGTCTATGCGCCGGCCCATGCGGATCGGGCGCCGGTGATCCTGCTGGTGCACGGCGGCGGCTGGCGGCGCGGCGACAAGGCGATGCGCAGCGTGATCGAGGGCAAGGTCGCGCGCTGGGTGCCGCGCGGTTTCATCGTCATCTCGACCGATTACCGCATGCGGCCCGACACCGCTCCGCTGCGGCAGGCGCAGGACGTGGCGCGCGCGCTGGCGCTGGCCCAGCGCAGGGCCGTGGAGTGGGGTGCAGATGCATCGGGTTTCATCCTGATGGGGCACTCCGCCGGCGCGCATCTGGTTGCCTTGCTGACCGCCGAGCCCGCACTGGCCCGCGCGCAGGGGGCGCAGCCATGGCTCGGCACGGTCGCACTGGACAGCGGCAGCCTGGACGTGGTGCAGACCATGCGGGCACGCCATTTCCCGCTGTTCGACCAGGCCTTCGGCGCCGATCCGGCCGATTGGCTGGCGGCATCGCCCTACCAGCAGATGCACGGGCGGATCGTGCCGTTCCTGGCGGTATGCTCCCGCCGCCGCCGCGGCTCCTGCGCGCAGGCAGATGCATTCGTGGCCAGGGCGCAGTCGTTCGGCAGCCGCGCCAGCGTGCTGCCGGAGGATCTCTCGCACCGCGACATCAACCGGGAACTGGGCCTGCCTTCGGACTATACGGCCCGCGTCGAGGCATTCCTCGGCAGCCTCGATCAGACCGTGGCGCGCCTGCTCGACGAGCATGCCCGGCGGCTGTCGTCGCTGCCGGTGGTGATCAGCCGCTGAGCGCTGCCGGCAACGGCTTCAGGTGCGCAACCATCCAGTCGACCCAGCGCCGGTATACGTCGGTGGTGTGCACGATGTCCTTGGGGAAATGAGTATCCACCGGGTAGGCGTAGAACTCCACCGGCACGCCATTGTTGCGCAGTGCGTGATACCACTCGTAGCTGTTCACCAGCGGTACGTTGGGGTCGCCCGCGTCGCCCATGACGAGGGTGGGCGCCGTGACGTCGCGTGCATGGTCGATCGGCGACTGCGCGCGCCAGATGTCGTGGTCCTTCGCGGTCCACGGCGAGCCGCCGAAGAAATAGGTGTCGCCGCTCCGGTAATAGGCGATGGTGTAGTCCATCACCCAGTCGGTCAGGGCGGCACCGGACACGGCGGCCTTCCAGCCCGGGTAGTGGCCGCTGAGCCAGTCGGTCATGTAGCCGTCGTACGACCAGCCGCTCACGCCGATGCGTGCGGTGTCGACGATGCCCAGCTTTTCCACGGCCGCCAACCCCGCCATCATGTCCTTGCCCGGGCCTTCGCCCGTGTCGCGGAAGATCGCATGCTGGCAGGCATCGCCCAGGCTGGTGCTGCCGCGGTAGTTGGGCTGGAACACCACGAAGCCCGCCGCCGCCAGCAGTTGCGGCAGCGGCGAGAATTTCACCGTGGACGCCGCCTCCGGACCGCCGTGGAGCACCAGCACCAGCGGATAGGCCTGTCCCTTGCGGTAACCCGCCGGCCAGGTCAGCACGCCGTCTTCATGGAAGCCTCCGGGACTATTGTGCGAGCTGCTTGCCACAGTCCCAACTTGGGACTAGCCCAACGAGGGAGTCCCCCCGGCTCTGCCGGGGAGGCAGTAGAAGTTTGACGTTTACAGGAGTCCATCGGGGAAACTCCGACTCGTGAGCCGCCAAGCACACGAGAGGAGAGTCCGCCGATGGACGAGTACAAGAGCTTAAACCCCACGCAATGGGAGTGCCTGTACCACGTGGTGTTCATCCCGAAGTGTCGACGCCGCACGTTGTACGTCAAGCTTCGAAAGTATCTGACCGGTTCACGAGATCCTCGCGACGCTGGTCGAAGCTTACGAAACGAGGCACTTTCCTATCGAGGCGCCCGATCCCGTCGAGGCGATCCGGTTCCGCATGGAGCAGGCCGGTCTGACCGTGAAGGATCTCGTTCCGTACATCGGCCGCGTCAATCGCGTGTATGAAGTGCTCAACGGAAAACGCGGCCTCACCATCGACATGATCCGAAACCTGCACCGGAACCTTGGGATCCCAGCCGAGAGCTTGATTGGGGCCTGAGCGATGCTCGAAAGAGAAACAATGATGTCGAGGGTTCACCCCGGCGAGATCCTTCGCGAGGACGTCATCGCTGCGCTCGGTTGCAGGGTGGACGACTTCGCAGCCAGGATTGCACATGGCGCCCAGCGCGTTGCAGTTGGTGCTTGATGGGCGCGCCCTTGGACGAAGTCTGCCATCCGCATCACCAACGTGGCCGATACCCAACGGGTCAGGAATCTGGATGACCTACTCATTTCCGGGGCACCCCGCGTGCAGCGCAGTGCCACGCCAAGCAACGCCATGGGACAAACCAGGGCGGTTCAGGGGCACGGAAAGCAGAAAGGCCGAGGGTTCGCATCCTCGGCCTTTCTGTAATTGCTTGATTTTGGTGGAGCGGAGGAGGATCGAACTCCCGACCTTCGCATTGCGAACGCGACGCTCTCCCAGCTGAGCTACCGCCCCATGGGGACGCGCATGTTAACAGCGCGCCCGGAGTTAGCCAAGACCTGATCGTTTGCCGGTTCTCTCATGGCGCGGCCTGCATGGTGCCCACGATCCGCGGGCGGGGGTCAATCGGGCAGCAGTCGGGCAAGGCCATCGTGCAGCACGTCGCGACGCCAACCGTCGAGCAGGTCCGGCCATCGGGCGGTGACGACATACTCCTCCAGCGCCTTGCGCGGGCACAGCAGGCCGGGCGGCAGGTCGAGACGGGCGGCGAGGCTGTCGACGTGCTGTTTCATCGCATCGAGCGCTTTCTTCGCTGCGCCTTGCGGATGCCCGGGGATGCGGGCAGTGCCGGCGATGTCGTCGTCGGTGACTGGCGCGGCCAGCAGCCCGGACAGTTCGCTGCGCGGTACCGCCCGCAAGGCGCGCTGGCCGCGGCTGCGCTGTTCGAGCTCGCCGGGGTTGGCAGGCGGCTGTTGCGCGAGACTCATCGCCAGGGCGTCGTCCATCAGCCACGGACGCGGTACGTCGAGCTGGCGTGCGCTGCGGTCGCGCCATAGCAGCAGGCGGCGCAGCAGGGCCTGTTGTTCGGCCGGCCATTCGGCGGCGGCACGCATCCCGCGTTGCGGCTGCGGGTCGCTTTCGCGCTGGCTGGCGCGGCGTTTCAGGCGCTCGCAGTCCTGCGCATGCCAGTCGCTGCGATCACGTTGCTGCAGGCGCCGGGTGAGCTGCTCGTGGATGGTTTTCAGATACACCACATCCAGCGCGGCGTAGCTGCACTGCGAAGCGGTGAGCGGACGTCGCAGCCAGTCCGAGCGGGTCTCGCCCTTGTCCAGTTCCACGCCGGCCAGCTCGGCGACCAGCGCGCGATAGCTGATGCCCAGCCCGAGTCCGACGAAGGCGCTGGCGATCTGTGTGTCGAACAGTTGCCACGGACCGCCCGGCAGCAGTGGCGCGAGCGTTTCCAGATCCTCGCTGGCGCTGTGCATCACGGTAACGGTCGGGCCGGTGCCGAGCAGCGGTTGCAGCGCATTGCCGATATCGAAGGCGAGCGGATCGATCAACGCATTGCGGCCGTTCCAGCCCAGTTGCAGCAGTGCCAACTGCGGATAGAACGTATTGCGCCGCATGAATTCGGTGTCGAGACCGATCGCGTTCTCGGCAGGCAGTGCGGCCAGCCATGCCTGCAGTGCATCGCGGTGATCGATCCAGTCGGCGGCGGCCTTGTCGGGCAGGGGCATCGGTACTCCTTATGTGGAGGCAGGGCATGGATTGCCCTGCCGACGGTTTGTGCTTGGCAAGCTGTCTGGCCTCGTCGGCCGGGCTGCGAATCCGGCTGTGCGGGCCCGCCATCCGCCGCGCGGTGCCGATGGAACCACCATGGCCGGCAAGGCGGCGGAAATCCATCCTCGCACAGTCGAATTCTCGCCTCGACCACTAAAGACCGACAGGCTGCTATGGTGGGCAGCGCACGATAACAGGCCAACCGAAGGACGCCCATCCATGCCGAGCAATCCATTCCCGCGCAATCAGCGTGCTATGGGCGGGGCGTTGGGTATCATCGTGCTGGGGTTTGCGCTGACTTATCACTTTTTCCCACGGCTGTTTCATGTGAATCCCGCGCAGGCGCCGCGACGTTCGATCTCGATCGGCGGCCCGATGCTCGGACGCAGCCTGCCGCCCGGACGTATCCCGGCGAGCTCCGAGATCAATGCCGGGCCACCGTTGATGCTGGCGCCGACCACGGTGATCCTGGCGCACAATCGCAAGAACACCGATCTTCCCACGCAGTTGAGTGCGGATACGCCCGCAGTGAAGGCTCTGCTGCGGCGTGCGAGAAAGGCTTTGCATGCCGGCCGGCTGGTCGGCGACAAGGACAGCGCCGCCACGCTGTTTGCGCAGGCGCTGCATGACAAGCCCGACAGTCGCAGCGCTGCCCAGGGGCTGTTCGATGTGCGGGCACGGCTGGTGGCGCAGATCGATCACGACATTGCCATCGGCGATGCCGACGCGGCCGGGGACCAGCTCGACGCGCTGCGCACGCTGCCGAATGCAGCCGAGGACGTGGCGCAACTGGAGGCGAACCTGAAGACCCTGGCCAAGGTAAGGCCGATGTTGGCGAAAGCCGCCGGCTTGCTGGAGCAGGGCAAGGCAGACAGCCCCAGCGGCAACTGCGCGCTGGACCTTTACCGCGAGGTACAGATGCTCGATCCGCAAAATGCGGTCGCCGAGCAGGGGATTTTCCAGGTGCAGCACGCGGTGCTCGACCGGGCGCTGGCGGCGGTAGCGGAAAATGATTTCGCCGGTGCGGACAAGGCCCTGGCGGAAGCGCAGGCGATCCGCCCCGGTTCGCAGCAAATGCAGGATATGCGCGCACGCGTCGACGCGATGCGCCGGCAGCGTGCCAACGGAATACTTGCGCAGGCACGGTCCGCGCTGGATGCCGGCAATATCGCGATGGCCACGAAACTGGCGACGCAGGCCCGGGGCATCAGCCCCGACCTTGGCGGCCTCGCCGATTTCCAGGAGCGGCTGACCAATGCACGCCTGTATGCGAGCTTCAAACCCGGCCAGCTGTTCAGCGATCCCTATGTCGACCTGCCCGGCAAGACGCCGACGATGGTGGTGATCCCCACCGGCAGCTTCCAGATGGGCGCTCCGAACGGCGAGAGCGGCCGCAACGACGCGGAAGTGCCGCAGCACACCGTCAACATCGACATGGGCTTTGCGATGGCTCGCAGCGCGATAACCGTCGGCCAGTTCCGCGAGTTCGTGCGCGCCAGCGGCTACCTGCCCGACTCGGTCAGGCTCGGCGGAGCCAGCGTGTACGACGAGCGCAGCGGCGGTATGCGCGACGACGCCCGGGCGACCTGGCAGGACGATTACGCGGGGCATCCTGCCGGTGACAACCTGCCGGTGGTCAACGTCTCGTGGAATGACGCCGAAGCCTATGCTGCCTGGCTCAGCCGGCGCACCGGCAAGGTCTATCGGCTGCCCAGCGAGGCGGAGTTCGAATACGCCCTGCGTGGCGGTACCAGCAGCCGCTACTGGTGGGGCAGGGGCGAGCCTGCCGGCAAGGTGGAAAACGTCACCGGTGCCGGCGACCGCTCGCCCAGCGGGCGGCGCTGGAGTCATGCTTTCCGCAGATACAGCGACGGCTATTGGGGGCCGGCGCCGGTCATGAGTTTTGCCCCCAACCCGTTCGGCCTGTACGACATCGACGGCAATGTCTCCGAATGGGTGCAGGACTGCTGGCACGACAATTACATCCGTGCCCCGAGCGACGGCAGCGCATGGTTGAACCCGGGCTGCAGCGCGCATGTCCTGCGCGGCGGCTCATGGGGCAGCTCGCCGGAACAGGTGCGCTCGGCCTATCGCCAGGGCGCCGACGGCGACGTGCGCAGCGGCCGCGTCGGCTTCCGCGTCGTGCGCGAGTTGTAGGGGCAGTCTTCAGGAAATGAAAACCCCGCGGTGCGCGGGGTTTTCAACCGGGTGCGCCCGGCAGGGTGCACCTGCTTGGAGGTGAAAGTCCTCTGCACGCCGGGCAAGGGGAAGAGTCAGCCGAACGGCAAGGGTGTCGTGGGTAACTGCGAATCTGAACGCTGTGACGTAGATCCGACAGGCATAAGCGTGAAGGCAGCTGCGTCATACCCGGGGAGATCTGCCCGGGTGCCAACATGCAACGGACATCGAGAGGTGCCCGGATGGAGAGCCCGTTGCGGGAAATCCGCACGGCGGGTTCTGCGAGGGGGATGGGTTCAAGAGGGCGACCCTCAAGACCCATCTCTACCGTGGGAGGGCGGCCGGGGTGATCCGTCCCTACCTGATTACCGGTGAGAGGACTCGAACCTCCACTGTGTCACCACAAGCGGATTTTGAGTCTACGCAATCCGCCCGGTGAACCCATCAAGCCGTTCGTCTCCTCGGGTGACGTGCGCCGCCAGACGCGATGGTGCCGTCCTTCGTGGACCGGGACATGCGCAAGATTCCGTGCCACCGACTTTGGCATGGCAGCACAGGTGATCCCGGAACCTCCTGCTGGAGCGGGCTTGCGTGAATCCCCACGGCGCAGTGCGCGCCAACATGTCGATCTCCGCCAGCCGTAAGATAAGTCAGGCTTTCCTCAGTTCGGCGAGCAACTCGACGAAGCGCTGCTGCAAATGGGGTGCGCTGTCGAGCGCACTGCTTATCGCATCGACCATCGGCAGGAACTGGGCGTCCTGGCGGAAATCGCTGCCGAATTCCCACAGCAGGATCTCGCGTAGAGCAGGTGCGCGCGCATCGTGCACCGATTGTGTGTTGCCGACATCCACGCTGGCTGCAAGTTCACGAAGACGTCGGCGCAACTCGCCGATCGAGCGCGCATCGGCACTCGCTGCGGTTTTATCGGGAGACGGACCGACGGCGGGTGTCTTGCCGCCGCGCTGGCTGCCCGCAGCGCGGTCGCGAGCTATCGCGCGCATGGTCTCGATCAGCGAGGACGATGACGAAATGCGATCAGTCGGCATGAATCCTTATCCTGAAAAGTGCGGCTTGTCATGCGACAGTTTAGCTGTCCCTGGGAGCTGCCGTGCAGGATCCATCCATGACCATATCGGAAGATTCGCGTGCCTCGATACAGGTCCTTGCAGAAAGCAAGTTCAGAAAGCAAGTAATTACGTTTCAGGTAACGGTAGGCTTTAAAATCAATGATGTAGCTGCAGTTGTCGCATGGCAAGATGTTGCTTTCAAACGAAAGGTTGACTTTTGTTCGAAGCCGCTCCTAAGCTCCGGCGCAGCGGAATTTCGAATTTTACTGTGATATGGATCGCAAGTTGCGTCACTCAGAAGCACTGTGTGACTGAACTGTAATAGTAGTACTCAGGGGAATGCATGGAAGCCGTGTCTAGTCGCAGTGGGTTCGTCAGATCAGCTATTGCCGTTCGCGGAACGACGCCTTCAATTCCACGTAGTGTTCTCATCACGCAACTCCGGCGAAAGTTTAGGGCTGCGGCATGAGCCGCGTGTCGAGATTGCTGGCTTTCGCCGACCGTGAGCCGTCCAACCCCATCCTGTTGTGCGACTTGCTGGACGAGTTGCTGACCGAAGGTCGCGTCGACGAAGCCTTGGCACGCTTGCGTCTGGCTCCCGCGGAGCTGCAGATTTCCAGTGCGGTGAAGTTTCGCGAGGCACGCTGTGCGCTGCTGCGTCGGGATTTCGCTGGTGTGGTGACGATCCTGCAGCCCCTGGTGGCGGGGGCCACCGAGGTGCCGGTCGGCATCACCCATGATCTTGCCTACGCGCAACTTTCGCTAGGCTCGTTCGACGCTGCGTGGCAGACGCTGGCGACGACTCAAGCGCAAGGCGACGATGCCGTGGCTGTCGCGCTGTTGAAGGCGCGCGTGCTGCATCACCAGAAGCGGTATGAGGTGGCGTTGGACGTGCTCGAACCGTTCGCGTCAGGGCCACGCTGCGCCGAAGTGCGGGGACTTCGCGCGTTGTTGCTGCTCGATATCGGTGAGACCGCGCTGGCGGCAGAGCAGGCCGAGCAGGCGCTCGGTGCCGATCCGGCACAGTACGAGGCGGCCATCGTCCAGGGTACGGTGGCGCTGTGGGAGCAGCGCGTCGACGTTTCCCAGGCCGTGTTCGAACGGGTGTTGGCGGTGGATCCGCAGTCAGGCCGTGCGCTGCTGGGCCTGGGTCAGGTCCGGATGCTTCACGCAGATATTCCTGCAGCCCGTGCGGTGCTCGAGCTTGCCGTGGCACGGATGCCCGACCATATCGGCAGCTGGCATGCGCTGGCCTGGTGCCAGTTGCTTGAGGGTGATCTCGCCGGAGCACGACACTGCTTCGACCGTGCTTTCGCCATCGACCGCACGTTCGGCGAAACGCATGGCGGATTTGCCCTGGTGCACGCTCTGCGCGGCGAGCGTCACGAAGCGGAGGAGTCGATCAAGCGTGCCACACGCCTGGACCCCAACGGTCCTTCGGCACGCTATGCGCGAAGCATCCTGTTGCTGGACGAAGGGCGTCCGGAGGAAGCGCAGAAAATCATCGACGACATCCTGCCGCAGGCGTCCCGTCTTGGCCTGGCGGTGCCGGCGGACTTCATCTACCGGCTGCGCGAACTCGTGCGCCCGAGGGGATAGGTCGATGGACAGCGATACCGCCATGCATCTTTTGTCGCAGACGCTGCTTGCGGCGGCGAAAGTCTCCGCGCCGATCCTGATGGCGACACTGGTGGTCGGCGTGGTGATCTCGGTGCTGCAGGTGGTGACGCAGATCCAGGAGATGACGCTGACTTTCATCCCCAAGCTGGTGGTAGTGGTGGTGATGTTTCTGGTCACTGGGGCCTGGATGATGGCGGTTGTCGTTGAATTCGCCAAACGGATGTTCGGTTTGATTGCAGGGATGTGAGCGTGCCGATGAATGCTGTGGACGTCGAAGTGGGAGCCTTCATGCTGGCTATGGCGCGGTTTTCGCCATTGCTGCTGGTGCCTGCCTTTACTCCGTTCGCCGCGGTCCCCGCCTATGTCCGCGTGACGGTACTGCTGGCGCTCGTGTTCATCGCGGTCGGCTCTCATGCGGCCCCGGTGCCAGCGGTAGAGGATGCGCCGTTACCGTTCGTGCTGGCGCTGGTGGGGGAGAGTTTGCTGGGATTTTCGCTCAGCTTGGCTATCGTGCTGCCGGCGGCCGCGTTGGGTTTTTCCGCGAGTGTGGTCGACATGCAATCAGGCATCGCCGCCGCGAGCCTGTTCAATCCTTCGACACGCGTGACCGAGGCGCTGGTCGGCACGGCGGTGCAGTGGGCCGGCATGTTGGTGTTTTTCGCCACCGGGCTGCATCTGCAGTTGCTGCAAGGCCTGGCTGCGTCGATCCGTGTGGTGCCTTTGGGCGATGGCCAGCTGGTGTTGTCGCCGGCGCGCTTCGTGGCGATGCTCTCATCGCAGTTCCTGCTCGGCATGATGGTCGTGATACCGGTAGTGCTGGGGTTGTTTGCGATCGATCTTGCGGTGGCTTACGCGAGCCGCTCAATGCCGCAAGCCAACGTGTACTTCGTCGCGCTGCCATTGAAGGTGTTGTCCGCATTCGTGTTGCTGGCCGGTGCGCTGCGGTGGGCACCGATGTTGATCGGCCGGCTTTATCGCGATGCGTTTGCAGCGTTGCCAGGTCTGGCTGGGGGATCCTGAGCATGGCCGACGACCAGCAGTCCAAGACCGAACAGCCCACCTCGCATCGCCTGCAGGAGGCGCACGAGCGCGGGCAGGTCGCGCGCAGTGCCGATCTGAGCGGCGTGCTGGTGACGATCGCCTTCAGCAGTGCGTTCGCCATCTCCAGCTATGCGGTGGCAGCCGCCCTGGCACGCGCGGTTCGGCGCACCCTGTTTATGGCGGGCAATGCGCCCGTGCCGTCGGCCGGCCTGATGACCTGGCTGCAGAAGGCCTTTCAGCCATTCTGGCAGGCGGTTCTGCCCATTCTGCTGGCCGTGCTGATCACGGCGGTGATCGCCAGCATCGCGCAGACCGGCCCGACGTTCAGTGCCACCCCGCTCAAACCCGACTTCACGCGGCTCAATCCGGCCCAGGGCCTGAAGCGCATCTTTTCGCTGCGCATCCTGTGGGAGCTGGGCAAGCTTGGTCTCAAGGCGCTATTGCTCGGTGGCGCGGGCTGGGCCATCGCATCGCGCATCACGCACGAGGTGGACGCTGCGGCGCTCTCGGCACCGTCGAGCTTGGCATTGCAGTTACGCTCGATCTACGTGCAGGTGACGGCATGGGCGCTGGCGCTGCTGGCGTTGGTGGCGTTGATCGATCTGTGGTTCACGCGACGCGAATACATCCGCAAACTGCGCATGAGCCGGCGCGATCTCAAGGACGAGGTCAAGCGGCGCGATGGCGATCCGGACGTTCGCCACAAGCGTAAACGGTTGATTGCCGAGATGCTCAAGCGTTCGCGCTCCATCGCGCGGGTACCGGAGGCCGACATAGTGCTGGCCAATCCGACGCATCTGGCGATCGCTTTGCAATACCGGCCCAGGAGCATGCGCTCGCCGATCGTGCTGTCCAAGGGCAGCGATGCCGTGGCGGCGCAGATTCGCGTGATCGCGGCGCGATCGGGCGTGCCCTGCCTGCATTCCCCCGAACTGGCGCGCGCGCTGTTCCGCGAGTGCAGGGTCGACCAGGCGGTGCCCGCACATCTGTTCACCCAGTTGGCGCCGGTCTACCGCTGGCTGATGAAGCGCCCCGGCAACAGGATCTTCTCGTGAACACGTTGTTCGGACAGCTGTGGCGCGGCAAGCGCGACGTGATGCTGGTGCTCGGGGTGATCGTGATCCTGATCATTCTGTTCACGCCGATTCCACCGACGCTGCTGGATTTTCTGCTGGTGCTCAATTTCACCGCTGCCCTGCTGGTGCTGCTGATCACCTTTTTCACCGACTCGCCGTTGAGCTTCTCGACGTTTCCCTCGCTGCTGCTGATTACCACACTGTTCCGCCTGGCGCTGAACATTTCGGCGACGCGGTTGATCCTCGCCAGCGGCAATGCCGGACGCGTGATCAATGCCATCGGCAATTATGTGGTCGGCGGCAACTATGTGATCGGCCTGGTGGTGTTCCTGATCCTGGTGGTCGTCCAGTACGTCGTGGTCACCAGCGGTGCGCAACGCGTCGCCGAAGTTGCGGCACGGTTCACGCTGGACAGCATGCCTGGCAAGCAGATGAGCATCGATGCCGACATGAACATGGGGTTGATCGACGAGCACGAGGCGAAACGGCGACGCAGCCACGTGGAACGGGAGGCGAATTTCTACGGCGCGATGGACGGAGCGACAAAGTTTGTCAAAGGCGATGCCATCGCCGGCATCATGATCATCCTGATCGATATCGTCGGTGGTTTGGCCGTCGGCATGGTTCAGCACGGTATGGCGTGGAGCGATGCGGCCCACCGCTACACGCTGCTGACTGTCGGCGACGGCATCGTCACGCAGATCCCCTCGCTGGTGATCGCGGTGGCCACCGGCATCATCGTCACGCGGGCGGCGTCGGACTCGTTGCTTGGCACCGAGATCGCTCGTCAGGTGCTGTCCAATTCCCATACCCTGCTGATCGTGGGGCTGGCCTTGGCCGGAATATTGTTCTTGCCCGGTCTGCCCGCCTGGCCCGTGTTGCTGGTGCTGCTGGGCGTGGGTGTGCTGCTCTACATCAGCGTGCGTTCCAAAACCGAGCCGCCGGAAGGTGCGGCGGACAAGCCGCCCTTGCCTGCCGCCGCGCGTGCTGAAGAGGATCTGTACAAGCTGCTCAGTATCGAGGCGATCGAAATTCATCTGGGCAGCGCCATCGCCGCCGCCTACAAGGCGCGCGGTCTGGATCTCGGGGAGCGGATTGCCACGTTTCGCAGACAATTTGCGCTGGACGGTGGTTTCATCCTGCCCAAGGTGAAGATGGTGCAGGACTTGCCGCTGGCTGCCGATGCCTACGAATTGCACGTGCAAGGCTCGCGCGTCGGCCGCGGCGAGCTTCATTTCGATGCGCTGCTTGCGATCAACCCCGGTGGCAGGCGCCCGGTGCTCGAAGGGCGCGAGACTCGCGATCCGGCATACGGGCTGCCCGCGCAGTGGATCAATACCGACCAGCGACAGTACGCGCGCGGAGCGGGATACACGTTGGTGGATCCGGAAACGGTGCTGATCACCCATCTGGGCGAGGTGGTCAAGCGGCATGCGCCGGAACTGCTTACTCGTGCCGAAACCGAACGGTTGGTGACGCGGGTGCGTGAACGGCAGGCGTCGCTGGTGGACGAGCTGATTCCCGGCGTGATGTCGCATACCGATATCCAGAAAGTGCTGCAGCAGTTGTTGCGCGAGCAGGTCAGCATACGCAACGTCGAGGCCATCCTTGAGGTGCTGGTGGATGCCGGCAAGACGCTCAAGCAGACCGAGGATCTGGTGGAGCGGGTGCGCGAACGCCTCGGGCCGTCGATCTGCCAGCGCGTGAGCAATGCACAGGGCGAACTTCACGTTTTGACGCTGGCACCGGAACTGGAACGATCGATTGTGTCTGCCGTGCGCCAGCGGGAAGGCGCAGGCGCATTGATCGGCGATCTGCACCAGCTGGAAGCCTTGCTTGGCAGCCTGGCCAGGCAAACCGAAGCGATGATGTCGCGCAACCATCTTCCTGTGCTGCTTTGCCCAGGTGCGGTGCGCCGCCATCTGCGCACACTGATCCAGCGAAGCCTTCCGCACGTCACCGTCCTGGGGATCAACGAAGTGCCTTCTACCGTGGTGGTGAAGGCATTCGGTACGGTCGCGACCAACGCAGCATGAGGAAACCATGAGCAGCATCATCTCCAGCATCGCGCGCTATCTGGGCAGGGACGTCGATGCGCTCGATGTCATCAGCCAGAATGTGGCCAACATGCGCACGACCGGCTATCGCGCCGAGCGTCTGAAAACGGATTTCCGAACGGGAATCCTGGACCCTTCGCCTGTGCTGAGCCTCGCCGACGGCAGCCTCGACGTGACCGGCAGGCCGCTGGATCTGGCCATCCAGGGGCCGGGGTTTTTCGTGGTCGATGTAGGCGGCCGGGAGATGCTGACGCGCAACGGGCAGTTCCATATCGATGCGAGCCGGCAACTGGTGGACGCGTCGGGGAATCCGGTAATGGGACAGTCGGGGCCGATCGCACTGAGCCGTGCAGGGGTGCATATCAACGCCGGCGGCGAAATCCTCGATGGCGGCAGGAGTGTCGGCAACTTGCGCATCGTCGCCGTGGCTGCACCCGATGCCCTGCGTGAGGCCGGCGACGGTTTGTATACCTACACGGGCATGCCGGCGCAGTGGAACGGAAGTATTCATCAAGGGGCGCTGGAAAAGTCCAACGTGGATGCGGGCACGGAAATGGTGCGGCTGATGGAGCTGACGCGTCATGCGCAGTCGATGCAACGTGCGCTTCAGGCCTATGACCAGGCAATGCAATTCGGCGTCAACCACATCGGCGAAAACACCTGAGGACGGATCATGATCGACGCAATCTACATCGCAACGGCTGGACTGAAGAGCCAGCAGGCGCAGATCGACACCTTGTCGAACAACATCTCGAACATGCAGACGCCGGGCTTCAAGAGCCAGCGCGTGGCTTTCGGCGATGTGGCGGTGATTTCGCCAGGGCAGGTGCAGGCGGGGCTGGCTCCCGAACGTGCCGGCGCCGGGTCGGAAATCCTGTCGACGAGTTCGATCTTTTCGCAAGGTCAGATGATGCAGACCAACAAGGTCTGGGACATCGGGATCCAGGGCGAAGGATTCCTCGAAGTAGTCGATGGCAATGGCAATCGCCTCTATACGCGCGACGGGCAGTTGCATGTCGACAGCGATGGTCACCTTGTCACGGCGGGAGGCAATCGGCTTGCCCAGGACATCCAGATTCCGCCGGACGCCACCAACATCCAGATCAGTCAAAGCGGGCAGATATACGCGACATTGGGAGCCAATCCCACCCAGACACTGTTGGG
This sequence comes from Lysobacteraceae bacterium, assembly GCA_028871555.1. GTDB lineage: Bacteria > Pseudomonadota > Gammaproteobacteria > Xanthomonadales > Rhodanobacteraceae > Rhodanobacter. Next base: position 115,046 of record JAGWNA010000002.1, read on the forward strand.
GACATTCGAGTTGAGCACGTTTCCCTCGCCGGAGGGACTGCAGTCCGTTGGCGGAAACAACTACGCCCCGACGCAGGCGTCGGGCGACCCCAGCCTGGGCAAGCCGGAAGAGGATGGAATGGGCGCGATCATGCAGGGTTCGCTGGAGGGGTCCAACGTGGACATGGTCTCGGAGATGTCGACCTTGGTCATTGCCCAGCGCGCTTATCAGCTCAATGCGCGTGTGCTGCAGGCGGCGGACCAGATTCTCGACACTATCAACAACCTTCGCCAGTAATCATGCGCCGGATCCCGATCATGCCGTTGCTGCTGATGACGTCGCTGGCCGCGTTGGCGACGCCGCGCGTGTTCCAGCGCATCGACGCGGCGCGCGTCGTGGCGGCCGCGCGCGCGCAGATCGACGCGCGACTGGGAAGCGAGCGTGGGACAACCCGGGTCGCGGTGGTGGGCACACCGGAGGACATGACCGTTCCGCAGGGAGTCGTCGCTTTGAGCGTGCGTCCGTTGGCCGGGCGCTGGCCACGATCCCGCGTCGGCGTGCCGGTGGAAATCCGGGTGGATGGCCGAGTCGTGCGGTCCGCGACGGTGTGGTTTGCGCTTGCAGTGCATCGTCAGGCACTCGTCTATGCCGCTGATGCTCCGGTCGGGGCGCTGGCTGCGTCACTCAAGCTGGTGCCGCGCGATGAGGATGTGGCTCAAATGCAGGGCACGCTGATCAGTGATCCACACGGCATCCAGGGTATGCGCCTGCGCCATCCGGTGCTTGCCGGTTCGGCTGTCGAGCGCGAGGACTTCGAGCACATCCCCGACGTCGACCGGCAGGAACGGGTCCGGGTCATGGTGCTGTCTGGTTCCATTCGCATGCAAGCCAGAGGGACCGCGATGGCGAAGGGCGACACCGGCGACATGGTGCCGGTGCTGGTCGACAACGCCGAGGCGCCGGTACAGGCACGGATCACTGACAGGGGAGTGGTGGAAGTTGTCCAGTAAACGTTGGTCGATGGCATGTCTTGTCTGGGTGCTTGCAATTCCAGCCTCGTACGCGCAGACATCTCCGGGGTCGATGATCAACCCGGATACCTATAGCGGCCTGGCTGCCGATCGGCGTGCGCATCAGCTCGGCGACACGCTGACCGTGCTGGTCACCGAAACTGCAAGCGCCATGGCGAGCGCCAACACCGGCGCCGACAGCAGCATGAAGCTGGGCGCAAGTACACAGACGCGCATGGGTTCCCACAACTACGGAGTGGGGTTGTCCGGGGACGATACCGGTCAGGGCCAAACTTCGCGTGCCGGTGCATTGCGGGCACAGCTGGCAGTGCAGGTTGTCGCGGTGGAAGCCGACGGCATGCTGCGCATTCACGGCGAGCAGACGCTCGTGGTCAATGGCGAGAAGCAGCGGTTCGTCCTGACCGGGCTGGTGCGGACCGAGGATATCTCGTCGGCGAATACCATCCAGTCCAATCGCATCAGCGAGGCAAACATCGAATTCACCGGCCATGGCGATGTCTCCGAGGCCCAACGTCGCAGCATTCTCTATCGCATCACCCGGTGGTTGGGCCTGATATGAGCCGCAGTCTTTTCATTCTTCTTGTTGCCTTGTCGTTTTGTCCCGCGGCATGGGCCGATAGCGGTAGCGTGCGGCTCAAGGAAATCGCACGCGTCGAAGGTGTGCGCGACAACGCACTCACCGGTTATGGTCTGGTGGTGGGTCTCGCCGGCACAGGCGATTCCGGCAGGAACCGTCTCACCGTGCAATCGGTTGCCAACGAACTCAGCCATTTCGGCGTCAACATCAGCCCTGACGATCTGAACAGTCGCAACGTCGCTGCCGTGATGGTGACTTCGACGCTGCCACCGTTCGCCGAATCGGGACAGAAGCTCGACATATCAGTGTCCTCCATCGGCGATGCACGCAGTCTTTCGGGCGGCATTTTGCTGGAGACGCCGTTGGATGGTCCGGACGGCAGGCTTTACGCGTTGGCGCAAGGACCTTTGTCCGTGGGCGGCTATGAGGTACGCGCGTTCGGCAGTTTCGATCAGAAAAATCATCCGACCGTGGGACGCGTACCCAATGGTGCATTGGTCGAACGAGAGGCGCCGCTGGGTCTGGATTCCGGCGGCCGCACGTTGGACGTGCTGCTCTATCAGCCGGATTTCACCACGGCCGAGCGGGTGGTCGAGTCGCTGCGACGAAATGCTGGTGTCGATGCGGTGGCCGAACATGCGGGGAAGATTCGCGTGACCTTCGCGTCGCCGCCACATGATCTGGTCCGTGCCATTTCGATGATCGAAAATGTGCAGGTGACGCCCGATCAGGTGGCTCGCGTGGTGGTCAACGAGCGAACAGGAACGGTCGTATCGGGTGGCGACGTGCGCCTGGGTGCAGTAACGATTTCCCAGGGCGACCTGCGCATCATCGTGCAGACCAGATATCAGGTCTCGCAGCCGGATGGCGTACTGGTCGACCCATCGCGGAATATCGCCACGGCAGTTGTTCCGCAAGCCAACATCAACGTGCAGGAGCCGGATGCCAGACTGGTCAGTATCCCCGGTGGGGCTACGGTGGCCGACTTGGTGGGTGCTCTGCGCGCGGTCCATCTTTCCACACGCGACGTCATCACCATTCTGCAATCCATCAAGGACGCCGGCGCGCTGCGCGGCGAACTGATTATCCAATGAGGAAGCAACCATGGATTTGACTACTGAAGCGATACGCCTCGGCCTGAACATGGCTCATCTGCGCGCCGAAGTCGCCAGCGCGAACATCGCCAATGCCGATGTGGCGGGTTATCGGGCGCAACGCGCGGATTTTCGTGAGGCGGTCGGGCTCATGCGAGAGGCGGCGGCGCATCCATCGATGGCGGGCAGTCGCTTGGAGAGCGTGACGTCTGCCGTGCTGCGCGATTCGGTGCATGCCGATTCCAGTGCGCCCGTAAGCCAGGAAGGCGAAGTGGCGGATCTGGAGACCGCCAGCGTGGACTTTCAGTCGTTGACGACAATCCTGTCACGACGTTTTGCGTTGATGCAGCTGGCTATGGCTGGGAGATAAAGGATGAGCATCGATTCGATCTTTGCCGCCACGCGTTTCGGACTGGAATTCGAGCGCCTGCGTCTTGAAGCGGCCAGTCACAACATCGCCGTTGCCAATACGCCAATCGCACCGGGGCATCCCGCCCAGATGCTGCGTGCCGCAGCGCCATCCGGAGCAGGTTTCGACGCCGCCATCGGGGTTCGCGCACAGCTGGCACTGGCGGCGTCCGATACGGATGAGCGCCAGGTCCACGATCCATCCGATCCGGCGGCGGACGAGAACGGGATGGTGAGTTACCCGCGCATCAATCTTGTCGAGGAGATGAGTACGCTGATGGAGGCCGGACGGGCCTATGAAGCCAATGTCAGGGCCTTCAATACGCTGCGCAGCATGACACTGCATTCGCTCGATATAGGGAATGGAGCATGATCGTGACACCGATAGATACCGGTTCCATCGGCCGCATCAACATGCCGGAACTTGCCGTGAGAGAGACCACGCAGACCGGGCCGGCCTTTATGCAGATGCTTGGATCGGCGGTCGGCGAACTCAACGGCAGCGTGGTCGATGCCGATGCGTCGATCCGGGCGTTGGCTGCGGGAGAGAACGTCTCGGTGCAGGACGTGATGATCGAGATGGAGCATGCCCATCTCGAGCTGCAATTCGCGGTAGAGGTGCGCAATCGTGTTGTCGATGCGTACCAGAATCTGACCAACATGCAGCTATAGGGGGTTGCGCCATATTCGGGGGACTCCTCGATTCCCGCATGAAACACATGATGGGAAGAGGTGGGCAGGTCAGCATGAATGGGGCGTTGGGGTGCCGACAAGGATGTCGGCTTATCGGGTTTCCACAAGGATTTTCTTGGAGCAGGTATGCGGCAGTTTTTTACTTCCATGTCACGACATTCGCGCATTGCGTTCGTGGCAGGCTTGCTGGTGATCGCGTGCGTGATCGGTGGTGCGGCATGGTGGATCGCTCATCCGCCGTACGGCGTGCTGTTTGGAGAGTTGCGCGAATCGGATGCGGCAGAGATCACGGCCGCCTTGAGCCAGATGCAGGTGCCCTACCACTTGGCCGATGAAGGCAAGACCATCCTGGTGCCCGCCGAACAGGTCTACGGGACGCGCATGAAACTGGTCTCGCAAGGTGTCCCCAAGGGTGGCAGCGTGGGTTTCGAGCTGTTCAAGGATTCCGACTACGGGGTGACCGAGTTTGCTCAAAAGGTCAATTTTCAGCGCGCGCTGCAAGGCGAACTGGAGCGAACCATCGCCTCACTGAGCGAGGTCGCATCGGCACGTGTCCATCTGACGATTCATCACCCCAGTCTGTTTGAACGCGAACAGGAGACATCCAAGGCTTCCGTGACACTGAGTTTGCGGCCGCAGAAGCACCTGGATGCCCGGGAAGTCGTCGGCATCCAGCGGCTGGTGGCGTCTGCGGTCGAGGGGCTGGCACCGGAATCCGTGGTCGTACTGGATGGCAAGGGCATGGTGCTGTCCGGTTACGCCGCCGACGGACCGGGAGAGGCATCGATAGGTGATCGCCTGGACGAGCAGGCCCGGATAGAAGCCGGGTTGCGCACGCGCGTGGGTCAGATGTTGCATCGCGTGCTGCTTGCGGACGATTTCACGGTCTCGGTGAACGTACGTCTCGACTACGATCGCGTCAAGCAGGTCAGTGAGCGCTTGCTCGCCCAAGGCAAGGATGGCAATGGGCTATTGGTGCGCGAGAAAACCGATGTCACCGGTCATGCCATCGACAGCCCGGATCCCGACCATGCCAGGGCTGGGCCGACCAGCAACGGCCGTGAAGTCGAGTATGCCCATGGCCATGTACAGGAAGAGGTGGATAGGGCTCCCGGCCGCATCGAGCGCATATCCGTGGGTATCGTCATCCCGTCCACGCTGCCCAGGGCGGAAATCGAAAAATTGTCCGCCGTGGTATCGGTGGGACTCGGGCTGGACCCGTCGCGGGGCGACAAGGTCGATATTGCCGCCATCGCTTTGCCGGAGCGCGTCGCTGCAGTCGCCCCGGCGCCGGTGCCCGGCGCAGTCAGCCCGATGCTGACGGGCACCCATGCCGCAGCGGCGATCGAATCGGTGCGCTCCCCCGCCAGGGTGGCTTGGTGGGCTTATCCAGCGGTCGCCGTACTCGTTGCGATCATTCTGGCAAGCCTGCTCAAGGCAAGCCGAAACGTACCGCGCCGCCTGTTGCCTTCCGAACGGGAAGAAACGCTGGCACGGCTGCATCAATGGATCGAATCGGCCGAGGTGGAGCGGTGAATACAGCCGGTCTCCGCAAGGCGGCTCTGGCCATGGCCCGCATGCATCCCGCGGATCGGCGCTGGATGCTGGCGCAAATGCCGAAAACGTGGCGTTCCTCGCTCGCTCCGTTGATCCATGAGGCTGCGCGCTTTGCGTCGATCGACGCGGATGTGCTGCAGGCCGCATTGGACGGGCAAAATGAAGCACCCAGGATCGATGTGCCGACGCCCGCGGTGTTGATCGCGGTACTGGATACTCTTTCCAGTCGCTGGGCCGCATGCGCGCTGGCTGCCGCTGCAGCGGATCATGCGGAGATCTATCTGGCGGCGTGCAGCAAGCCGCGAAGCGCCGCGATCCGTCATGCGACGGAGCAACTGCCGAACCCCTTTCCAGGCGCACTGGCGGCCGCATTGGCACGCTGCCTCCATGACGCAGGCCAGGTTCTGCAGGCAACCGAGGCATTGCGATGATCCGCCGTCTGTCGCATGACGTCATTCGAGAAGCTGCGGTTCGACGTGTGGTGGCGGGTGGGGGCGTGCCTGTGGCGGCGGTTGTTCCTGCAGCGGTCTCGGTGGATCCGGTTGACGCGGAAACCTACCGAAGCGGATATGCCGAAGGTTTCGAAGCGGGCGAGAGCGATGGGCAGCGCAGCGCCACGCAGCGGATGCAGGAATTGGAGGACACGGTGCGCCGCCGCCTGCAGGAGCTCACTGAAGAGCGCGATCGCCTGGCGGCGCTGACCGGTGGTCTGGCGGACGCGGTGCAGAGTCACGGCGAGGCCGTGGAGGCGTTGGCCATTGAAGTGGCATTGGCGAGCCTGGCACGAGCCTTCGGTCAGATGCAGGGCGATCGTCAACTGCTGCAGCGGCTGTGCGCCCAGATGGCCGGGGAGTTTCGTGTCAAAGCGGTACGCATGGCGGTATCGGCGCAGGATCGACCGGCGTTGCCGGAACTTGTCGATGGCTTGGAAATAGTGGTCGAGCCGGGGCTTGCCCCGGGCGATTGCCGCGTAGTGACGCAACGCGGCCAGATGGAAAGCTCGATCGGCCAGCGGCTCAAGGCCATTTATGAGGTGATGCTCGAGTCGTTGGGGGTCGATCGCGCATGAATGGGACGGCCGCCCTCTTCGGCTATGGCCGCCTGCTGGCGGGCAAGCCGTTCGCCCATGCGTATGGCAGCCTGCTTGGCTTCAATGGGCTGGTGATCGAGGCTGATGGGCCAGATGCCCGGGTCGGTGAACTATGCGAAGTCGACGGAGAAATGCCAGGCCAGTGTGTTTGCGCCGAGGTCGTGGGCTTCCGCGAAGGGCGCGTCTTGCTGATGCCATTTGGCCACCTGCGCGGGGTTGCGGCGGGCGCGCGCATTCGTGCCCTGGGTCGTACGCTGCGGGTGCCCGTCGGTCGGGCGATGATCGGGCGCGTGATCGACGCGTTCGGCAAGCCTCTGGATGGCGGCCTGGACATCGCGGCTGAAAGCCATCGTGATATCCAGCGTGTGCCCATCAACCCCATGCACCGGGCGCCACTGGACGAAGCGCTGGAAACCGGCGTGCGGGCGATCGATGGCGTGCTTCCCTTGGCCAAGGGGCAGCGCGTCGGCGTGTTCGCGGGCAGCGGTGTGGGCAAAAGCACCTTGCTCGGCATGATGGCCCGGCACGTGCGCGCGGATGTCGTGGTGGTCGCCATGATCGGCGAGCGAGGGCGCGAGGTAGGCGACTTCCTGGACAACGCCCTGGGTGCGGAGGGACGCGAGCGTTCCGTGATGCTGGTGGCCACGGCCGATCAACCGGCGTTGGTTCGAACCCATGCGGTGCATGCGGCACACGCGATTGCCGAGTATTTCCGCGACCTGGGCATGGACGTGTTGCTGATGGTCGATTCGATCACCCGATTCGCCATGGCGCAACGTGAAGTCGGTCTGGCCGTTGGCGAGCCGCCGACTTCGCGCGGGTACCCCCCTTCGGTGTTCAATCTACTGCCGCAGATACTCGAGCGCGGCGGACGCGTGCGCGGCAGCGGCTCGATCTCGGCGATCTATAGCGTTCTGGTCGAAGGGGACGACATGAACGAGCCGGTCGCCGATCACATGCGTGCGATCCTGGATGGGCACGTGGTGCTTTCGCGTGATCTGGCGGCACGCGGACAGCTTCCGGCAATTGATCTGCTGTCCAGCGTGAGTCGCCTGGTTTCGTGCGTGGCAAGCGGGGAAGAGCAACAGATCATTCAGCGCGTCCGGACCATCGTATCGACCTATCAGGCATCGCGTGACCTGGTGGACATGGGCGCCTATCAGGCAGGCGCCAATCCGTCGCTGGACGAGGCCATCATCCATTATCCGCGCATCGCCGAGTGCCTGCGCCAGAAACCATCGGTGTGGTCGACCCGCCGTGAAAGCATCGAACTGCTGCGCGACATCGTGTCGACGGATGGAGTGCAGACATGACCAGGCGCGGGCGATTGCATGCATACGAAGTCTTGTTGCGCGTGGCGCGGGTACGCGAACTTCGTGCGTCGCTGGCGCTGGCCGAAGCGGCAGCGCAGGAGAACACGTGTCGAACCGATCGCGCCGAGATAACGGCCGCTCGTGATGTCGTCACGACGGCAAGCCGTGCGAGTACTTCGGACAGCTCGAATCTGGATGTATCACGTTACGAAATGCTGTCGAACCTGGACGCGATGCTTGCCGTGAAGCTGCATGCCGCCTCGGAAGCGCTTGTTTCCGCCGAGATGGCATGCCGGGAGCGCGCAAGCGCCTCGGTTTCGGCAAAGCGATACCGCGAGAGAATCGATGAACGGGTCAAGGAGGCCCGCGGTGCGATGGACCTGAAGTGTGCCGCCGGCAGGCAGGAAGATGCGACCGAACTCTGGCTGGGAGAGAGGGCATGACGAGCGATATCGGCCATATCAAGGCCATGTTCAATGCTTCGACCCTCCCCGTCGAGCGATTACCTTCGCGGGATTTCGCTCACGAGCTGGCCAAGAGGGCTGACGGCAGGGTCGCAAAGGAGACTCCCCGGCAGGTTGACTCCACGGCTGCCGGAGGGGTGTCTGCACAGGCCAGCTCCGATGTTGCGGGCAACGTACCCGCACGGATCAGTCCGGCATCCGCGGGTGGCGTAACTGCGCAGATTGCACCTGGGGCCGCAGGCGGTCTGTCTGCGCAACTCGACTCGGGGAGCGCGCAACCGGGACACAGGGTCACCAGCGTGCCGATACCTCATGTGGCGGGTATTGCGCAGGATGCGAAATCATCGTCCGCGCAGAACACAGGATTCACCATGAGCGCTGTCATGCATGAGCAGCTGGGCAGGGTGGTCCAACCAACTGGCAATACGGAGGCGCTGCTCGGGTCGCGCGTGTTCGGCGTGCATCTGCTTGCCAGCACGTACCTTTCCGAACTGACTGCTCGGGCTTATCCCGATCCTGCTGCTGTGCCGGATGTCATGCTGCCGGAGATGGCAAATATGCGACCGCAAACACATGCGTTGCCGTCCGACATACCGCCGGTCACGAATGACGCGGTTGCAGACAGGTCGTTTCACGAGGCAGCGCTGGCGGCATTGAGCATGCTTGCGAAGAGTGAGGAGATGGCGGTCGCGGGCCATTCGACAGCATCGGACGCAACCTCAGTCGACTCGGCGATGGCCGTCACGACGCTCTGGCCGGAAAGTTCGTTGCGCCTCACCCGACAGCGCGATGGCAGTGCGGTGATCTGGTTGCGCGACTACCGCGTGCCCCATGAGGCAGCGGCGCGGTTGGTGGATGTTTTGATGAAAGGGGCCATGGCAGAGGGTATCCGCCTTGGAAGAATCGTGCTGAACGGCCGCGAAGTGTGGACTTCGCATCACAAAAGCTACTGAACGGGGGGTGTCATGCCAGTCGATGCAATTGGCAGCCAGTTGAATACCACGGTTGCCTCGGCTACGCCGAATTCCGGTATCAACGAACAGGATTTCATCAAGTTATTTGTCAGCGAGCTGCAGTTTCAGGATCCGATGCAGCCTCTGGATAACAGTCAATTTCTCACGCAGCTGGCGCAGTTCGTCAGCATCGAACAGCAGAGTGAGGAGGTATCCGGGATCAACAACCTTCTGACCCTCAACTCGTCGGACCAGTCACTGGGTTTGCTCACGCATACGGTCGAGGTCACCAACGCGGACGGTTCAACAACGTCCGGCAAGGTAACCGGAATCCAGTATGGTGCCAATGGTGTTCAGGTAACCGTGATGACCTCCGGCAACAGCGTCCTGACGAACGTCAACCTGTCCCAAATTCAACTCGTGACACCCTGAGGAATAATCCATGTCGAGCATAATGCAGGCGTTATACAACAGCGTGTCGGGCCTTTTCGGTTTCTCGAACAGCTTGAATACGATAGGCGACAACATCAGCAACATGAATACTCCCGGTTTTCGTGGCAGCGATTCCTTTTTCGAGAATGTGTTCGGCGGTGCCGGTACGAAAATTTCGGGAACAGGGAAAAACCTGAGCGAAGGAAATATACAGCAAACAAGCACGGTAACCGATGCCGCCATCGTCGGAGACGGGTTTTATATCCTCAAGGATTCCTCGGGAAATACGTACTACACGCGTGCCGGACAGTTTGAGTTCAATGCATCGGGACAGCTTGTCGATTCCGTAAATAAATATCTTGTCCAAGGTTTTGATCCTTCCGGAAATCTTGGCAATTTCGATGTCAGCAATTACAAATCACTCCCGGCACAAGCAACCACGGCCGTGAACATGGCCGGCAATATCATGCCGTCCGACCCTTCGGACACCGTCAATGCCGTCACTGTCTATGATGCCCAAGGAAATGCGCACACCCTGAAAATAACGATGACCAACAATACGGCGGTCACCCCGGGCAGCTGGCTTGTCACGGTCACGGACAGCAGCGGGAATACCCTCGGGAGCGGAGAAATCCGTTTCGATAGCACGGGCACCCCTCAGGCAGGTTTCAACGCACTGACCGTGACGAGTACGCTTGGAGGAAGCTCGCAATCGATTGATTTCAATTTTGGTGCGGCAAACAGCACAAGCGGTGTGACGAATTTTTCGGGCGTTGCCTCTGATTTGTCAGCGGCCGCGAAAGATGGGCATGCGGTGGTAGGCGTCGCTTCCGAATCCTTCGATATCAACGGCACGCTCCAGATCGTCTATTCGGATGGCGAGACCAAGGCCGGGCCGCAGTTTGCCCTGGCGACATTCCCGGATGAAAGTTCGATGCAGCTGATCCAGGGCAATCTTTACGCAAGGCCGCAGGGTCAGACCGCGCAGGTCGGTCGTGCCAACACGGCAAATTTCGGCAAGATCGAAGGCAGCAGCCTGGAGATGTCGAACGTCGACCTTACCCAGGAATTGGCAGACATGATCGTACTTCAACGCGGCTATCAGGCCAGTTCGCGTGTCATGACGGTGTCCAGCACCATGCTCCAGCAATTGTACGATTCCACTCGAGGCGCCTAAGACGTGAAGGACATGCGTTTCGGTTGGCTCGGTGAGTCGCGCCGCGCGACGTTGTGCTCGTTGGTCTCCGCCGAAGTGGCGGAATGGTCGCGGGAATGGTGGGTTCATCACGCCTCCACCGGAGTCGATGTGCAGTGGGCCGAACATGGCCGTTTCGTTGCCCGGGGCCTGATGCCGTTGGTATCAATCAATCCGGCGGGGTCGCTGGGAATTTTCCTGGGCAGCAACGGCCTGGACAGGATCGGACGTCACTTGGTCGGTGCGGCCGAAGGCGAGGATGCCGGCTGGGCACACCGCATCGGTGAGGAAGCGCTGGGTGATCTTGCGGCGCGGGTTTGCCGTCGGGGCGGCATCTCCAGGCTTTCACAGTTATCCGAGAGTGTTTCATCGCACGATCTGGAGCGAACCGATCTGGGTTCTGGCGTCGTGGTCATTGCTCAAGGGGAGCTGGAGTGGGTTCTGGCCATGGATCGGCAGCTCGTGGACAGACTCGCGCCGCCGAGGGAAACCCGGCAGACAGGGTTGGCGTCGCGACAGTCGGCCCTGGACGGTGCGCCCTTGCGCGTCGAAGCTGTTATTGATTTCGGATCGGTCAATCTCACCGATCTGTCGGATCTTCGCGTGGGAGAAATCCTGGTCGGGGATCGGGGACTCGAAGAAGCCATGCAACTCCGTCTGGAAGGCTACGGTGCCGTTGCTATGGGCTATTTGCGCCGAATGGGGACACAACGCGCCGTCCTGCTCGACGGCATCAACTCGAAGGAACAGCACAAGCCATGAAAGAAGTCGTAGTTGCACAGATCGACTTGGAAGAAGTCGACTACAAACCCGGTTCGGGTGGCCCGCTCGTCGAGCGCAACCTGGGTGTACTCGGCCACGTCAAAGTGCGCCTGGATGTGCTCATGGGCAGCGCGGATATCAGCGTCGACAGGCTTTTTTCCCTCACCTGGGGCGATTGCGTCGAACTCGATGCTGACCTCGATGCGCCGGTTGCACTGCTGCTTGATGGCAAGCCCATCGCGCGTGGCCATCTGATGGCCGCGGGTGATTGTTTTGGACTGAAGATTTCCGAAATTCTGTGAGTGCGCTCGCTTTGGGTCCGGCGGCGCCGGCCGTTGCATCTGGTGCTGCGTCGACCGGCGCAGCGACAGCTATTCCCTATCGGGCTGCCGCCCCCGTTTCGGCGGGAACGGTTACGGCTGCATTGGCGATCACCGCCCTGGCACTGGCCGGATTGACCGCATGCATCGCGTATGCGCGTCGTCGCGGCTGGGTGACAGGCATGCACGCGGGAAGGCGCACGGCACGCGGGCCGGGTATCGAAGTGCGGGCATCGCGACGGGTGAGCGCGATCACGACGGTGCACATCGTGGCGTACGGCGGGCTTGAATACCTTCTTGTCGAAACAGGGCGTGGATGCGCCGCGACCGTCGCACCTCTGGGCACCCCTCCGTTCGGGCAGGGCGACGCAACATGACAAGGAACAAGCGTTTCGTGCTCCTGGGCTTGCTGATCTGCGGTCTGGCCTTGCCCGCCATGGGCTGGTGTGGCGACCCCATCCAGGATTCGATTGCCCGTGCTTCGGCCGAAGACTATGCGCCGATCGTGCGTTCGTTCCTGCTGCTGTCGCTTTTGTCATTCATTCCGCTGATGGTGATCGCGCTGACGTCATTCACACGCATCATCGTCGTTTTGTCCATGGTGCGCAGCGCGCTTGGCCTGCAGCAGACGCCACCCAACAGCGTGCTGCTGACGCTGGCCATGTTCCTTACGCTGTTTGCCATGAACCCGGTGTTTCAGACGGCCAAACAAATGGCCCTCGATCCTTACCTGCGACATGAAATTCCCGCTGGTACGGCTGTTGAACGTGGCTTCAGGCCGTTCAAGATGTTCATGATCAGGCAGACACGGGAGGCGGATCTGCTTGCGGTGGTGCGCATGGCCAGGATGGCACCGCCCAAGTCGGTTGATGACGTCGGTGCGTTGCAGCTCATCCCCGCATTCATGCTGAGCGAATTGCGGACCGCTTTTCAGATCGGCTTCGTGATCTTCCTGCCGTTCCTGCTGATCGATCTTGTCGTTGCGGCGATACTCATGGCGTTGGGCATGATCATGTTGCCGCCCACCAGCATCAGCTTGCCGCTCAAGATTCTCCTGTTTCTCCTGGTCAACGGGTGGGGGCTGCTCGCTCAGGCCCTGTTGAGCAGCTACCACACCTGAGCGACAGGCGCGGACTTGGATAACTGTGAGCTGATGCTCTGGGAGCGATGGCGCGAAGGGCGCGAGATGGACGCGCGCAATGCGCTCGTCCTCCGGTATTCCCCATGGGCGAGAATGGTCGCGCGCGATGTCTATATGCGCGTCCATTCTTTGGGCGATGCGTGGCACGATTGCGTTCAAAATGCATTGATCGGATTGCTGGAATCCATGGACCGCTTCGACCCGAGCCGCGGGATCAAGTTCGAGACATACGCACGCTACCGTGTGCGCGGCGCGGTGTTCAATGGCATGAGGGCCTTGCGCGAGAGCTTGACCAAGGATGCGTACCCTCATGATCAGACGAGCGCGGTGTTGGACCGGATCGAGTCGCTTGGAGATGGCGCCATGTCAGATCCATTGGACGCATTCGTGGCCACAACGGTAGGCTTGGGCCTCGGCTTCCTGCTGGATGCAAGATCATTTCCGGATCGCGAAGAATCACCGAGTGCCTATGCCGAGCACGAGAAGGAGGAGTTGAGCATCGCGGTGATCGAAGGGCTGGAGCAGCTCGATGAACGCGAGCAGGCGATTCTCACGCTGCACTACTATCACCATGTGCCATTTGTCGAAATCGCGTCCCAGCTGGGGGTTACCAAAGGGCGCGTTTCGCAACTTCACAAACGTGCATTGGAACGGTTGCGCGCCATTTTGGGAAATCGCGTGCATACGGAGTACTGAACCGAATGACACTCAACTTGAGCGTGAAGCCTCATTTTCCGTCGTTCCCGCGAGACGCTTGAGCCAGGTAAGTGCCATTCAGTACTTAATTCTACTGTGTTATTAAAATCTGGTAAGATGCAGTCATCTTCGAGCAGCGCGCAAGGAGGTGGGTCATGGGCACAAGTCTTGAAACACGCTTTGAGCGGTATGGCGAGGCGATCGTGTCCGCCTTGGGACACGCGGATCGGGCGGCGCCGGCCACGTGGTACCTGCAAGGATTGATGCTACCTGGCGGACGCAAGAGCGTGGAACCGATGGCCGCGCGGGTGCGCCCCCAGGCTGTGCGCTCGA